>JBELEU010000073.1:0-9187 GCA_042093455.1 Crocinitomicaceae bacterium | reverse complement strand
ACAATTTCACACCGTTTCGTTGTAAGACTTAAGTCTTAAATTAGATTGGTAAAAAAGAGAAACCAACAACAACATATCCATTGCATAAAAAACGTCTTCAATCGGTATAGTACCTAATCGAATTCCAAGATTATAATCGTTATTGTACCAAACTACTTGATCCTCAATAAAGGACCCCGTTAATAATCCATTGACAATACAAAAAGGAATAAGAATAATCAGAAAGGTCTTGTAGAATAATGTCATATTAACAAACCTTGTACTAATCAATAACAATACTGAAAGAGAAATAAAAGTAATGGAAGTATACCATTTCTCTAGAAATACAATCCCTAAAACAAACAATAAAATACTTAAAAAATAAGTCAACTTAATTGAAGAAACTCTGCTTGGTTTTGAAAGCGTATAAACAACGTGATAAGTAAAAATACAAACGTACGGGATTACAAAAAAGAACATGCATTCCTCAATTGGTAAACCAAAAATTGATAAGCCTAAAAAGTATCTTTCGTTAAATCCCCAAACACCTAAATCAGTAAACCAAATGTCCCATGGAATGAAAACAAAAAACATCAATGAAAACCCTAAAATAAATGATTTGAAATTTTTATAGAACTTTAGCCTTTTGTGGAAAGTATATATTATTGGAACAATAAAAGAAAACGCGAGGATTAACAGATATAAATATTTATCCATTATTAAATCAAATTAAGTTGATTCTTAACAGCTGATCTAAAAGTTAAAAATATCTTTTTAGAATTAGGAATTCTAACTCTAGTATTCATTATATCATCTGGTGGTATGGATTTGATTTTATTGAAAAGAGACAAATAATACCTGTATGCAACATATACACCTAATTTAGAAGATTTAGGCAACTGCTTAATGCCCTTTAGTGCTGCAGTGAAATCAACATTAATATCATTCTCAATTTTAATTTTTTCTTCTTTGGAAAACTTAGTCAAATCTACATCAGGAAAGTATGTTCTTCCTAAATTTTCGTAATCTGCTTTAACATCTCTTAAAAAGTTAACTTTTTGAAAAGCTGCTCCTAAGCTTCTTGCAGAACTCTCTAATTCATCATACAAATCTTGGCGACCATCAACAAACACTTTAAGACACATTAGTCCTACCACCTCCGCAGAACCAACAATGTAGTCATGGTAAGAATGGTCAGAATAAATCACATCTTGCAAATCCTGCTCCATACTCTTGAGAAACAAATCGATCATTTCTCTATCTATGTTATATTTATTAACTGTAAGCTGAAATGCGTTTATAACAGGATTGATACTTATCCCTCTTTCAAGAGATAAATAAGTCTCAGATTTAAAATCATCTAAAATTTGTTTTTTTGGAAACTCATGAAAAGTATCTACTATCTCATCTGCTAACCTAACAAATCCATAAATTGAATATATCGCTTCGTGGATTGATTTATCTAATAAATAGATGCCAAGAGAAAAACTAGTACTATAAGTCTTGGTTATAAATTTACTAGACTTGAAAGAAATATCATCGTATAAATTTTTCATTGCGCTAAGATAATTTTTTATGTACTTCTTGAGCAACGATTTGACCAGATATTATCGAAGGAGGAACACCAGGGCCAGGCACTGTCAGTTGACCCGTGTAAAAAAGATTACTAACTTTTTTGTTTTTTAATCTTGGTTTGAGGATTGCTGTTTGTCTTAAAGTGTTTGCCAAACCATAAGCATTTCCCTTAAAAGCATGATAATCTTTTTCAAAGTCTTTTACACAATAAGACTGTTTAAAAACAATATTCTCAGAAATATCATTTCCGGTGAGTGATTTTAATCTTTTCAAGATCATATGAAAATACTTTTCACGCATTTCATCAGAATCTTCTAAACCTGGTGCAAGGGGAATTAAAAAAACTAAGTTTTCCATTCCTTTAGGGGCAACATTATCATCAGAAATAGAAGAGCAACTCATGTAAAACAAAGGCTTTTTTGGCCATGATGGATTGTCATATATTTCTTTAGCATGTTCATCAAAATCTTGGTCAAAAAATAAGGTATGGTGGTTTAAGTTTGATAACTTTTTGTCAACCCCAACATAAAATAGAAGACTTGAAGGAGCCATTTCTCTTGTATCCCAGTATGATGCTGAGTAATTTCGATATTTTTTCTCAAGCAAATTTTGATCAACATGATGGTAGTCAGCACTAGCAACAACAAAATCGAATGGAATATCCTCAGAATTAACTGTAATTGACTTCGATTGACCATTTAAAACATTGATACTACTTACTTCTGCATTACATCTTATTTGAACGTTTTTCTCTTTAGCTAGATCAACAAATGATTGTATAACCGCAAAAAAACCACCATCAGGATAAAAGGTACCAACTTCCAAACCTGTATAATTCATTAATGAATAAAGTGCAGGTGTGTTTTTTGGTGTTGCACCAAGGAAAAGCACCGGAAACTCCATCAACTTAATTAATTTTGAATCCGTAAAATATCTTCTTACATATTTACTAAAAGATGTGAATATACTTAAATGAAACAGCCCTTTTATAACTGAAAAATTTATGAATTCAAAAATTGAATGTGATGGCTTGTAGACTAAATCTGCCATACCAATTTCATACTTTTTCTTGGCTTTTTTCATGAACTTCCTTAGCTGTTCTCCCCCACCTTTTTCAATGGACTCAAATGTGGTAACCAATTCATCAAAAGAAGCAGGAACAACTAGTTCTTCATTTTCATCAAAAACAATAGAAAAACCAGGATCAAGCTTATTAAGCTTAAAATAGTCAGAGGTTTTTTTCCCATGACGTGCAAAAAATCGATCAAAAACATCTGGCATCCAGTACCAACTAGGACCCATATCAAAAGTGAATCCATCAACTTCTAACTTTCTAGCTCTACCTCCAAGCGATGAATTTTTTTCAAAGATAGTTACGTCATAACCCATTGAGGCTAGTTCGATAGCGGAGGTTAGACCTGCAAAACCCGAGCCAATAACTGCTATTTTTTTCAACTACTAAAAGATAAATTACTGAAATATGAATCGAAATCATTAAGAGAGAAAAACACTTTGCCTTGTGTATTGACCAATCTAAGTAAGTCTGGATTACCAGCATAAAAAAGCTTACATGAAGAGTTAGATTTAATATCATCACAAAACTTCTGCAGAACAGTGACTTTTTGACCAACAATAAAAGTTGTGAAAAGCATATCAGGTTTTATTTTGTGAATGCATTGAATAATACTTTCATGTGAGATTGTTTTTCCTACGTTAATAACATCAAATCCAATTTTCTTAAGGACTAAATTGGAATATAACAATGCAAAGTCATGATCTTCCCAAGGAGGTAAAAACAAAAATGCTTTCTTGCTAACTCTACTTGATTTTGGGACAGCTTCAATAGCATGATAAAACTTCTGTTTTATTAAGTTCGACAAAAAGTGTTCCTGAGCAGGAAATAATTCACCTGACAACCATAATGTACCTATTTTTCTTAAGGTTGGAATAAAAACACTTTCATAAATGAGCGCTAAATCATATTCAGAAGCTAATTCATCATAAGTTTTCTGAAATAGTGGTTCGTCAAACTGAACTGAACAGATAACAAAAGAATTTATGTATGGTTCAAAACCATCAGACAATGTTGTTATTTTCCTTACTGATTCACTTATTTGTTCTGGACTAAATGCTGCAACTTTACTAATTTTATGACCGTTTTTTATAAGCAATGAAACGTTTAATATTTTTTTCAATTGGTCGTCATTATAAGACCTTATGTTAGTGTCAGTTCTGTTGGGAACAACAAGACTATATCTTTTTTCCCAAATACGAATGGTGTGAGATTTTATACCCGATAATTTCTCTAAATCTGCTATTGAATAATTATACATATTGTTTAATTTTAAGCTAAATTACTTAAACAATTTATTAATAGCAAGGATTTTAATAAGTTTTGTTTATGTTTGTTCTGAAATAGTTAAACAATTTATTTTTCATAAAATCATTTACAAGAAAATGAAAATCAATTTCCATAAAAAGTTAAAAATCAAAACTTTCAAGATATTTTTATTGATATCGTTTACCACAGCCATGATTAACAACTATTCGCAAAGTGGAATAATCAAAGGGTCTGTAGTAGACGCAATAAACAATGAATCAATACCATTTGCAAATATTTTCATTGAAAATACAAATTCAGGTGTATCAAGCGATTTAGATGGTAATTATATCATAAAAAACTTGAAGCCAGGTCTATACAACTTAACATGCAGTTTTGTTGGCTACAAATCAAAAAGTTTTTCCGAAATAATTGTATCATCAAACAAACCAACCAGTCTTATTATCAAACTCATTGAATCTTCAACTAGCCTTGAAGAGGTAGAAATAACTGCATCTCCCTTTCAAAAATCTGAAGAAAGTCCTGTTAGTAAACGAAACATAAGTGCTACGGAAATATATAGAAATCCTGGTGGCAATAGAGATATTTCAAAAGTTATTCAATCACTCCCAGGTGTTGCTTCAACCGTCTCATTTAGAAATGATATTATAATTAGGGGAGGTGCCCCAAATGAGAATAGATTTTATCTTGATGGAATTGAAGTACCCAACATCAATCATTTTGCAACTCAAGGTTCTTCTGGTGGCCCTGTTGGAATGATCAATGTAAATTTCATAAGGGAAGTAGATTTATACTCCGGAGCCTTTCCAGCTAACAGAGGAAACACCTTGAGCTCTGTTCTTGAATTTAAACAAGTTGATGGAAATCCAGACCGGTTAGCAACAACCTTCACTGTAGGCTCAAGCGATATTGGAATGACATTTGATGGACCAATCGGTGAAAAAACAACCTTTGTATTGTCTGGAAGAAGATCCTATTTGCAATTCTTGTTTAAATTAATAGGATTACCATTTTTACCCACCTACAACGATTTTCAATTCAAAACTAAAACTAAAATTGATGACAAAAATCAATTTACAGTGATTGGGTTAGGAGCAATCGATGATTTTGTTCTTAACACTGCTATAAATAACAATGTAACTGATATTGACTTGAGAGAAAGAAATGAATACATTCTTGGGTATCTTCCAGTTACAACTCAATGGAATTACACCATAGGAACTAATTGGACTCATTTTAAAGACAATAGCTTTCAAAATTTTGTTTTCTCTAGAAATCACCTAAACAATAGATCAGTTAAATATAGTAACAACATTAAACGTCCAGAAAATTTAAGACAAGACTATCTTTCTCAAGAGATAGAAAATAAATTCAGATTTGAAAATACAATAAGAAAAAGTGGTTGGAAAATAAACTATGGAATTGGAGTTGAATATGCTACATACACAAACTCCACATTTCAAAAAATAGAATTCCAGGGAGATACACTTACCGTTGATTTTGATTCAGAACTTAATCTTTTGAAAACAGCATTGTTTGGACAGCTAAGTAGAAAATTCTTAAATGACAAATTAATTGGGTCACTAGGACTAAGAACTGACCAAAATTCATACTCTAAAGACATGAGAAATCCTATTGATCAATTATCACCAAGGTTTAGCCTAGCTTATACATTAAATGATAAATTAAGTTTGAATTTTAATGTTGGAAAATATTTCCAATTGCCAGCCTATACGGTTATGGGATTTAAAGATCTAAACGGAGAACTAATTAACAAAAACAACAACCTTACCTACATTAATAACAAACACATTGTAGGTGGAATTGAATTTAACCCTGAAAAATACAGCAAAATCACAATTGAAAGTTTTTATAAAAAATACGACAACTACCCATTCCTTCTTGGAGATAGTATTTCATTGGCTAACCTTGGTGGAAATTTTGGCGTCATAGGGAATGAAGCTGTTACAAGCAACTCATCAGGGAGATCATATGGAATAGAATTTCTAGCGCAAAGGAAATTGAGCAAATCATTTTATGGAATTTTAGCTTACACTTGGGTTAGAAGTGAATTCAAAAATAAAGACGACAACTATGCCCCATCCGCATGGGACAACGGGCACATAGTTAGTTTAACTGGAGGGCTAAAACTCAAAAATGATTGGGAAATAGGCATGAAATTCAGATTCGCTGGAGGGTCACCTTATACTCCATACGATTATGCAACATCATCATTGATTCAAGTTTGGGATGCCAACTCATTTGGGGTGTTTGACTACAATAATCTTAATAATGAAAGACTTAAAGCCAACCATGGTCTAGACCTTAGAATAGATAAAAAATGGTTTTGGAAAAAAGTAGCATTAAATCTATACATGGATATACAAAACTTATATAACTTTCAAGCTGAGACACAAAGAAGCTTAATTGCGGATCAGGATGCAAATGGAAATATTTTAGTTGATCCTAACGATCCAACAAGATATAGTTTGAAGTATATAAGTAATGTTTCTGGGACAGTACTTCCATCAATAGGATTACAGTTTGAATTTTAGAAAATTATTCTTTAAGTGCTTCGACACCTGAAATATCTGGAATAAGATTTTTCAAAGATTCCTCTAATCCAGCTTTGATTGTCATTTTACTTGCTGAACATGTTTGGCAAGCACCTAAAAGCCTAACTATGACTTTCTTGTCTTTGGTAATTTCAACCAACTCCATATCTCCACCATCATTTTTAAGATAAGGTCTTAATTCATCAATGGCTTTGTTAATAATATTTTCGTTTTCACTCATAAATTAAGAAGAACATTTAGGCTCACCATACTCGACTTCAACTACTTTAGTTTTGTTTAATTTATCATTTCTCCAATTCACTTTTTCAACCAATTGGTCACATAAATCTAAGTAATATTTTTGAACTGTGGTATTATGTTGCATTACAGCTGGTCTTCCAGCATCACCACTTTCACGTACACTTTGTACCAATGGGATTTGACCAAGTAAAGGTATACCTAAAGAATCTGACAAATTCTTACCTCCACTATCACCAAATAAAAAATACTTATTATCAGGCAATTCTGCAGGGCTAAACCAAGACATGTTTTCTACTATTCCAAGAACTGGGACATTAATATTATCCATTTTAAACATACTTACTGCTTTTTTAGCATCTGCAATTGCTACATTTTGTGGGGTTGTTACAACAACAACACCTGTCAATGGGAGCGATTGAACTATTGATAAATGAACATCACCAGTTCCAGGTGGTGTATCAATAATTAAGTAATCTAACTCTTCCCAATAGGCATCAAAAAAAAGTTGATTCAATGCTTTTGCAGCCATAGGCCCTCTCCAAACAACAGCCTGATCTAATTCTGCAAAAAAACCAATTGAAAGCAACTTAACTCCATAATTTTCTGCAGGAACTATAAATTGCTTACTATCAACTTGCTTAGATAATGGTCTGTAGTGCTGACAATCAAACATCATTGGCATTGATGGCCCATAGATATCGGCATCTACTACACCAACTTTCAAACCTTTCTTACTTAACCCAACTGCAATATTTGATGCAATGGTAGACTTGCCCACTCCTCCTTTTCCAGAAACAACCGCAATAATGTTTTTAATATTAGGAAGAACTTTCTGAGCAGATTCAGATTTCTTTAATCCTTTTACTTCAACATTTATTTTACATTCAGAACCTAAACTTCTTTCTATTGCAAACTGACATGCTTCTTTCATTCTCTTTCTGGAATGCATGGCTGCATTTTTAGTTGAAACAGTAAAAGAAATATTGTCATCTACAATAGTTAAATCACTAACTAATCCTAATGAAACAATATCTTTACCCATGTCTGGCTCCATAACCTTAGCCAAGGCCTTTAAAACATCTTCATTTTTTAACTCTCCCATATATTTTGTAAAATTAAAAAGTTTAAGCGATAATTATTTAATGTTTAAAAGAATATAATTACCATTTCAATTCTTTAGATGGACCCAAAATAAGTTATCAAAATTAAGAACCTCATCATTTTCAACAATTACACCCTCTTTATTTAGTAATTCTTGCATATGAGATAATGATTGAAAATGATGTTTACCTGATAAAAAACCAAACCTATTTACTACCCTATGTGCTGGGACCTCATCAATATTAGCAGATTTATTCAATACCCAACCAACAACTCTAGAGCTTTTTGAAGCTCCTAAAAAACGAGCAATTGCTCCATAAGTAGACACCCGCCCTCTGGGGATTAAAGCAACCACCAACTTTACATTTTTAAAAAAATCTGACATCAGAGTTAAATTAAAAGGAAATCAATCAACAAAAAATTTCCCCGAAAGCATTTGACTATCGTAGTTTGAATGATATTGGTAATAATACAATCCAGTATTAAATTGACTCACATCAATTAAACAATAGTCATTGTTCGAAGTGAAAGTGTCTACCAATTGCCCTAATGAATTATAAATTGATAATTCATAATCTGCTTTCCCAATGTGGAGTTTATAAAAATAAATGAAATTCGTAGCTGGGTTTGGAAAAATAAAAGCAGGATTTTCAGAAATTACTGGAGGAGGATTAAAACCTAAAAGCAATAGACCTCTTTTGCGATCAGAGAGTAAGGTTTTTTCTCCATTTTCAAAAGGATAAACCCCCCAAGCTCCTCGGTAAGGTAATTCATTACTTCCCGAGTAAGAATCATAGTAACCTATTTTTTTTGGATTATCAGGATTTGAAATGTCAAAAATTTGCAATCCATCGTTGTAATAACTCACATAAGCTGTTTCATTTCTTACAATTACATTATGAGGAAGGGTTTCATCGTAAAATTCAGATGAAAAAGTAGAACTAACCTTTATATCATCTAGTTCAGAAACATCTAAAATTTTCAAATCCATCGAAGGGGTCTCATCACACATAACATAACTAAACCCGTCACCAGATAACCAACCTGAATGATTGTATCCTTTGTCAATGTATAAACTTAATTCTCCCAATTGAATAGGGATACCTGCATCATTAAACTGAACAACTTTTAAACCTTGATAGCCACAATTTAAATAGGCAGTGTCATTAATGACAAAGGCATCATGAACAACATCTACTTCTTCATATGTGCCAATTAGTGATGGAGATATAGGATTAGATAAATCATAAACAGCTAGAGGATAATAACCATTTGGAGTCAAAACAGAACATGCATATAATCTAGCAGATGATGTATCAATAAATATATTATGAGACCTTATTATCAAATCAGAACTATCGTATACTAACGATAC
>JBELEU010000072.1:0-9423 GCA_042093455.1 Crocinitomicaceae bacterium | reverse complement strand
ATTAGGAGATGGGGTTTTTGAAGTTTTATCTACAGATGGAGATACTCATTTAGGTGGGGATGATGTTGATCAAAAAATAATTGATTGGTTAGCTTCTGAGTTTAAGAACGATGAAGGGGTTGATCTAATGAAAGATCCTATGGCTCTTCAGCGTTTAAAAGAAGCTGCTGAAAAAGCAAAAATAGAATTGTCTTCATCTGCTTCTACTGAAATAAATCTTCCTTACATTATGCCAGTAGATGGTATTCCTAAGCACTTAGTTAGATCTTTGACTAAAGCTAAGTTTGAACAATTAATTGATGATTTAGTTAAAAGAACTATTGAGCCTTGTAAGACTGCTCTTAAAAGCGCTGGTCTTTCAACAAGTGATATTGATGAAATTATATTAGTTGGTGGTTCAACTAGAATCCCAGCAATTCAAGAATCTGTTGAGAAGTTTTTTGGGAAAGCGCCATCTAAAGGCGTTAACCCAGATGAAGTGGTTTCTTTAGGAGCTGCAATTCAAGGTGGAGTTTTAACAGGAGAGGTTAAAGATGTTCTTTTATTGGATGTAACACCTTTATCTTTAGGAATTGAAACTATGGGTGGTGTTTTTACTAAATTAATAGAATCTAATACAACTATTCCAACACAAAAGTCTCAAGTTTTCTCTACTGCAGCGGATAATCAACCTTCTGTTGAAATTCATGCGCTACAGGGAGAAAGACCAATGGCAAACGATAACAAAACAATAGGTAGGTTCCATTTAGATGGTATTCCACCATCTCCAAGAGGAATTCCTCAAATTGAAGTTTCGTTTGATATTGATGCTAATGGTATTATTAAAATCAAAGCAATTGACAAGGCAACCAATAAAGAGCAGTCAATTAGGATTGAAGCTTCTTCAGGTCTTTCTGATGAAGAGATCGAAAAAATGAGAAAAGAAGCTGAAGCTAATGCTGATGCAGATCAAAAAATTAAAGAAGAAGTTGAAAAAGTAAATGCTGCTGATAGTTTAATTTTTCAAACTGAAAAACAATTAAAAGAGTATGGTGATAAAATACCAGCTGAGAAAAAAGCACCAATTGACGAGGCTTTAACAGAGTTGAAAACAGCTCATGCTTCTAAAGATATAGCAACAATTGATACAGCAATGGAAAAGTTAAACACTGCATTCCAGGCTGCAAGTCAAGACATGTACAATGCTTCACAGCCAGAAGGCGGTGCTCCTGAAGGAGCTCCTGATTCGGGTGCTGCAAAGCAAAAAACAGATGAAGAAGTAACTGATGTAGATTTTGAAGAGGTATAAAAAGTAATCTAAGCTATTTTGATTAAATTAGATTTTAATTAAAATAGCTATGAGATTATCAACCTTACTTATTATTACCACATCCTTTTTATTTAAGAATCACCTTGGACAGTGCGATAGCACTATAATTCAAGGTGATTTTTTTGTTAGTAATGACACCACACTTTCGGGCAGTTATTATGTTTTGGGTGCTTTTCATGTACTACCTAATGTTAATTTATCAGTAGAAAAATATTCAGTTAATTCTTGTGGTATTTTAAAGGTGTATGCTGATAAAATTAGAATTGATGGTGTTGTTGATGCGTCATATAGTGGCTATTTAGGAGGTGCATTTGGTGACAGGGGCGAATTAGTATCAAGCTCAACTGGAGACACAGGAGGTTTGTCTGGATGTAGTGATTCAGGTAATCCCGGTCAAATTGAGGTTGAAGCTGGTTTTGGTGGAGGTGACGGTAGTGGAGATGGTGGTGGTTATGGAGGTAAAGATGGAAGATCTGGTTCTGGCCCAAAACAAGAGTGTACATCAAGTGATGATGCAGGTTTAATTGCTAGTGGTTCTGGTGGTAGTGCTGGTGGAGGTGGTAGTTATGGCGGCTATGGAGAGTACGGTGGCTTTGCAGGTGATGGAGTTGGAACATATGTTAAATCTAATTTAGGAATTTCTTCATCTTATGCTATTAACCCAGGTTATGGTAAAAGTGGCGGTGATCCTGGAGATTTATATGGAACAAACACAGGGTTTGATATTGATTTGGGTTCAGGTGGCGGAGGTTCAGGTGGTGGAGGACGTTCATATTCAAAAGGAACAGAAGGTGCCGATGGCGGTGATGGTGGAGGAATGGTTTACTTGAACGCACTAGCTGATAGTTTAATTGTTACTGGAGCTATAATTGTAAATGGATCTGATGGAGGAATAGGTGGATTTGGTGGTGATGGAGGAACAGGTCAATCTTCTAGTTCAGGTTGTTGTTCCGATCCATGTAATGATTGTGGTGAAAAGACTTTTTCGTGTGGAGCTGGAGGAGGAGGAGGTTCTGGAGGAGGTTCCGGAGGTGGAATATTTCTTACAAGTAATAGAGTAAATTATATTACAGGAGATTTGAACTCTAATGGCGGTAATGGGGGTTACGGTGGTGTAGGAGGTTATGGTGTTGGTTGCAGTTATAACGCTCCATTTGGATGTGGAGGAAATCAAAGTATTACAACTGATAATGGAGAAGATGCCGAAAATGGAGGAGGAGGAGGAGGAGGTAGAGTGAAAATATTTGCTTCTGACTGTATAGGTAATATAATACTTCCAAATGTTGATGTTTTCGGAGGAAACGGTGTTGGTAATGCATCTCCTGGATATTTTCATTTAGAAAATTCTTTACCATGTCAAGTAGGGTCTCCACCACCACCACCACCACCACCACCAGTTGGTTTAGTTGAAGAGATTTCTACTAATTTTTCAATGTTTCCTAATCCTTCAAGTTCTCATCTTAATTTAGATTTTGGTGATTTAAATTATGTTTTACTTATTAATTCAGAAATTCAAATTTTTGATGTTTTTGGAGAGTTGTTACTCACGAGAATGTTAAATTCTAATGACTTTTTAGGGATTAAGCTTGATATATCCAATTTCACTAATGGTGTTTATATTTTAAAATTCAGCACTAAAAACCATTCTCTAGAAAGGAAATTTCTAAAAATTTATTAATTCAAAATAATATTTTAATTATTTACATAAACACAAAACTTTTTCATAATAATTATAGTATGTGTGCATACTTTATTTTATTTTTTATATATTTGCGGAAACATTTATTAAAAAACTAAAAAAAAAACAATGAAAAAGCTTCCACATTTTTTATCGATTTTATTTCTTTCTTCTTTGATCTTTTCTTTGGGATCATGTAATAAAGAAGATGATAGTGAATCATTTCAAACAGTGCTTGAAAAAGGCGGTGTTTTTGACGATCCTATGAATTCATCAACTAAATCAGTTACTGTTGACACTGTTGTTAATGGTGATAGTCTTTGGGCTTGTACAACTGAGACTTACAGTGTTGTTCAAGGAATGCAAGAGTTTCCATTGTTTAATCCAAATTCTTCAGTTATATATCCTGGTAATATGTTACAAGGTGGTTCTTTGAAAAATGCCACACCAGATGTTATTGTTGTTGATAGAGCTGCTGGAACTTTTTCAATTGATATTCTTTCTGGATCTTGGAATATTTCTTCAACAGTAAATCAAGTTGTTAAATCCCAAGTTGTTCAAGCTTTAAACGATATTGTTAGTGATGCTTCATATGGAGCAATTCCTTCTAACATAAGTTTTAGCATGGAAGAAGTACATTCTGAACAACAAATGGCACTTTCTTTAGGTTTAGACTTTACAGCTTATGGTGTTGCACTTTCTTCTAATTTAGGATTTTCATCAAATAATACATACAATAGAGTACTTGTTCGTCTATCTCAATCTTATTATACAATGAGTTTTGATTTACCTGCTAGTTACGATGACTTGTTTGCTCCAACAGTTACTCCTCAAGACCTACAGCCTTATGTTGGTGCTGGCAACCCTGCTTGTTATATTTCAGATGTAACTTACGGAAGAGTATTTTACTTATTAGTTGAATCAACTTCAAGTACTAGCAATATTACATCAAGTATTAATGCCTCTTTCTCTTCTATTCCTAACTCTCCTTCAGCGAATGTTAATGCATCATACCTGTCTTCTTTAGAAAATTTAAATATTAAATTGTTTGCTCTTGGTGGAGATGCATCAACAACTCTATATACTATAAGTAGTACAAATGTTAACAATCTGGTTTCTGTTTTAGGCGCTGCAGGTGACATTACAACTGGTGTGCCTTTATCATATGTATGTAGAGCAGTAAATGGAAATAAAATTGTTTCTGTCAACTTAGCAACTTCTTATGATATTGAAAACTGTGCTCCAATTGGTCCAATAATTGGTGAATATGGAATTGTTAATCCTGTTTTAGAATTGACTGCTGATGATGCTATCCTAAGTAATAACGGAATTATTTCGTATTCAAAGGGTAATGATATTGATCAAAACTCTTACCAAGTAGGAAATACATATGGTCAAAATATTGGAGGTAGTGTTGTTGAAAGCTGGCCTGGAAGACATGGTGTAAATATTGCTACATCTTCCGATCCAAATAATCGCCCTGTTTTTGTTAACGATGCTATTAATGGTTATCCAGCTATTGAGTTTTGCAACTTTGAGGCTGATGGATACGGTTCAAGTTCAACTTATGATCAAAACATTTCTACTTCAATGGAAATTCCTGGGGGATTGTTTGTAAACTCTAACTATACATTGTTTATGGTTGTTGCTAATCCAACTAAAATGAATGTTAGTGGTGATAATGTGAGTAATATAAACAATGAAGCTATTGATGCTGGTTCTATTCTTCAAGGATCAGACACTTTACCTTTCGGGAAATTAAATGTTGGTTTTTCTTCTAATTCTAATTTGATATTTGGTCATAACATGAGTGACTTGAATGTGCCAATTAGTAGAAGCAGTAACTTTAGACTTTTAGTATTACAATTTAGCACTCAGGAAGGAATGAAAGCCTATGTTAATGATCAAATTAATCCTATAGCTGAAGATAATTCACTTAATATTCCATTGACTTCAAATAATGGCTTAAAGATAAATTCTATGATTTTTGATAGTCCATCTGCAAGTTCAAGAACTTTGGTTGCTGAAATGATGTTATTCGATGTTTCTTTGAACGATCTAGACAGAGAAAAGGTAACCAATAAATTAATGTCTAAATACAATCTTTAATATAAACAGTATTTAAATCGCTCGTGATTTGGTTTAACTAGCCATGCACGTTTAGTAGAAAATAAATGTTTAAGTTAAAATAAGCCGACTTTTGTCGGCTTTTTTTATGTTCATTTGTGACCGTTTTGAGTCACAGTAAAAATCCACTATTAAAGCTTGTTGTCTATTTTATCATAGGTGTTTCGATAGCAATATATTTTTCATTAACTAGTTGGGTATATTTCTTGTTTCTTTTTTTGTCTTTAATCAGTTCCTTACTTATTGAAAATAATTTAATAAGAACTGTTTTTTCCATAAATAAATTAAAGTTTATTCAAGAAGGTTTATTATTTATAAGTCTGTTTTTCGCTGGTATAGTTGTTAGTATTGCTCATCATGATAGTCTGTATCCTGATTATTACGGGAAAGTATTAGTTCGTACAAAGCATTTAGATAAGACAACTTCATTGGTTGAAATAGATAATGCAATTCAAGTAAAGAAAAAATCTATACAATGTAAAGTCTCAATTAATAGTATAAAGATTCTTGATTCTACTATATCTGTATTAGGGAAAGCAATGGTATATCTCCCAAAAAATAAATCAACATTACTATTATTACCAGGTGATAAATTAGAAATTTCATCAAACTGGAGTACTTTAAAATCCCCTAAAAATCCTGGACAATTCAATTATAAAAACTATTTAAAATTTCATGAAATTGAGTGGGTGAATTACGTAAAAGATGATCAATATAAATTTTGTGGTTCTAACTTTTACAACATTAAAAGATATGCTGTTATTGCAAGAAATATTTGTATTGATCTTTTTAAGAAAAGTAGTTTAAAAAATCAAAATTTAGCGATTGCTTCTGCATTAACATTTGGGTATAAAGATGAATTAGATTCATCTACAAAGCATGCTTTTTCGAGTACTGGTGCTATGCATGTTTTAGCAGTTTCAGGTTTACATGTGGGTATAGTTTTTCTAATCATACAATTTATATTAGATATTTTCCCTTTGTTATTTAGAAGAAGCTGGATGAAATATTCTATTATTCTTCTATTCATGTGGTCTTATGCCTTGTTAACAGGTTTATCACCCTCTGTACTAAGAGCAACAACAATGCTTTCTTTTGTTGTTTTAGGTCTGATGTTTAATAGAAACTCTAGTGTTTATAACTCATTAGCTGCTTCCGCTTTTTTCTTGTTGCTTATCAATCCTTTTTTAGTAATGCAGGTTGGTTTTCAGTTGAGCTTTCTTGCAGTATTAGGTATTTTATTTATTCAGCCAAAAATTGAAAATGCATATAAACCAAAACAATATATATTAAAAAAAATATGGACATTAATTACTGTTTCAATAGCTGCTCAATGTGCTACTTTTCCATTGGGAATATTATATTTCCATCAGTTTCCTAACTATTTTATTTTGAGCAATTTAATTGTCATTCCTATGGCATTTGTTATTCTTTTCTTAGGAATCTTGTTACTTGTATCTTCAAAATTTGATTATTTATTTCAAGCTGTTGGAGAAATTTTAAATTTAGTTGTTGAGTGGCTTAAGAAATCTGTCAATTATATTGATCATCTTCCGCTAGCTCTTACAGATGGAGTTTCAATTTCAATTTTGGAGACTTTTCTTTTTTACATAATAATTATTTTTGTTCTTCTTTTTTTAATTAGTTATCGTTGGATTTTTTTCTATGTTTCCATACTTCTTTTGAGTTTTACTTTAATTATAGATTATCAAGAAAACTTAGTTTTGTCTTCTCAGAAAAAGTTAATTGTATACCATACAAAAGAACCTGTGATTATTGATTTGATTTCATCTAACAAGCATTATTTCATATCATCAAAAGAGTTTTTTAAAGATGAGGATCAACTCTTATTCAATGTCAAGCACAATTGGTATGACAATGACTTATTAGCTCCAACCTTTATTGATTCAGATAGTATTGTAAATAGGAGAATATTATTTTCAGATAAAAAGTTAATTTATTTGACTGAAAATCCCTCAGATTATAGCTTAAAAAACGATGTTGTTTTATTGTCAGGAAATAAAGAACTTAATTACAATGATCTGCTAATTAACGATTACGGTAGACTATATGTTTTAATGAATGATATGAGTAACAATCAAAAATTAGTTTTCAAAAAAAAATGCAATGGTCACAGTTCAGATTATTATGATTTGAAACAAAAAGGTGCATTTGAATTATCTTGGTAGTTTAAATCATTTGTAAATTGATTTTCTTACTTTAAAAGATGTTTAACCATTTGTCTATTTATTTAAAGCTTCCAGTTCTTGTACTTAGTTATACAATAGTTTATTTCTTAGCAGTGTATTTTTACCAATTGTCTTTAACTTATGAGAATAGGTGGTTGGGAGTTGTATTCAATTTCGCGCAATCTTGGAATCTAATTTTAACTGGTTTTTTATTTTTTCAAACTTTTAAATATGTTCGCCTGCCTCAGAATTATTATTTGAAAAAAAGGTTTGAAACTGATAGTTTTTTTCGCTTTTTAGGTGTTCCAGGATTTCGTTACATTCTAGTCAATTCATTTTTTAAACAACTAAATAAGAGAGTTTACTTAAAAGGAAGAACTAAGGATTATATTAAAGTTTTTATTGAAGAAACTCGTCAATCTGAAACTTCTCACTTAATTTCCTTGGTATTTACTTTGTTAGTTCAATGTTTTTACTTGATAAATCATGAATGGTTTAACTTGGTTACACTTTCTGTTTTTTCAATATTATTTAATGTTTATCCCATGTTATTACAACGAAAAAATAGATTTTCTGTTGAAGCAAAATTTTTTAATAAATAATGTCAGATTATATTATTGATGTTCTTACAGATGAATGGTTACGAAATGTAGCCTTATCTATTTCATCAATAATTATTTTTCTGTGGTTCGTTAAGTTATTTAATGATTCATACATTAAGCTAATTTCAAAATCATTAAGTTTTTTTTTATTAATTCTTACACTCATTACTCTTATAGAAAGTGTTGTAAACAAAAAGTGGGAACTTCAAACACATTTACCTCTTCAGCTCTGTGGAATTAGTCAGTATCTTGCTTGTTTTATTGTTTTTTTACCAAAAAAAAATCTGTTTTTTGAGTTTTTATTCTTTTGTGGGATTTCTGGTGGATTAGTTTCTATTTTGACACCCCAAATAACCCATTACGATGGTTCTATGTTTGCATACATTGAGTATTTTGTTTCTCACTCTTTAATTATACTCATTCCTGTTTATTTATTGCTTTATTCAGACTTTAGTTTGTCTCGTTTTTCTTGGCTAAAAGTTTTTGGTTTACTCAATTTTTTAATGGCTTTGATTATGCCCTTAAATTATTTACTTGGTTCTAATTATATGTATTTAAATTCTCCTCCAGATGTTGAAAATCCTTTAATAATAGGTGAGTGGCCTTATTATCTTATATACCTTGAATTTATTGTAATTGGTATTTTTTATTTTATTTATCTACTTATTTCACTCAGAGAGAAAAGATGGTGGTAAAAAAAAAGTTCGATAGTAGTATCGAACTTTTTTTTGTGATCGCGCCAGGATTCGAACCTGGGACCGCCTGCTTAGAAGGCAGGTGCTCTATCCAGCTGAGCTACGCGACCAAATCAACTGGTGGCAAAAGTATAAAAAATGTTGAACATCAAAAACATCTTTTAAAAATCATGTATCTTCCAATCAAAATTTTAACGATTTTAACCCAATTATGAAAAAATATCACCATTTACATCTTTTAATTTTCTCTTTTTTTATTTTATTTTCTATTTCAGGTCAACAAAACATTCAATTGTTAAACCATGTTAATAAATCTAGTTTTTCAACTCAACCAGGTGATTTAAATGATATTTGGGGTTGGGTAGACAGCTTAGGAAATGAATATGCAATTGTTGGTACACAAAACGGTACATTTATATTTGATGTGACAGACCCACTCAATCCAAATGAAGTTTTTCATGAACCTGGTATTAGTTCCATTTGGAGAGATATAAAAACGTATGGCAATTATGCCTATGTTACCACTGAAGCTCAAAACGGTTTACTAATCATTGATTTAAACCCGCTTCCATCTTCAACAGTTCTTTCAACTTACTATTATAATGGTCCCTCTGGTAGTCAATGGGCATCTGCACATAACCTTTTTATAGATGATAGGGGTTATGTTTACATATTTGGAGCTAACAGAGCCAATAAAGGCTGTATTATTTTAGATATAAATCAGGATCCAACTCAGCCAGTAGAAGTTGGCATAATAGATAATTGGAGAACTCATGACGGAATGGTAATGGGGGATACCCTTATTATGGCTCATGTAAATCCT
>JBELEU010000071.1:0-9428 GCA_042093455.1 Crocinitomicaceae bacterium | reverse complement strand
TGGCATAAGGTTATCTAATGATATAGAAAAATGGTTAAACTATTTTGATAACGATGATTTGATATTGTCAATTGAAAGAAAAGGTGAACTCAAGAGAATAGAATTACAATCTCCCAATAAATTTAGATATTACAACTATGAAATCAACTAATGTACCCAACGATAGTCAACAATTTAGAGCTTTAAAGTTATTGTGTCTTTTGAGTTTGTTGGGTTTTGTTTACTGCATAAGTAATGATACTTCTCACTGGGCTTTTTTTAATCATAGTGAAGACCTAAAAAACAATCAAGATGCATTTGAGAGTATGGAAACTCTCAAAGAAAATTGGAAAGGAAAAGGACTTGAGTTCAATGAGTTGATTAGACTTAAATTAGTTAGGTTTTATTTAGTTAGAGCTGTCATTGATGTTTTAGTTTTATTAGGTGTAGCATTGATGAATTTTAAACTTAGAAAAGGTTTTATGATTTATGCAGTTTTTCAGATTGCTTACATTGTTTCTCCCTTTTTCTTTTTAGATGAATATGCAAGTGTAGTGGTTCCAATATCTACATCTGTCATCCATTTTGTTTATATATTTCTGTTTTATACTCAGTATAAAAAACTCAATTGAGTCTAAATTTTTAACTTAAAAAATAAAACTTCTCGAAAAAAATCTCGTTCTTTATTAGAATGAGTGAATTTGGATCGGTTTCAAAAAGGAGAATTAAAAGTAAGCCTATTACAAGGTTTTATTATTTCTTTCCATTTCAGTTGTTATTGTTGCATTTTAAAAGGAATCATGTTCTTTTATTTTTTTGGATTTTACTTTCGTTATATGTTACTGGTATTTTAGGGGATAGCTTTGGAGTTGATTCATTATTTCTTGCACCAACCTATTTGGGTGAAATAAGTTACTTATCCTTTCTTATTATGGGTTTCTCTTTTGGAGGGTTCATTATGTCTTTTCATATATATAGTTACATTTTATTTGCCCAAGAATTTAAGTTTTTAGCAACATTGTCTAGGCCTTTTTTAAAGTTTTGCATAAATAATATGATTATCCCATTGCTCTTTATTATTCTATTTGTTTTTAAAGTTCAATCTTTTTTACATACTGAAGAATTAATTGACTACTTACCAATTGTTGGTTACATATTTTCTCTTTTAGGTGGTTTGATTTTGTTTTATGTATTGTCCATCTTTTATTTTGTTAAGTTCAATAAGAATGTTTACGTAATTAGTGGAAAAACAGAAAATTATTACGATGATTTAGGGAAGAGTTCTTTAAAACAGTCCAATTTTATTAAGAAAAAAAAGAATGCTAAAAATTATCTTGATAAGCGAACTTGGCATGTAGAAACATATATGTCAGGATTGTTTTCCATAAGTTTAGCAAGAAGTACCAAGCACTATGATAAACTGCTATTGGAAAAAGTTTTTTCTCAAAACCATATCAATGCATCGTTCTTTGAATTGGCCTTAATTGCATCTTTTATTTTTATTGGTCTTTTTAGAGAAAATCAATGGTTAAATATTCCAGCAGGTGCAAGCATTTTCTTATTGTTTACCCTATTAGTTATGGTTTTTAGCGTGTTTTATTCATGGTTTAAGGGTTGGACTCTAACAGTTCTCATTTTGGGGGTTTTTGGTTTTAATTATGTGTCTACTCATTTTAATTGGTTTCAATTTAGAAATTATGCATATGGATTAAATTATTCAAATCCAGTAGATTATTCATTTGATAGATTGAAGGAAATTAGTTTCGATAAAAAAAGATTGAAGAAGTCAAATGAAAGTGCTCTTCATTCACTAGAATCATGGAAAAAAAAGAACTTTAAAAATGAGAAGCTCCCCAAGCTTATATTGGTAAATACTAGTGGAGGAGGTCTTAGAGCTGCTTTGTGGACTGTTCATTTATTGCATCATTTAGATAGTGTTACTCAAAATGAATTTTTTAATCATACACATCTTATGACGGGAGCATCTGGAGGTATGATTGGTGCGGCCTATTACAGGGAAATGATGTTGAATGCCATTGTTAATGACAATTTGATCTTAAATGGTGAGGAAATTAAAAATGCAATGGGTACTGATTTACTTAATCCTTTAGCATTCAGTATTGCAACAACAGACATGTTCATTAGATTCAAAAAGTTTCAAGACGAACATTTTGAATATACAAAAGACAGAGGTTGGTTTTTTGAAAGTCAGTTGGTCTCCAATTTAAATGCATTTTATGATAAAAGATTAATTGATTATGATTCCGTTGAATACAATGCTGTTATACCAACTATAATATTTTCACCCTCGTTGGTTAATGATGGAAGAAGAATGTTGATTAGCTCTCAGCCAATTTCCTTTATGACATTCCAAGATTCTTTAGATCACACTAGCTCAAACTCATCTCTTGAGAATATAGAGTTTAATGCATTGTTTGCTGACAATTCTTCAATGAATTTAAAAATGACTTCAGCCATAAGAATGAATGCAACTTTTCCATATGTTCTACCTATGGTGGTTATGCCAACTTCTCCAAAAATTGAAATCATGGATGCAGGTATAAGAGATAATTATGGGTTGAGTACTTCTTTAAGTTATATTCAAAAGTTTAGGTTTTGGATTCAAAACAATACATCTGGAGTTGTTGTTGTTCAAATCAGAGACAAAGAAAAAGTTGCTAAGATTCAAGATAAACAATCAGGTTCTCTTATTTCAAAGCTTTTTACTCCGCTAACCAATGTTTATAGCAATTTTTTGAAAATTCAAGATTATAATCATGACAACTTATTAGAAAATGTAAATGATTTGTATGGTGGCTCAGTTGATTTGGTAAGTTTTAACATTGAGCATGTTGAAAATGAAGAAATTTCTATGAGTTGGCATTTGACATCTAAGGACAAAACAAAGATTTATGAACAATTGAATAACGAAGAAAATAAAAAGTCTGTTGAAAAAATTAAACAACTGTTATTACATTAGTGATTATTATGAATGATTCTGATAAAATTGATTACGACCCCATAAAGTCCGAAGTAAATAAAGTTTCCTTCAAACAGTCCTTTGATTCTTTTAAAGTATTTATTAAAGAATTAGTGTCTATTAATCACGATGTTGACAGAGAAGAAACAGTAAAATCTATTGTAGCTGATATTGAGTTTTCTGGCACCAATATTTGGATTTTAATATGTTCAATTGTAATTGCTTCAGTTGGTTTAATAAATGATTCTACAGCTGTTATAATTGGAGCAATGCTTATCTCTCCTTTAATGGGTCCAATTAGAGGAATAGGGTTGGCTTTATCTACTAATGATTTTAAGGTTTTGGTTAAATCATTAAGTAATTTTGGAATAATGATTGTTGTAAGTGTTCTTGCATCGTTCTTGTTCTTTATTGTTAACCCAATAAAAACAGAAACATCAGAGCTGTTTAGTAGATCTGAACCACAAGTACTTGATATTTTAATCGCTTTTTTTGGTGGTTTGGCAGGTGTTATTTCAGCAACAATTAAAAATAAAAGTGGAACATTAACAGTTGTTCCAGGAGTTGCTATTGCTACTGCTCTAATGCCGCCATTGTGTACTATCGGTTATGGGTTAGCAATTGCTGATTGGAATTATTTTATAGGTGCTTTCTATTTGTTTTTATTGAATAGTGTATTCATTTGTTTGGCTACCTTTCTTGTGCTAAGATTATTAAAGTTTCCTCTTGTTCAGTTTGTAAATCCAAAAATTGAGAAAAAAGTAAAAGTGTATGTTTTTGCAGTCATTCTACTTATTATTATTCCCAGTATAGTGAAATTTTCAAGCATGATTAATAAATCATTGTTTGAGCAAAATGCAGAGTTATTTGTTGAGAAGGTAATTGAGATCAATGAAAGTTTAAAAATTCTAGATGAGCCAAAATTTGATTATCTAGAGGATCAACCTAGGATAGTTGTAAATATCAGCGGTGAGTATGTGAGTGATAAAAGAATTGATGACTGGAAAAGGCAATTGGTAAACTATGATCTTCAGGGGACAGTCTTGAAAATAAATAATCTAACTCAACAAGAAATCAATGAAGCAGAATTATTAGGAACCTACTTGGAAGATAGGGATGATAAAATTACAGCAATTTCTAATGAAAGGGATGTGATTTCAAATGAGAGAGATGATTATAGAAACCAACTAAATAAACTTTCAAAAAAATCAAAATATTTACAACAAATTAATGATAAGGTTTTAAAAGATTTTGAAGAAATTGATAATTTAAGTTATGGTCAAACCTATTCCTCTAAAAGTGGAACTAATGACACTGTCTATACTTACATAGTAAAATGGGATACTGCTTTGGGAAATCAAGATTTGCTGAATGCAAAACAAAAATTGAAAGACTTTATTCAGACTGCGATGATGCATGCTAATATTTCATCTAACAACATTAAAATTATCCAAGAACAATAAACTCATGTCTAAAAAGAAAAGAGTAAATGTAGTATATTCTACCAATCCTGATTTTGATTTTGATGATGAAAATGAATTTGTTGAAACACTTCCTTTTAATGAACAAAAACTATACGTTTCCATTGATAGAAAGAATAGAGGAGGCAAGTCAGTTACCTTGATTGAAGGATTTGTAGGCAATGAAGAAGACGCTAAGGATTTAGCTAAGAAATTAAAGCAACAATGTGGTGTAGGTGGAGGATATAAAGATGCTCAAATATATGTTCAAGGAAATCATAAAGATAAAGTAGGAGCATTTTTACAAAAACTAGGTGCTGTAGTCAAATTTAAAGGAGGATAATTAGAACTTATGAAAAAGATATTTTATTTATTAATTCTTCTAATTCCTTTGAAGGAATATTCCCAATCGGCTTTAGAAATTATTGAGAAAGCAGATGCTAAAATGCGTGGTGCTTCTTCATATTCTGAGATGAGTATTACCATTGTAAGGCCCAAATGGCAAAAAACAATGACCATGAAAAACTGGTCTCAAGGAAACGATTATGCCGTTTCTTTGGTGGTAAGCCCAGCCAAGGAAAAAGGTTCTGTATTTTTAAAAAGAAAAAATGAAGTTTGGAACTATTTGCCTTCTTTAGAAAGAACTATAAAACTTCCACCATCTATGATGACTCAAAGTTTTATGGGAACAGATTTAACCAACGATGATTTGGTTAAGCAATCTTCAATGGTTGTAGATTATACACACAAGATATTAATAGAAGAAAACATCAGAGGACTTGATTGTTGGAAATTGGAGTTGATGCCAACTGAAGAAGCTACTGTTGTTTGGGGGAAATTAATCGTTTGGATTGATAAAGAAGATTATATGCAATTGAAGGTAGAGTTTTACGATGAAGATGAAGAGTTGGTTAATTTAATGCAAGGATATGAAGCCAAAATGTATGGCGATAAAAAATTACTTTCAAAAATAGAATTCATCCCTTTAGAAGATGAGGGAAATAAAACAATAATAGAATACAATGTATGGGAATTTGATAAGGATATCCCATCCAATTACTTTACAACGCAATACGTATCAAGATTAAAATAAATGGTATTAATAAAATTAGCTTGGCGTAACATTTGGCGAAATAAAAAAAGAAGCATTATTACCATCATGGCTATTGTTATTGCTGTGTTTTTAGCGATTGTGATGCGTTCTATGCAATTGGGGATGTACGACAATATGATTCAAAATGTGGTAGGTTCTTATTCAGGTCACGTTCAAATTCACTCCAATGGATTTTGGGAAGAACAAACCATCGATAATGCCTTTGGTTACAACGATTCGTTGATACAAAAAATTAAGAACAACAAAGATGTATTCAATACAACCAAGCGAATTCAAAGCGGTTGTTTATCCTCTTTTGATGATTTGTCAAAATTTGTTTTGGTTACTGGAATAGAACCTGAAAGAGAACAATTGATGACCGATTGGAACAAAAGATTAGTTGATGGACAATTGTTGGTAGCAGAAAGTAAAGCCATCAATATTGGAAAAGGAGTGGCTAAGTATTACAATTTAGAAATTGGAGATGCCTTAATTTTTATTGGTCAAGGTTATCATGGAATGCAAGCAGTAGGAGCATTTCCAGTATGTGGAGTATTGGATATGAAAAACCCTAATCTTAACAATACTAGTGTATTCATGTCTTTGTCAACCGCACAAGATTTTCTTTCAGCTAATGATTTAATGACTCATTTGGTTATAAATAAAAAGGAATACAGCGAAGAAGCCGATATTGTTGCTGCTATAAGTCAAGATTTAAATGAAGACTATGAAATCATGGCTTGGCAAGAAATGATGCCTGAGATTAAAACAATTATACAAGCCGATAGTGCTGGTGGACTCATAATGATTTTTATTCTTTACATGATCATAACTTTTGGAATTTTTGGTACAGTTTTAATGATGACTCAAGAAAGAAAGTATGAATTTGGAGTGGTAGTTTCTATTGGTATGAAAAAAGTAAAATTGATGATTTCAATGGTTTATGAAACCGTCTTTTTAACCTCCCTTGGTGTTTTATTAGGTATAGCCTTATCAAGGCCAATTGTGTTGCATTTTTATAACAATCCATTAGAGTTTCCATCTGATCAAGTAGAAATGATGGAGAATCAAGGTTTTGAAGCTGTTGTTCCATTTATGAGTTCATACGACATACCCATAACTCACGGATTAATTATTTTCTTTATTTCTCTGGCTGTATGCATTTATCCCATACTTACGATTTATAAGCTAAACCCTATTAAAGCAATGAAAAGATAGTATGAAAACACTTTTTAAAATAGCTTGGCGAAACGTCTGGAGAAATAAGCTAAGAAGCTTGACAGTAATTGTTTCCATGGTTTTAGGTCTATGGTCTGGTTTGTTTGCCGTTTCTATGATGTTGGGTTTAAATGATCAAAGAATGGATAGTGCTATAAATTCATATTTATCTCATATTCAAGTTCATCATCCTTCATTTTCAGAAAACTTTGATTTGGAGCACACCGTTGTGGGATTCGATTCATTACAAAATTTCTTAAAAAGTGCTGAAGGAATCAAATATTTTAGTTCTAGAACCATCGTTTCGGCTATGGCTTCAACTGCTCACGGTTCTGAGGGTGTTCGTTTGATTGGGATAAATCCAGATGCTGAAAAAAACATTACCAACGTTCATCAAAGTATGGTTAAGGGCAGCTATTTCAATAGTGTTAAAAGTAAACCAGCCATAATTGGTGAAAAATTAGCTGAAAAATTAAAAATTGATGTAAAAAAGAAAATCTATTTGACTTTTGTGGATAAAGATGGAAATCAGCAACGCTTAAAGTTAAAAGTAGAAGGATTGTTCAAAACAGCAAGTTCTTTGTTTGATAGAACCAATATTTATATGAAACAGCAAGACCTTCAAAAAATACTTAATGACAAATCTGCCATTCATGAAATTGGAATTATTTGCGAAGATTTAGCCTTGGTCAACAATATGGCTGAAGAAATTAATGTTGAATCCCCTAACAATAAAGCAGAAACTTGGGGGCAAATAGCACCTGAGTTGGGGTTTGCTCAAGAAATAATGGGTAGTGTAATATATATATTCATGGGTATCATTTTAATTGCGCTTTCGTTTGGGATTATTAATACCATGCTAATGGCGGTTTTAGAAAGAAAAAAAGAATTAGGAATGTTGATGTCTGTTGGACTAAATAAGAGAAAAGATTTTTTGATGGTAGTGTTTGAAACTGTTTTTATATCTGTGGTTGCTGCACCAATTGGCATTTTTCTATCCTACATGCTCATATCTTATTTTGGAAATCATGGCATTGACTTATCTTCTGTAGGAGAAGGATTGGGAGAACTTGGTATTCAAACTAGAGTATATACTAAATTATCATTTGGAAATTACATCAATATTTCCATTTTGACCTTAGTCGTTACTTTTTTATCTTCTTTAATTCCAGCAAGAAGAGCGTTAAAACTTAATCCCGCTGAAGCAGTGAGAGCACTATAAATTTTGAACTATGAATGTAATCAAAACCAATAAACTGTTTAAAACCTACCATCAAGGTGATGTAGAAGTAAATGCTTTAAACGATGTGTCCATTAGTTTTAAGCAAGGAGAATTCACCGCCATAGTAGGACCATCTGGTTCTGGTAAAACTACTTTTTTAAATGCCATTGGTGGTCTTGACAAGCCAGACGCTGGAAAAGTAATCATCAACAGTACAGACATTACCCAATTAAAGTCAAATAAATTAATTGATTTCAGGTTAAGAAACATTGGTTTTGTATTTCAAGCCTACAATTTAATTCCAGTACTTACAGCAAAAGAAAATGTTGAGTTTATTATGCTTATGCAAGGAGATTCTGCCAGTGCAAGAAAATCAAGAGCTGAAGAGTTGTTGTCAGCTGTTGGGTTAACAGATCAAATCAACAGAAGACCAGGGCAACTTTCTGGAGGTCAACAGCAAAGAGTTGCTGTAGCAAGAGCATTGGCTTCAAAACCCCAATTTGTTTTAGCAGATGAGCCAACTGCAAATTTAGACTCCACATCAACTGCCAATTTGTTGGATATTATGTTTCGTTTGAATCAAGAAGAAAACATGACCTTTATTTTTTCAACACACGATCAAAGAGTAATTGACAGAGCAAAACGAATTATCACCTTAGAGGATGGAAAGGTGCTTTCTGATGTAAATGTGTAGTTCTTATGCATAGAATTGTTTTTATACTCCTTTTCATTTTTAGCTATTTATCTTCATTATCTCAGGATAAAAAAGAACCTAAATGGAAAGAAAAAGTAGATTTTTCTGGTTTTGTAAAGTACATGAATACTTCTTCGATTCTAGATTTAGATTCCATCATTACCGACAATCTTCTTCACAACAGATTGCGATTAAAAGTTGATTTCAATGATAAATTAACTTCAGTAATTGAAGTTAGAAATAGAGTTTTTTATGGGGAAGCAACAAGATTGAATCCTTATTTGGGACAAATCTTAGATGTTGACATGGGGCAAGTTGATTTGTCTTTTGTTCCATTAGATAAAAAATCCATAGTAATGCATTCCATTTTGGATAGAGCATATTTAAAATATTCAGCTGAGAAATGGGAGTTGAGGTTGGGAAGGCAGCGAATCAACTGGGGAGTTAATTTGGCATGGAATCCCAACGATTTATTTAATGCATACAGCTTAATAGATTTTGATTATCAGGAAAGACCAGGTGCAGATGCCTTAAGGTTTCAATACTATACGGGAGATCTTTCAAGTGTTGAGGCTGCAATTCAAGTTGGCAATACATTTGATAGTTCTATTGTTGCTGGTTTGTGGAAGTTTAACAAATGGAAGTACGATTTTCAATTTTTAGCTGGAAATTATTATCAGGACTTAACGATAGGAACTGCTTGGGCAGGCAACATTAAAAATGCTGGTTTTAAAACCGAAGTTTCCTATTTTCATCCTAAAAACAATTTTTTAGATACCAGT
>JBELEU010000070.1:0-9511 GCA_042093455.1 Crocinitomicaceae bacterium | reverse complement strand
AAAGCTCAATTGGCCTTTAACAATCAAATTTCACTTACCATTTTTCTTGCAATTTTAGCCATAATTGTTGGTGTGTTTTTTAAACTCCCCATTTTAGATGTTTTTGGAGCAAAGGGTGATATAATGCCTTTAGCAGACACTTATTTTTCAATTGTCTTAATTGGAATTCCATTTCTAGCACTATCAATGATGGCCAACAATAATTTGAGGGCCGAAGGAAAGGCTAAAGTTGCTATGATTGTACTTCTGATCCCCTCTTTTGTGAATATTATTTTAGATTATATATTTATTGACATTATGGATTGGGGGATGGCTGGTGCAGGTTGGGCAACTACAATCTCTTACTTTGGAAGTGCATTCTATATAATTTACTTTTATGTTATTGGCAAGGGAGAATTAAAAGTAAGAACTAAGCTTCTAAAACTTGATTTCAAAATTGTAAGTGAAACATTTAAAATTGGCTCTGTTAATTTAGTTAGACAAGGGACTATCAGTCTATTGGCTATTGTATTGAACAATACATTATACCACTACGGTGAACTTAAAGGTGGCATTGGAGGAGAAATTGCCATATCGGTATATGGATTGGCTACAAGAATGACCATGTTTGCACTATTCCCTTTAATTGGAATTGCTCAAGGGTTTATGCCAATAGCAGGATACAATTATGGGGCTAAAATGTACGATAGAGTAAAATCTGTAATCAACTACGCTTTGGTAAGTGGGCTTATAATAGCTGCTTTTATTGGTGGTGTTTTAATGTTCAGTGCCGACTACATTCCATACCTTTTTACCAAAGACTTAAAACTTATTCAGCATGCTCCAAACGCCATTTTTTGGATCTTTTCAGCTACTCCAATAATTGTCTTTTTATTGATTGCTCCTTCTTATTACCAAGCCATTGGAAAAGCCAAACCAGCTCTTTTACTTACCTTAACCAAGCAAGGAATTTTCCTAATACCTCTTGTTTTGGTTCTTCCTATGTATTATGGAATTAATGGGGTTTGGTATTCTTTTCCTATTTCAGATGTTATATCTGCAATAATCTGTTTTTATTTCTTAAGAGTAAGTTTAAAAAAGCTACATCTTAATAAGCTTTAATTTAGCATATGCTTTTGAATCGTTAGCTACTAATCTTTTTTCTTTACAAAGGGATTAAAAAAAACAATGCTCTAATGATCTTTATTTTTTTAAACTACGATTAGAAACCAACTGTTACCGTGATAATTTTTGAAGCATATGTTCCAGAACAAATTTCGATTGTAGTAGTTCCCATTCCCCATGGCTCTATATATCCAGTTTGATCTACAGTAACAATATTCTCATTATCTGAACAGAAAACCAACTCAGGGTTAGATACAGACCAACCAAAATCGTCCAAAGCATCAACTGTGAGTTGAAGGCCAAAATCCATTACAGACAAGCTTATTGAATTACCTTGTGCAACAGTAATTGAATGTACGTCTGAATTCCCAGAACCGCAATTGCAAGAGCCGGTACCACCGCCTCCTCCGCCACCGCCACCGCCAAACATATCGACAGTAACCATTGCAGCACCAGAGGTATTCTCATTGTTTAAATCATAGGCTATAACCAAGTCCATCATGTTCATGGGTGATTGATCAACTGTCAGTAACCCTGACTGTGAAATATTACCCAATGAAAACATAGGCATAATGTCTCCCATAGCCATCATCCAGCCGTAATTAATACCGGAGATAGGTGTGGATGTAGTTCTTGTTATATGATAGGTTTGAGCCGTAAACTGCTGTGTTCCTCCTGCTGCTATATCAACCCAGAAAGGAGTTACTTCAATAATAGTGTCTGGATTTACAATTATTTCAGCTTGTCCTTGCACTCCTTGAGCTTGAGCATAAATATTTACTTCTCCAATATTTATAGGGGTAACTAACCCTGAAGAACTCACAGTTGCTATGTTAGGATCAGAAGAAGTCCAAGTGAATGTTTCACTCACAGCATCTCCGTTAAAATCATAGGCCTGTGCTGTAAGAGTGGCTGTTTCGTTTCTAAATAAATCCTTCCCCTCTGGAGAAACTTCGATTCGCGTAACTGGAATAGGAATTGTCGGTTCACCAATTACAGCTACCGGGACGTGAAATTCAGGATCACCATCAAGACTTGTTGCAACAATAGTAATTAATGCGTCTCCTGCAGAATTTAAAGTAACCATTCCTGAAGAATTAACTGAAGCGACAGTAGTGTTATCTGATGAATAAGTACATGTTGGTATTGTTCCTATAGAAGATGCAGATAAATAAACCACATCTAAAGGTATTTCCATTCCTGGAAACCCTAATATAGCAGATGGCGTAGCCGCAAATACAGTAGGGCTATAAATTCCTAAAGGAACGGTGGTTGAATAGCTATTACCAGCTTCATTAACAGATGCTGAAATAGTAGTATTTCCAAAACCTACAAAACTAATAGCTCCGCTACTAGAAGAAATTGTACAAACATCAGTATTAGAAGATGACCAGGAAACTCCTGTTGCTGTAGTTATGTTTCCTTGAACATCAACAAATTTTGCTGTATAGGTTAGCGCAACTTCTGATTCTATATTTTTTGCTCCTTGGTCAATAACCAAGACTTTTCCATCTTCATTATCGTTGTCTTTATCTTTGTTACAAGAATTAAAAAGGAAAAATAAACTTAGCGTTAGTAGTGTAATAGGTGATTTTTTAATCATAGGTTTTAGTATTAGACCTACAATTTAAAAAAAATTATAAACTTTTATGCGATATTATTTTTATTAGCCAATTGCCCGCATGCAGCATCAATATCCTTTCCCCTACTTCTTCTCATGTTTACTATAATATTTCTAGATTCTAAATAATCTGCAAAAGCATCTACCTTGGCTTCATCTGCTTGCTGATATTTACCTCCATCAATTGAATTGTATTCAATAATGTTGACTTTTGAAGGAAATGACAAACAAAATTCCGCCAACTCTTTTGCATCTTGAATTTCATCGTTAAAATCTTTGAAAATAATGTATTCTAATGTTGGTCTTGTTTTTGTTTTTTCATAAAAATAAATCATTGCCTCTCTAAGAACTTCCAAAGAGTTTTTTTCATTGATCGGCATGATTTTATTTCGTTTAATATCATTAGCAGCATGTAAAGACAAAGCGAGATTAAACTTTACCTCATCATCTGCTAATTTTTTTATCATTTTTGAAATACCTGCTGTACTTACAGTTATTCGCTTTGGGGACATTCCAAGGCCTTCTGGTGATGTGATTTTATCAATTGAAGCTATTACATTTTTATAATTCAAAAGCGGCTCTCCCATCCCCATAAATACAATATTTGACAAAGGTATATCGTATTCGTCAATGGATTGTTTACTAATCATTGCTACTTGATCGTAAATTTCATCTGGATTTAAATTTCGAACTCTTTTTAGTTTGCCTGTTGCACAGAAAGCACAATCTAAACTACATCCCACTTGTACAGAAACACAGGCCGTCATTCTTTTTCTTGTGGGAATTAAAACTCCTTCAACAACAGCTTCATCTGCAAGAAGAAAAGCATTTTTAATTGTTTTGTCTTTACTTTTTTGTGCTTCTTGAAGAGAAATAGCTCTTATTTCAAAATTATCATCAATTATAGTTCTTAAACTTTTAGATAAGTTTGTCATGTCTTCAAAAGAAGTTGCCCTCTTTTTCCAAAGCCACTCATAAACTTGTTTTGCCCTAAATGGTTTTTCACCTAAAGCAACTAACTTTTCAGTTAATTCCTCCAATGATAATTGTCGTATATCTATTTTTTTACTCATAAAAAAAAACCTCGTGAATAACGAGGTTTAATTTGATTAAATGATTAGCATCGCATCTCCGTAAGAATAAAATCGATATTTTTCTTTGATCGCTTCTTTATAAGCTTTCATAATTAAGTCATGCCCTCCGTATGCTGAAATCATCATTAGCAATGTTGATTTTGGTGTATGAAAATTAGTAATCATAGCATCAGGAATTTTAAACTTATAAGGTGGAAAAATAAATTTATTGGTCCATCCACCAAAAGGTTTCAATTTATGCTCCACTGTAACAGATGATTCTAAACCTCTACATACTGTTGTTCCTATTGCACAAACTTTTTTCTTATTGGCTTTAGCATTGTTAACCAACTTTGTAGTATGCTCATTAACATAAAGTTCTTCAGAATCCATTTTATGTTTGGTTAAATCTTCAACATCAACTGGACGAAAAGTACCTAAGCCAACATGTAATGTAAGCGAAGTAAAATCAACACCTTTAATTTCTAATCTCTTCATCAATTGTTTGCTAAAGTGCAAACCCGCTGTTGGTGCAGCAACAGCACCTTCATTAGCAGCGAAAATTGTTTGATATCTTTCTGCATCTTCAGGAACAGGATCCCTTTTAATATATTTTGGGAGAGGGGTCATCCCTAATTTAGTAATTGTTGCCTTGAACTCTTCATAAGGGCCATCATAAAGGAATCTCAATGTTCTTCCTCTTGATGTGGTATTGTCGATAACTTCCGCTACCAATTCATCTTCCTCTCCGAAATACAATTTATTACCAATTCTTATCTTTCTTGCAGGATCAACAAGTACATCCCACAATAAACTTTCTCTATTCAATTCTCTAAGTAGAAACACTTCAATTTTGGCACCAGTCTTTTCCTTGTTGCCATACATTCTAGCAGGAAATACTTTGGTATCGTTATTTACCATTACATCCCCATCATCAAAATAATCCATAATGTCTTTAAAAACTTTATGTTCTATTTTTCCAGTATCTCTGTGAACGACCATTAATCTTGACTCGTCTCTTTGGTCTGCTGGAAATTCAGCAATTAGCTTTTCTGGTAATTCAAATTCAAATTGAGATAATTTCATATTTTAAAACTGTTTATTGGGTTGCGAAATTAATAAAAATAATCATGTATTTATGATTTGAATCCAATCCTCTATAGATTTTGCATCTTTTAGTAAAAAATATCCTGATTTTGTTCTTCTAAGTTTACTCAGGTGAGCACCACTTTTTAAGGCTTCACCAATATCTCTTGCTAATGACCTAATATAGGTTCCTTTTGAGCACCTAATTTCAAATTTTAATTGATTTTGATCAAATAATTCAAGTTTTAGCTCATAAACCTTAATCACATTAGGCTCTAACTTGATTGATTCGTTATTTCTGGCATAATCGTATGCCCTTCTGCCATTGATTCTCTTTGCCGAAAAGATCGGAGGAACTTGGGTTGTTGCATTTAAAAAATGTAATCTTATTTTTTCAACTAACTCTTCATTAATGTGAGTCGTAGGAAAAGTTTGATCTATTGATGTTTCTAGATCATAGGAAGGTGTCGTTGCACCTAACTGAATTATTCCATCATATGACTTGTCTTCTTGTATAAATTGGTTTATTATTTTTGTTTTTTTTCCAGAACATAAAACCAGCAATCCAGTGGCTAAAGGATCCAATGTTCCAGCATGACCTACTTTAATTTTTTTGAGCTCTAATTTCTTTTTTAAAGTGTACCTAACTTTGTTTACTACGTCAAAAGATGTCCAATTAAGGGGTTTATCAACTAAAATAATTTCTCCTTCAATGAAATCCATTACAAAATATTCAATTAAAATTAATTAAGAAAAGGGTAATAACAGCTACTAAAAAACAATAAATTGAAAAATATTTTAGTTGTGAATTTTTAACCAATTTAATCATTAAAGTACAAGCAAAAATTCCAGTTAAAAAAGCTGCCAAAAATCCAACTCCATAATTAATCAAAGGTCCATCTATTTTATCAAAGGCCCCGTCTAATATATCCTTAGCCATTTTCCCAAAAATTAGTGGTACAACCATTAAAAATGAGAAGCGTGCTGATTGCTCTCTATCAACACCTAACAGAACAGATGTTGAAATCGTGGCTCCAGACCTAGATATACCAGGGAGAATAGCAATTGCTTGAGCAATACCAATTAATATTGATTCTTTAATTCCAACTTTTTTTTCTGAACTTTTTGCCCTGTCAGCTAAAAAAAGTAATCCTCCTGTTGCAATCAACATTACGGACACTAACAACAAGTTGCCATCAAAAAAAGACTCAATAATATCATCAAATAAAACACCAACAATTGCTGCAGGCACCATTGAAACTACAATAAAAAAGGAAAAACTTTTGGCTTGCTTGTCTTCTTTTGAAAATAAACCTTTAACAATGGTTACGATTTCTTTTCTAAAAATAACAATTGTACTTAAGGCAGTTGCAAAATGCAAAACAACTGTCATCAACATGCTTTCGTCTGCCGACCAATCGTTTCCAAAAATAGCTTTACCAATTTCTAAATGACCACTACTACTAACTGGGAGAAACTCAGTGAGCCCCTGGATAATACCAAGTATTAATGAAGTAAGAAGTTCCAAAATAATATTTTATTCTTTTTTTAGAATACCAAAAAGAACCAACATATACCCAACTATAATCAAAAAGGGAGCTAGAGTTATTCTTCTAAAGGAAAAAATTTCTGGACTAAAAACTTCAGAATTTTCAGACCCTCCACCAGACATTAAAATAAGACCCAACAAAACAACCACACAGCCTATTATTATAAATAAATAATTTTTTTTACTCAATACCATTCTTTTATTTTCATCCATAATTAATATAGTTTTTCAGTTTTTATCCAAATGAATTTATTAAGTGCAAAATAGGTTGAGCCTAAACTCACCGTAATTCCAGTTAATAATATACCTGCTGCAATTACTCCGTAAGCAATCAACTCTTGCTCTAAAATTGATTCATTTTGACTTAATTGTGTAATAATAGAGGGATTAAAATTGGTGAATAAATACCACAAACTCATCAGCGCAAATATAGATAATAACCCTGATATTAATCCATGAAAAAATGCTTTAAGCAGAAAAGGTCTTCTTATAAAAGAAGATTTAGCTCCTACTAACTGCATTGTTCTAATGATAAATCTTTTTGAAAAAACCGCTAATCTGATGGTGTTGTAAATCAATAATACTGCAATCACTAATAATATAATAGCCACCACTAAAAGTATAGATTCAAAATTTTTAAAAACAGATCCTATTTCTAAAAACTGTGCTTCATTGTAGGCTATCTCCGAAATCAAATGTTCGTTTCCTTTAATTATTCTACTCGAAAAAGCTGCAGCACTATCTGGGTTAACATAATTTGAAGTTAAATTAACATGAATAGAAGCCGGTAATGGATTAACACCATCTAGAATATCAAAAGCATCATCTCCCACATGTTTCATCAGTAATTCTTGTGCAGCCTGCTTTGAAATATAACTGGCTTTTTTTACATAATCATATAAATTAAACTGTTTCTCCATCATTAAAACAACAGATTCATCTACATTTTCATGAAAAATCACATCAACACTAAGTTGTTCTTTTATCTCATTAGATTTTTGATTGGCAGACCACATGAAATACACAAAAATTCCAAAAAGAGTTAAAAGTAGCGTGATACCAAAAACAGTTGATGCTTCAGCTAAAGAATTAGATTTATGATTTTTTTGATTCACGTTTGCTAATATATAAGTTTTTAAAAAATTGCTGATACTAATTATTGATATGTATTAACTTTTTAAAGTGAATAGTGGAATTTCGATTTCAAATAATAAATTACTGAATAATCGAACTTTCTATGACTTATTACGTAACTAATAATCTTATATTAGTATATAAACTTTTATTTATACAGAATCAACTCAAAATTAAATGAAAAGATTTCTTGCACTTTCTCTATTATTTTGCTGCATAATTTCAAACGCACAAATTGATTATCAAGTAAAAATTTCTGAGCTATACTCCGCTGCTGATGATGATGACGGAGGTGGTAATGAAGACCCAATATGGAAATTAAGAATCGAAGACAATGACTTTAGTGGATGGAATACATCTGTTTGTTACAACACATCTGGCATTAATCACCAATACAATAGCTGGATGCCAGTTAATGACATATTGTATTCAAGAACCAACTGCAACGCAACTGTTTTATCTACTGAAATGGAGTGTTGGGAAAGTGATGGTTGCGGTGCTCAATGTACCTATAACACAAATTGTTGGGTAAATGATGATAATGGTAAAGCTCCTGTTGGTTCATCGGATGGAACATTCGGACCCTCAGGTGGTTTTTTATTTTCTATTGACGAACCATGTCAATGGAACGAATATGAAATTTCTATTGTTGGCGAAAACATAAATGGCGACCCTTCTTCTTACAAAGCTAGGGTTCAAGTTTATTGGGAGCCAAATGGAGGGATTGACCCAGGTATCATTTCTGGTGACCAAACCATATGCTCAGGAGTTAACCCAAATCAAATAACTAGTTTAGACAATGGAACTGCTGGTAACTCAACTTATGGAGGACATTTTAGTTATCAATGGCAACAAGATATTGGCTGTACGGGTGCTTTTTCGGACATTACTGGTGCCGATTTTCAAACTTATTCACCAGGTGTTTTAACTCAAAGCACTTGTTTTAGAAGAAAAACTTCTTCGCCTAACTGTACTGACGTTTTTTCAAATGTTATAACCATTGGAGTTGAAACAAATTCAGTTGACCCAACTTCTTTAACTGTTGACCAAGACACTATTTGCTTAACAAGTGATGTTAACTTTACTGTCAATGGTGGTTCATTAGGTTCTGGAGCTCAATGGGAACTATTTTCTGGTAGTTGTTCAGGAACTCCGATTGCTTTTTCATCAAATGGAATCTTCCCAAATGTATCCATCAGCAATACAGAAACTTTTTTTGTAAGGGCTAATGGTAACTGTAATGTAACAAACTGTGCATCTCAATTGGTTACGCTGGCTAACAGCTCAACATCTCCCAACTCAATTACAGCTTCAGATACACTTGTTTGTCCAGGAGACATTCTTTCATTAACGGTTGACGGAGGGTCGCTTGGAACTGCAGCACAATGGGTTTGGTATGAAAATTCATGTGGTGGAACTCCTATTAATTACGGAAATTCTATAATAGCTTCTCCGTCAACTACAACGAATTATTATCTAAGGGGGGAAGGTGTTTGTGGAAATACTAGTTGTGTAAATGTTGAAATTGGACTTAATCCAAATTACATTGAATTAGATTCCCTATCTATAGATTCTATTTATGTGTTACCAGATAGTTTATGGTATACACAAGATACCGTTTGCCCACAAACTAATGTTGACCTTTTTGCCCACTTTAGTGGATCGCTTCCTGATGGTTACTCTGTAACATGGTATGAAAACTCATGTGGCTCAGTAATTGTTGGGACTGGAGACTCAATCAGGGTTAACCCTGATTCATCTACGACTTACTTTGCAAGAGTAATTGGAACATGTGGGTATTCTCTTTGTAAAAGTGTAACCATAGAAACATTTGATGGGTCTATTGCAGCTGATAATATCACTGCCAATGTAAACAACTTTTGTACTGGAGGAAGTGCAACATTATCCATTGTAGGTGGAGCACTTGGTACCGGAGCTCAATGG
>JBELEU010000069.1:0-9518 GCA_042093455.1 Crocinitomicaceae bacterium | reverse complement strand
TAGCAACTCCATCAGTTGTTGATTTAAGTAAGAAAAAAATCACTGCCTAATAACCAATAGAAACAATAATGAATAGTTGCCTGTTATTACTTGAAGGAATAAGCATAGGTGAACTTACATTTGTATTTTTAATTGTTTTGTTATTTTTTGGATCCAAAAGTATTCCTAAAATAGCTAGAACAATGGGAAGGGGTATTCGTCAAATTAAAGATGCATCTCAACAAATCCAGGACGATATCAAGAATTCAGTTTCTTCTGATGAATCAAAAAATGTAGAAAATCCGAATAAGAAAAAACTTGAATCATGAGCTATTTATATCTTTTAATAGGTTTAGTAGTTTTAGTGTTTGGTGGAGATTTTTTAGTTAAATCAGCAGTTTCAATAACTAAGAAAATGAATGTTTCGCCACTTCTAATTGGTGTAACTGTAGTTTCTTTTGGAACTTCTTTTCCTGAACTTTTGGTAAGCTTACAAGCAGCCATTGATGGTAATTCCGGAATTGCTATTGGAAACGTTATTGGTTCAAATATTGCTAATATTGGCTTAGTTTTAGGTGTTACAGCTGTTATTAGCCCAATGTTAATCAAAGGAAAAAGCTATTTAAGTAGTTGGCTCTTTATGCTTTTATCAGCTTTGCTATTCATTTGGTTTTCTATTGATCTAGTGGTCACTTTGCAGGAGGGTTTAGCTTTAGTATTTCTTTTAATAGTTTTTATTTTGTTTTCAATTAAATTTAATAAATCAGATTTCGAAGAAATTCAAAATGACAGCATTACCCTATCTTTTCCATTAATACTTCTGTATTTTGTTTTAGGCTCTGCAGGACTCTATTTTGGATCTGAGCTGTTAGTAGCAAACGCTGTAACTATAGCTAAAGAATGGGGGGTATCCGAATTGGTAATTGGCGTAACTGTAATTGCTCTTGGGACATCTCTTCCAGAATTAGTTACTTCTTGTTTGGCAGCTGCTAAAGGGCATAACAATATCTCAATTGGAAACCTAATTGGCTCAAATATTTTTAATGTATTTGCAGTGATCGGAATAACATCATCATGCAAGTTAATACATGTTGATGAGTCTGTTTTGTATTTTGACTTTCCTGTAATGTTAGGAATTACCTTGTTTTTAGGTTGTATTCTTTTTGGCTCTAAAATTAATAGAATAACTGGCTTTGCCTTACTTGTATGCTATTTTACATACATACTAATTTCCATTTTATAAAAAAAAAAGCCTGATAATAATATCAAGCTTTTAGATAAATTAGTAAAAAAGGTTAAGTATTAAACTTCAACTCCTTTAACTGTTTGAATTATTCTTCCAGCAATTTTGTATGGGTCACCATTTGATGCAGGTCTTCTGTCTTCAAGCCATCCTTTCCATCCGTTTTCAACCGTTAAAATTGGAATTCTTATTGAAGCGCCTCTGTCAGAGACTCCATAACTGAAATCGTTTATTGATGCAGTTTCATGTAAGCCAGTTAGCCTTTGTTCGTTAAATTCTCCATATACATCTATGTGTTTGGATCTTACAGGTCTAAAAGCTTCACAAATTTTCTCATAAGTTTCTTTCGATCCGCATGTTCTCAAAGTTGTATTTGAGAAGTTTGCATGCATTCCTGATCCATTCCAATCTCCTTTAACAGGTTTTGGATGAAGCTCTATATAGTATCCATATTTTTCTGTAATTCTATTTAGAAGATATCTTGCTACCCAAATTTCATCACCGGCCTTCTTAGCTCCTTTTGCAAACAGTTGAAACTCCCACTGACCAGCAGCCACTTCTTGATTTATTCCTTCAAAGTTTATTCCTGCTGCAATGCATTGATCAGCATGTTCTTCAACTAGATCTCTTCCCCATGTATTTCTTCCACCAACAGAGCAATAATATAAACCTTGTGGTCCAGGATATCCACCAATAGGGAATCCTAAAGGAAGTTGAGTGTCTACATCCATTATGAAGTATTCTTGTTCAAATCCAAACCAAAAATCATTGTCATCATCATCTATTTTTGCTCTTGCATTTGACTCATGTGCAGTTCCATCAGAATTAAGAACCTCAGTCATTATTAAAAACCCATCTATTCTGTCAGGATCTGGAAAAATTGCAACAGGTTTTAATAAGCAGTCAGAAGATCCGCCTTCTGCTTGCCTGGTTGAGCTACCATCAAATGACCATATTGGACAATCTTCTAGGTTTCCACTAAAATCATCTACTACCTTTGTTTTACTTCTAAGATTAGAAGTTGGTTTGTAGCCGTCAAGCCAAATGTATTCTAATTTAGATTTGCCCATGAGAAAAGTTTTTACGTTAATTCAATTAATTAAGCGGCTAAATTAATTTTTATTTTTTTGAAACAAAAGGTTTATCAATTATAAATTTCAAGAAAGAAATATACCTTAAAACAATTGTTTTATTGACCTTTTATTTTGTGTGAAAAAGACATAATTTGAGTTGAACTACTAACTTATTTTAATATTTTTTTAATGCATTAAAGGTTTTTATTATTTAAAGTGTGGTTAATCAGTGAAAATATTTGATTATTTTCGCGTTCCTCATTATATTTATAACTTATTTTAGTGAGACATAATTAAATAAAGATTTATGAAGATTTTAAAGTATGTAATTGCAGTTGTTTTTTTTATTAATATAAATCATTCTACAGCTCAAAAAAACTTCACTGTTGAAGCAGATGCAAAGTTTGCTAATGAAGCATATTATTCAGCTATCGATCTATATAAAAAAGCAGATGTTAAGGCAAAAAACAATCCAGCTGAAAAAGCTAGAATATGTTTTCAATTGGCGGAGTGTTATAAAATGTTAGTTGAGCCTGAACAAGCTCAAACATACTACAACAGATGTGTATTGTTGAAATATCAGCAAAAAGAACCATTGGTTTTGCTGCGTTTAGCAGAAGTTTTAATGGAACAAGGTGAGTATTCTGAAGCTGAACTTAATATTAAAAGCTATTTAGAAATTGTTTCAGATGATAATTACGCTAATGATTTATTAGAGTCTTGTAAAAAAGCAGTTGAATGGACAGAATCTCCTACAAAACACCTTGTTCAAGATGAGGTTTTAATCAATTCTGATCATTATGATTACTCTCCAACTTGGGGAGATAAAAAACACAATGTATTAATATTTGCTTCTGCAAGAGAGGGTTCTACTGGGGATGGTGTTGACGCTAGAACAGGTGAAAGCTTTATGGATCTGTGGACAACAACTAGAGATAATAACGGCAAATGGGGAGAGCCACAACTTTTATCTAATGCCATCAATACAGCCGACAATGAAGGATCAGCGATCTTGACAAAAAAAGGGGATGAAATCTTTTTCACAAGGTGTCCTAGAGAAAAGAAAGTTGATTTAGGATGCGAAATTTTTCATTCCGAGCTAAAGGGTAACAATTGGACAAAAGCAAACAAGATTCAACTTAAACCTGAAGGAGCTGATACACTTTCTTGTGGTCATCCTGCTATTAATTCATCCGTTACATATATGATTTTTTCAGCTGATTTTCCTGGAGGATTAGGAGGGAAGGATTTATGGCTAAGCGAATACGATAAAAGAGAAGACTCTTGGTTAGATCCAGTCAATTTAGGAGATCAAATTAATACAGCAAATGACGAAATGTTCCCATACCTTTCTGATAAAGGAATGCTATATTTTTCTTCTAACGGACATCAAGGTTTAGGTGGCTTAGATATTTTTAAAGCTGAGGAAATTTCTGATAAATCTTGGGGAAATGTAGAAAATTTAAAGTTTCCACTTAATTCTCCTGAACACGATTTTGGAATCCTTTTTGAAACTGGTACTGATAAAAGAGGTTTTCTATCCTCTTCTAGACATGACTTAGGAGGTAAAGGAAAAGATGATTTATACAATTTTAATTTGCCGGATATCCAATTTGCTTTGAGTGTTTTCGTGAGCAATAAGGAAACTGGTGAGCCAGTTCCGGGAGTTACAATAAAGTTGACAGGTATTGACACTACAGTTGCAGGGGGTATTGTTTCTGAAGTGGTTAAAACTACAGATGCTGAAGGTAAATTTATTTTTGAAGAAATCTCAAGATCAAAAAGATATATTTTAAAAGATAAAGTGTATCAAATTGAAGTTGAAAAAGATAGTTTTTTAGTAGCTAGCAATCAAATTACCACTTATGGTTTAGAAAATTCAAAACGTTTTTTAGAAGAAGTATTTCTTCAGCCTGTTGTAACTGAATCTGGTGAAGCTCTTGTTATTGACTTTCCTGAAGTTCAGTATGCATTAAATAAAGCTGAACTATTGGTTAGTGAAAACGTTAATTCAAAAGATTCACTAGATTTTTTATATGCTACACTAATTGAAAACCCTTCAATTATAATTGAACTTCAAGCTCACACTGATTGTAGAGGGTCCGATTCATACAACAAAAAATTATCGCAAAGAAGAGCTCAATCTTGTGTAGATTACTTAGTAACTAAAGGGATTCCAAAGGAAAGAATGGTTCCTGTGGGCTATGGTGAAGATTCACCAAGAGGCGAAGGATTAGAGTGTAATACCATTTCTAAACTTTCAACTAAAGAGGAGCAAGAAGCGGCTCACCAAAAAAATAGGAGAACACAATTTAGAGTTTTAAGCTTTGATTATGTATATCCTGAAAAGACTGAAGAATAAATTTTTCATCACAAAACACCCATATAACCTATGGGTGTTTTTTTATACCATCATTTAAATGAAAGATCAATCACGATACGCTTTAAGAGGGGTAAGTTCTGGTAAAGAAGACGTTCATAAAGCTATAAAAAATGTAGATAAAGGTCTTTTCCCAAAGGCTTTTTGCAAAGTTGTTCCAGATTATCTAACTGGAAGCGAAGAGCATTGTATAATAATGCATGCTGATGGAGCTGGAACGAAATCATCTTTAGCTTATGCTTATTGGAAAGAAACAGGAGATATTTCTGTTTGGAAGGGTATTGCTCAAGATGCATTAGTAATGAATTTAGACGATTTACTTTGCGTTGGTGCTACAGAAAATATTTTATTATCATCTACAATTGGTCGAAATAAATCTTTGATCCCGGGTGAAGTAATTACTGCAATTATTGAAGGAACTGAAGAACTTTTAAAAGATTTATCTAAGTATGGTGTTGTAATTAATTCAACTGGTGGCGAAACAGCTGATGTGGGTGACTTGGTGAGAACAATAATCGTAGATTCTACAGTTGTTGCAAGAATGAAAAGAAGTGATGTCATTTCAAATAAAAACATTCAAGAAGGTGATGTAGTTATTGGCCTCTCATCCTCAGGCAAATCAACTTATGAATCAGATTACAATGGTGGAATGGGTAGCAACGGATTAACATCGGCTCGACATGATGTTTTTAGTAAAAAAATTGCCGAAAAATATCCTGAAACGTTTGATAATCAAATACCAGATGAATTGGTTTATTCCGGTTCAAAAGAGCTTACTCAAAAAGTTGAAAGTCTAAGTATTGATGCAGGAAAATTAGTTTTATCACCTACAAGAACTTATGCGCCAGTTATCAAAAAAATTTTAGAAACACATAGAACTAATATTCACGGAATGGTTCATTGTAGTGGAGGTGGACAAACAAAAGTACTGCACTTTGTTGATGATGTTCATGTAATAAAAGATAACATGTTCCCCTTGTCTCCACTTTTCAAAATGATTCAAGAGGAATCTGAAACAGAATGGAAAGAAATGTACAAAGTATTCAATATGGGTCATCGAATGGAGATATACATGCCTAAAAAGTTTGCGGATGATGTTATTTCAATATGTAATTCATTTGATATTGATGCCAAGGTTATTGGAAGAGTTGAGAAATCAAATGTTAAAAAATTAACTATTAATTCTGAAATGGGATTATTTGAATATTAAACATGAACGATTCCTCTGTTATATCTAAGCTTGAAGAAGTGGTTTTTCGATTTGAAGAAGTTGGTAAGCAAATTGTTGATCCAGATGTTATTTCAGACATGAAAAGATACGTCCAATTAAATCGAGAATACAAAGATTTATCACCTGTCGTAGATGCTTATAAAAGCTATAAAGATGTAATTGATAATATTGCAAGTGCCAAAGATATTATTAAGCAAGAGAAAGATGAGGAATTTAAAGAAATGGCCAAGATGGAACTGGAGGAACTTCTTACTAAAAAAGAAGCACTAGACGAGGAAATAAAATGGCTTTTGATTCCGAAAGATCCTAATGATAATAAAAATGTCATTATGGAAATTAGAGCAGGAACAGGAGGAGATGAAGCTTGCATTTTTGTTGAAGATGTGTACAGAATGTTTACCATGTTTTTTAAGGAAAAGGGGTGGTCAGCTGAAGTGATTAATACAAATGAAGGGACAGTAAAGGGTTTTAAAGAAATTTCAATGAATATTTCTGGAGAAGAAGTGTATGGGAAATTAAAGTTTGAGTCAGGTGTTCATCGTGTTCAGAGAGTTCCAGAAACAGAATCTCAAGGTAGGGTACATACATCAGCAATTACTGTTGCTGTTTTGCCCGAGGCTGAGGATGTTGACTTTGAATTAGATTTAAAAGATGTTAAGAAAGATACTTACAGAGCATCTGGAGCTGGAGGACAACACGTTAACAAAACAGAATCTGCTGTCCGTTTAACCCATCTTCCTACAAATACAGTTGTTGAATGTCAAGACGGCAGGTCTCAGCATAAAAACTATGAAAAAGCTCTTCAAGTTTTACGTTCAAGATTGTATCAAGCCGAAGTTGAAAAGCAAGAAAATGAAAGAGCTGAACAGAGAAAATCTTTAGTGTCAACTGGAGATAGGTCAGCTAAAATAAGAACATATAATTATCCTCAGGGAAGAATTACTGACCATAGAATAGGAAAAACCATGTATAATCTTGGTCATTTTATGAACGGAGATATTCACGAAATGATTGACGCTTTGATAATGGCTGAAAATGCAGAGAAATTAAAAGAAGGTACTCAACCAGAATGAATAGAGAAGAAATTATATTAGAGATCAATCGAAAAAAATCCTTTTTGTGCGTAGGGCTAGATACTGATATAACAAAAATCCCAAAATTCTTGCTGGAATTTGAAGATCCAATTTTTGAATTCAATAAACGTATAATTGATGCCACAAAAGATTACTGCGTAGCATACAAGCCAAACATTGCTTTTTATGAAGCTTTAGGTCTAAGGGGGTGGAATAGCTTAGAAAAGACTCTTAAATATATACCAGAAAATATTTTCACAATAGCTGATGCTAAGCGAGGTGATATAGGCAATACAGCAGCGCTTTATGCAACTACCTTTTTTGATACTTACCCATTTGACAGTGTAACTGTTGCTCCATATATGGGCGTTGATTCAGTAACTCCTTTTTTAAAACATAAAAATAAATGGACTATCCTTTTAGGATTAACTAGCAACAGTGGAAGTAAAGATTTTCAAACAGAAAAAATGTTTGATAATGAATACCTTTATGAAAAAGTATTAAAAGTTTCCAAGTCTTGGGGGTCAATTGATAATACCATGTATGTCGTTGGAGCAACAAAGGCTGAATCTCTGTCCAACATTAGAAAGATAATACCAGATCATTTTCTATTAGTACCTGGTGTAGGTGCTCAAGGAGGAAGTTTAGAAGATGTGGTTCAACATGGTATTAATAAGGACGTAGGGTTATTGGTTAATTCTTCAAGGGGAATAATCTATGCTGGCAATGAAGAAAATTTTGAGACATTAGCCACAGAGAAAGCCATGTTAATGCAGCAACAAATGGCAAAGTTTTTATAAGCTTAAATATGATTAATAACATTATACATTATTTTGAAAGAAAGGCATTTGGAGTTTGTGAATGGCTTGGAAAGAAGGTTGGTGTTAACCCATCTATAATAAGAAGAGCTTTCATTTATTTTAGTTTTATAACTCTAGGAAGCCCTCTTTTAATATACTTTATATTGGCTTTTATTTTAGATAATAAGGATTATTTAAAAAGAAGGAAAAAAAGAAAAACAGTTTGGGATATTTAATATGATGTTATGAACAGAATGTTATTTAATTTCAGGTTATTTTCTAAAGTACTGTATTCTTTTTTAGTGCTTTTGTTAATAATTTTAATAGGAACAATTGGCTATATTTTAGTAGAAAATTTGTCCATTATAGATGCATTTTACCAAACTATAATTACAGTTTCTACAGTTGGATTTGGAGAGGTGAAAGAATTTTCAAATTGGGGTAAGCTATTCACAGCCTTTCTTATAATAACAAGTTTTGGTACTTTTGCATATGCTCTAACATCAATTACAGGTTATATTGTAAGTGGAGATTACAGATTATATTTTAAAGAATATAAATACATGAAAAAAATTAATGAAATGAATAATCACGTTATTGTTTGCGGATATGGAAGAGTAGGGTCTACAGCAATAGAGACTTTAGGTGAACACAGTAACAATTGTCTACTTATAGAGAAAGATGACAAGGTGGTTGAGCAATTTCGCCAAAATTCTCGATTCAACTGTATTAAAGGAGATGCAACTCAAGATGAATTACTTTTACAAAGTGGTATAATGAATGCAAAAGCTTTAATTACCACACTACCCTCAGATTCCGATAATTTATTTGTTGTTTTGACTGCCCGAGAACTAAATAAAAAAATTAAAATTATTTCAAGAGCATCTAAATCTTCTTCTGTAAAGAAATTAAAAATTGCAGGAGCAGATAGTGTAATTATGCCAGACTCCTTAGGTGGATCTCACATGGCACAGCTTGTTGCTAACCCTGATGTATTAGAGTTTATTGATGAAATTTCTATTGAAGGAGAAAATAAGATCAACTTAGAAAGTATTGACTTTAATGAAATTCCAACTGATTTTCAATACAAAAGTATTGGAGATTTAAAAAACCAATTCAAGGTTTGTAATCTTATTGGTTTTAAAGACCCAACTGGCAATTTTGTTATCAATCCTAAAAATGAAATTGAGATTGTTCCAGGATGTAAAATTCTAGTATTAGGAACAACAGAAGAAATTAAAAAGTTAAATCAAATTTTTGGAATTTGAGTAAAGTAAAAAAAATCTTAATTACAGGGTCAAACGGCCTGTTAGGTCAGAAAATAGTTTACAATCTTAAGCAGCGAGAAGATGTTGATCTTTATGCAACAGCATTGGATGAAAATAGGCTAATTGATAAGACGGGATATGCTTATCTATCCTTAGATATCACTGATTTACAAAGTGTCAATAGAGTAATTGATGATGTAAAGCCAGATGTGATTATAAATACAGCTGCTATGACCAATGTAGATGCATGTGAACTTAACAAGTCACAATGTTGGAAAATCAATGTTGAAGCAGTTCAACATTTAGTTAATGCTTCTCTTAAGTATAATACTCACTTTATTCACCTAAGTACTGATTTTGTTTTTGACGGAGAGTCTGGGCCTTATTCGGAAACAGATGAACCTAATCCGCTACACTATTATGCAGAATCTAAATTAGCATCTGAAAAAATAGTATCAGAAACAAGTTCAA
>JBELEU010000068.1:0-9593 GCA_042093455.1 Crocinitomicaceae bacterium | reverse complement strand
TTCCGATCTGAACCTTAAACATTAACTGATCCCCTTCATCACCATACTTTCCAGTTAGTGTAGATAGCTTCTCTAAAGAAGGTGTCTCTATAGGTTGAAATGCATATTTTTTAAATACACTTCTTATGGTTTCAAAAACAAATTCTCTTTTAGCTACATCTACAGGTAAAAAATCTCTTGTTCCTTTAGGAATTGATGGAGGCGTCATACTTTAAAATAGAATGTAAATTTAACATTTGAAAGCTTAAAATCAAATAAAAAAAATGCCCCTAAAAGGGGCATTAAAATTTAATTGGTGCGGAGAGTGAGGGATTCGAACCCCCGGTACATTGCTGCACAATGGTTTTCAAGACCACCGCATTCGACCACTCTGCCAACTCTCCAATTATGGGCAAAAATAGAAAATATTTTTAATGGTAATAGCATTTAATGAAATATGTAATTATTATTTTAGCATATGTCATGGAAAACAGCTATTAATGGTTATCAAAATTACCTACTTTTAGAAAGATCTCTTTCGAAAAATACAGTAGATGGATACATAAGAGATGTAAATAAGTTTTGTGATTTTTTTTTAAAAAAAAGCCCACCAAAAATATATAATGGCATTGAAAGTGATGATTTTCAAGAATTTTTCAGCTTTCTTCATGACAATAAAATTTCTGCAAGATCTCAATCACGTTCAATATCTAGTATAAAATCATTTTACAAATATTTAATGCTTGAAAAACTTGTTTCCACAAACCCTAGCGAATTAATAGAAACACCAAAAATTGGAAGAAAACTTCCTGAATTTTTAAGTATAGATGAGATTGATGAATTAATTAACGCTATTGACCGTTCAAAGCCTGATGGCGAAAGAAATGTTGCGATAATAGAAGTACTATACGGCTGTGGACTAAGGGTTTCTGAACTAATAAGTCTAAAAATATCAGAAATATACTGGGATGAAGGGTTCATAAGAATAATTGGGAAAGGCAATAAACAACGTTTAGTTCCGCTTGGAAGTGTTGCTACTAAACACTTAAAAATTTACCTTACTTCTATTAGAAATAAACATAAAAAAATTGTAAAAGGTTGTGAAGATGTAGTTTTTCTAAATAAGTTAGGCAACAAGATTTCCAGGGTTATGATATTCAAAATAATTAAAACATTAACCTTAAAAAGTGGAATTAAAAAAATTGTTTCCCCTCATACTTTACGACATTCTTTTGCAACTCATCTTGTAGAGGGAGGCGCAGATCTTAGAGCAGTTCAGGAAATGCTTGGTCACGAATCAATAACAACAACTGAAGTCTATACACACTTAGATAGAAGTTACTTGAGACAAACTATATTGGACCATCACCCTCTTGAAAGAAAGTAATTTAAAAAGGATTAGTAGCCCAAACGTTGAGTTCTGGAATAAACCCTCTTTCATCCATTTGAATGGCAGAAATAATAGCATGAGCAATATCCTTAGATCTCAATTTTTTTTCTACGTCTTCTCTTTCTTTTCTATCCTCATTGTTGAACGCAGTTGGAACTTCACTTGGATTAACTAAAATAACTCGAATATTGTGTTTTCTTAATTCATTTCTCCAACATGCCGTTAAACCTCTAACTGCAAATTTTGAAGCGCAATAAACAGACCCACTTGCAAATCCATTGGTTGATGCTGTTGAACCAATATTAATAATAGTACCACGTTCCTGTGTTTTCATGAACTTAGCAACCTCTTGAGTCATCATGGTTAACCCATAAACATTAGTTGCGAAAACTCTTTCAAATTGATCAATTTTAACTTTTTCAAGAAGTCCAAACTCCCCTATTCCAGCATTATTAACAAGCACATCAATTCCTCCCATAGAATGAAAAGCATCGAGAGTTTTAACTGCTATACTATTGTACTTAGTAACATCCAAATGAATGGGAATAGCATTTATTTCTGCTGCAACATTATCTAATTTCTTTTTATCTCTACCTGTGATAGCAACGACAGCACCCGCTTTTACTAGTTTTTTAGCTGTTGCTTTTCCAATACCAGAACTTCCTCCAGTAATTAAAACTTTTAAACCTGACAAATTAAGCATCTACAATTGATTTTATTTTAAGTAATTAAATTAAGAAAAAATTACATAAAATTCATATGCGTACAGCTAAATATGATACTACAACAAAAAATTTATTCTTGATTTAACTATATTTAACAATATGTTTAAATTTCTGTTAACATTCCTAGTCTTGTTTACTTATAATTTGACACATTGTCAAAACATTATAGACAACAATGACTTTGAAGATGGTCTTTCTGATTGGTCCACTTACTTCACCACTGGGAACAGTGGAACCCTCACTCAAAGTAATATTGAACATAGCGGTGATTATGCTGCAAGAATAAACGTTACTCAGGTGCCTAGTTCTCCTTCAGTATTAGGAGCTCAAATTAAAACCAATAAGTTTCATATTGATGCTGGACATGACTACCATTTAAGTATTTGGCTAAAAGCAGATAAAAATGTTGATGTTCAAATTATTTTAATTCAAAACTCATCACCCTGGACATGGTTAGCTAGTAAAACTGTAAGCCTTAACACAAATTACCAACATTTTGATTTAATTGAAACCAATGCACCATTTACAACTGATAATGATGTTAGACTTGCAATAAGATGTGGCAATAAGATTGCTAAAATTTATGTTGATGATGTGGTTCTTACAGACTGTACAACTCCAAGCAGTTATTCAAGTTTACACACTTCTATAACAGGAAAAGGAACTGTTGAAATAAATAATAACAATACTAAAAGCTACTGTATTGAGTCTTGCAATGATGAATTTACAACGAATTCTATAATTTCTTTGGAAGCAAATCCTGAACCTGGTTACACTTTTAACGGATGGACTGGAGCATGCAGCGGAACAGGAACCTGTAATATCACATTAAATCAAGCAAAATTTGTTGGAGCAGATTTTACAGGTTCAGATAATGCAATACTAAATTATAGAAATATTACTGATTGGTCAGAAACAGGATATGATGGTTCAATTCCATTTAATGGTAATATCATCGATATGACACAACCCCCTTACAATTGTATTGGTGATGGAACTCACAACAATTATTTTTCATTAATTAATGTTCTTGACGATGTTAAAAACATAGCTGGTTTTAATATCATATATTTTCCAGCAGGTACATATTATTTCCAAGGTTATAAATCTTATGACATCCCTAGCAATACTGTAATCAGAGGTGAGTGTGCTTCGAATACTATTTTTAATATTGATGCTACAGAGGTAGTTACACCCAACTATTTAAGAAATCATGTTTTTAGGATGTATAGGTACAACAATCAGACCGATTATGAAGATTTAAAAGGAGGATATCATAAAAAAAGTAGGTGTCTTGTTGTTGATGACCCTAGCGGTTTCTCGATTGGAGATATAATTGAATTACGTCAAGATAATGATATAGATAAAATGGCAACAAACTTAACCCCAAGTCCATTATCTCAATCAGACTTTGACGATGCGTATTTTGGTTCGGCAGCAAATTCAGTAGGGGAAATTCTAAAAATTGAAGCTATCAACGGAAACATATTGAAAGTTGACCACGATTTACATTTTACTTACAACCCAAAACTAAATCCCAGACTAAAAAAATTAAATGTTATTGAGAATGCTGGAATAGAAAACATCAAAATTCACAGGCCTACTCAAAAAGACAATTACAACATTCTAATACAAGGTTGTTACAACTGTTGGGTTAGAAACATTGAAAGTAGTTACACTCAAAAAGCACACATAAATTTATCAAGATCATATAGAGTAGAAATAAGAGACAGTTATTTTCATCATTCTTATAATTATGGCGGTGGTGGTCATGGATATGGAGTTGCTGTAAACCATAGAACAACCAGTAGTTTAATTGAAAATAATATTTTCAACACTCTTAGACATGCTATGGTTTTAAGCTATAGCCCTAATGGAAATGCATTTGGATATAATTTCAGCCGAATCAGTTGGGATAATAATGCAAACTTTGGACTTGGAGATCAAAAAGCTGACATATCTCTACATGGCTTCTACCCCCTTATGAATCTATTTGAGGGAAATGTAGTTGAATATATTCACTCATCAGATTGGTGGGGACCTAGTGGTCCTGGAAATACATTTTTCAGAAACAGAGCTAGTAAAGAGGAGTTTATTATAAGTGACAACTCTGACTATCAAAATGTATTGGCCAATGAATTGACATATGATCCTTTTGGAAATTGGCAAGATAATTTTGACATCCATTCCAGTGTTGATTTTACAACTAAGCATAGTAATAACTCTATCGGTGATATTGACAATGATAATAAAATTAATAACCTACCAAAGTCATTGTACAAAAGCAATGTAGTTCCTAATTTCTGTAATGGATTTCCATTTCCTCAAATAGGACCAACATTTTGGCTTTCTAATACAAATGGTAATTATCCATACAACAGATCTAGCATACCAGCTGAATATCGTTACAATAATGCTTCACAAAAAGTACCTTGTTATTCCCCATGTATTTACAATACTGGTTTGTTAGATCAGTATAGCACATGTGATGCTTCATTATCAATTGACTTGAGTTCAAGTACTAATTACACAAGACTTTACGGCTTTGGGATTTACAATGTGCCAACAGCAAATATTGGAAGCGGTGATACCCCTGATTTTTATATTGAATTGTATGAAAATGGTTCACTAATTCAATCTACTTCAAATAATATCATAGAAACTTACCCTGATACTTACATTAAAATATCTTCAATAATATTGAACTCATCTTCAAATTATGAACTAAAAGTTTATGATGCTGATCCATGGCCTAACCCAGACGATTATCTTGGTTCAGTTACGTTTAATGGAAATAATCCCAACCACTATCAAACAAATTATATAGGTGGTGAATTATTGGGGATATTTCTAAACAAAGAGCAATATAAAAGCAGATATCTTTGGAACGATGGGATAACATCAAACCCCAGAACTTTTAGTGAAAGTGGAACTTATGTTGTAGAAATAACAAGCCATGACGGGTGCATTATTTATGACACTACCGTTATAAATCTTGGAGGAACAATGCAAACAACTGGATTACACACTTGGGTGGGCGTGGATTCAGATTGGTTTTCAGAATGTAACTGGGACAAATTTCATGTACCTAACTATAACAATGAAGTGTTAATCCCTAATGGAACACCAAACAATCCTATAATCAACGAGATAGGATATGTCGATAACCTTGATATGAATGGTGATGGAACTATTGACTCTAACGATAACTTACCGGGTAAAGCCTTCTGCAAATCATTAGAAATTCAAAATGGAGCAACCATTGAAATTAAAGTTACTGATGGAGCACAAATAGTAGTTCAGGAATAAAATTATAACAAAGAAATAATTTTATCAGAATCTGGCTTAGTCATACTTCTAAATCTATCAATTAAATTTCCGTTTTCATCAACAAGGTATTTTTCGAAATTCCACATTATGTCACCTTTAAACCCGTTATGTTCTTGATGGTTCATCCAATCAAATAAAGGATTGATATTTGAACCTTTTACTGAAACTTTTTCGGATAGCAAAAATGAAACTCCATAGTTTTTTTGACAAAAAGATTTTATTTCAGAGTTAGTACCAGGCTCTTGTCCACCAAAATTATTAGCAGGAAACCCAATTACAACTAATTTGTCACCATATTTTTCATGAACTTTCTGTAATTCCATGTATTGAGGTGTAAAACCACATTCACTTGCCGTATTAACAATTAATAACTTTTTGCCTTTAAGAGACGATAGTTCTAATTTTTCACCATCAATTGTATTGATGGTAAAGTCATGTACTGATTGTTGAGCCATTGATGTAATGTTTAGTATGAAGATTGATAATATTAGGGATAGTGTTTTCATAATTAAATTTTGTTTAATTTTATAGTAAATATATTAAACAAAATGAATTACCAGCACAATGACTAAACAAATGTTAAATTTTGTATAATTTAAAAATTGTAGATTTAACGTGAATATATTAGCAGAATGAATCAATACGGAACATCCGCTTTCTACACCTTAGGTTGTAAACTAAATTTTTCTGAAACTAGCACTATTTCTAGGGATCTTGAAGAGGCAGGTTACGCAAAAATTGAATTTGACAAAGGAGCTGATATATATGTTATCAACACTTGCTCGGTAACAGATCAAGCTGATAAAAAATGTAGAAATATAGTTCGCAAGGCTTTGTCATTCAACCCCGAAGCTTTTGTGGTTGTCATCGGCTGTTATGCTCAATTAAAACCGGTTGAAATATCATCAATTAAAGGGGTAGATTTAGTACTTGGTGCTCAAGAAAAATTTAACATATTAAAACACTTGAATTCAAATAAGAAAGTTGAAAAAACAATTGTTAAAAATGAGCACATTAAACATACTACAACTTTCTTCCCTGGTTACAGCGTAGGTGATAGAACAAGATCATTTTTCAAAGTTCAAGACGGTTGCAATTACTTTTGTTCATTTTGTACAATTCCTCTAGCTAGAGGGAGAAGTAGAAGCGGTACAATTAGGGAAACAATAGTAAAAGCTAATGAATTGGCTAAAACACCAATTAAAGAAGTTGTACTAACTGGAGTTAATATTGGAGATTTTGGACATGGAACAGAAGAAAACTTTTTTGGACTATTAAAAGAATTAGATAATATTGAAGGAATTGATCGATATAGAATATCTTCAATAGAACCTGATTTACTTTCTGAAGAAATAATTGAGTTTGTAAAAAACTCAAAACGTTTTCTACCTCATTTTCACATTCCTCTTCAAAGTGGATCAGATAAGTTACTTTCTAAAATGAGAAGAAAATACGATACAACTTTATACAGAAGTCGTATCGAATTCATAAAAAACCTGATGCCAAATGCATGTATTGGAGTTGATGTAATAGTAGGGTTTCCAGGTGAAAGTGAAGATGAATTTAACAAAACCATAGATTTCATCAAGTCATTAAACGTATCCTATCTACATGTATTCACCTATTCAGAAAGAGCTAATACTACTGCACCAAGAATGGAAAATGAAATTCCAATGCAAATCAGAAGAGAAAGAAGCAAACAACTAAGGATTTTAAGTTTAAAATTAAAACGTGCCTTTTACGAAAGTCAAATTGGCACCACCAGTAGAGTTCTATTTGAACAGCAAGAAGAAAACGGAAATATTTATGGTTTTACTGAAAACTATTTGAAAGTTAAGTTCCCATATGATTCAAATTTAGTAAACAATATCAAAACAGTAAAACTCAATGAAATTGACAGAGATGGTGTATTTAAAGTTAATGTTTTTGACAAAGAAACTATTGGTAAGGAAGCATATGATAAAACATACATTTAACATAAATAAAGGATTTATATAAAAACACTTAAAATACTGATTTGAAATTACTTACATCAACGTTAATTATCTTTATTTCCACTTTTTTTTATGGACAAAACATGACTATAAATGGAAATTTAAAAGACACGCTAAATGATCAACCTAAAGAAAATGCAGTAATCATGTTAATCAGACTTTCTGATTCTGTTTTACTTGATTTCAAGAGAACTGATAAAACTGGAGAGTTTAGTTTTAATTTACCTCTAGATACAGTTGAAATAATTATTTCTCATCATAAAAATGACGATAAAATAATATTCTTTTTCCCTAGTGAAACCAATGATGAATTGAATTTAACAAACACTATTCTTCCTGAGAAAAGTGAAAAATTAAACGAGGTTACAATATACGCCTACAAAGATCCTATTTTTTTTAGAGGAGACACCTTAGTTTACACCGCAGATTCATTTAAAACAAAACAAAATGCTGTTGTAGAAGACTTATTGAAGAAGTTACCTGGGGTTGAGGTTGATAAAAACGGCAGTATTACATCACAAGGAAGAGAAGTTAATAAAGTACTAGTTGATGGTGACGAGTTTTTCGGAAGTGACCCGACAATTGCAACAAAAAACTTAGGAGCTAAAAGTATTGAGAGTGTAGAAATTTATGAAGAGGAAAACACTGAAAGTAGTGAAACATCTGAAGAAACCATTCAAGTAATGGACTTAAAGCTGAAAGAGGATGCAAAAAAAGGATATTTTGGAAGAGTTTCTGGAGCCTCTGATTTCACTAACTTTTATGAAGGAGAACTACTATTTAGTCGTTTTAAAAACGACTTTAAACTATCTATATTTGCACTAGGATCAAATACACCAAGGGCAAATTTTGGGTATGGAGACATTAGAAAATTTGGAATTGGTAACAATAACTCTGATTTTTTTGGCGACAATGAAGAAAGATGGTGGTATGGTGGAGCAGGACAAAACAACAGTGGAATTCCAAGAACTTTAAAATCTGGAATTTTTTACTCTGATAAACTTTCTGAAAAAATAAAAGTTGGTCTTAATTACACTTACAACACAACTGATTTAGACATTGAGAGTAATCAATCCATTCAATACCTTCTTCGTGACAGCACCTATTTTGTTGACGATTCCTCTAATTCAACAAACAACAACGAGGAACACCTTGTGAATGCTTTTGTAAACTATCAAATGGATAGCTTAACATTGATTGAAATACTTCCTAGGTTTTCACAATCAAATTCGACCAACAGTTTAGATCAATCCAACACCTTCAGAAATGACACATCATTCATAAGTTCTATTTCAAGAATAAACCAAATTAACGAAACAAAAAATGAAAATTTTTCTACAGAATTTCGCTTGACAAGAAAGTTTAGCAAAGCTAAAAGACTACTTAAATACTCATACAAATTTACAAATTCTTCAGGGAAAAATGATCAAACTACCATTAACAACATTAGTTATTTCCTTCCCTCTTATACTGATTCAACTGATCAAAACTTAACTTACAGTACATTTTCAGAAAAACATCAGTCGCAATTGTTATTTAGAGAACCTATCACAAAAAAATGGGGGATTGATATTGAACATTTATTCATACGAAACAACTCTAATCAAGATAGAAACACAAATGAATTAAATGTACTTAACAACATTTACGAATTGGAAGTTCCAGAATTTTCAAACGAATTTAATAATCTTAAAATCACCAATAGACTTGGTTTATTTTATAGCTATAAATACAAGAAGGATATTTTAAAAATTGGTGGATATGCAAGAAATGTCAAAATAGACAACTTCGATGAAAACATGAATCCTTTATCAATTAATCCAGTTGATAGAATTGACATTCTACCTAAACTTATATTTCGTCATAAATTTACCAATTCTCAAAGGTTAAGATTTACCTACAAAACCAACTCAAGACAACCATCACTAAACCAACTTCAACCTGTACAAAACAATTCAAATCCTAATAAAATTACGGAGGGTAATCCTGACTTAATCCCTAATTATTCTCATGTATTTAATTTAAGATATAATCACTGGAAAGGAATTTCCGGAAGCTACATATGGTCGAATGCAGAATATAGAATAAACTTAAATGATTTCTCCAATGAAGTAACCTATGACAATATTGGAAGAACATTCTCAAAAACAATAAATGTAGGTCAGCAAGACTATG
>JBELEU010000067.1:0-9604 GCA_042093455.1 Crocinitomicaceae bacterium | reverse complement strand
AGAGTAATACAAATGCTATTAATATAATGGCTATTACTATCCAAAGCCAATAGTTGATGATGAATAACTTTAAATAGTCTAACCAGGTTATTTTTATTTCTTTAATTGGTTTTAATGGTTTTAATTCTTCTGATTCATTAGTTTCTTCATGTTTTATTGATAACAAGATAGGATCTGAATAATATTTCTTTTGATTTGCTGAGGCAATGAAAGGCGGAAGTTCATACTTTCCAGTATCAAAATTAGCGAGCTCAATTTCTTGAATGAAGGTGGTTATGTAATTTCCGTTCTCGTCTTCAATAGTTTTTTTTGCAATAGAAGATTTACTCCATATTTCCCAATTGTTGCCTAATCCTTTTTCAGTTTCATTTATTTCAAAATAGACACTATCGTAATTGTAATCAGCAGGAGCCTTAAAACTTAATTTTAAAACGGTTGGTTCACCAATAAGCAACTCAGTTTTACTTGGCTTTACGTCAAATTTTTGAGTAAATCCAAAGAAGGGGAAAAACAATATGAGCCAAATTATATTTCTCATCTTTTCTTGAATAGTTGCATCAATGGTTTAATGTATCCGTCTTTAAGGTTAATGTTTGAAAAATCAACGTTTGATTTTTTAAATAACTCACTAGCATAATGCTCTCTTAGCAATGCATTGTTTCTATATTTTTCTCTTACCCTTTTACTGTTGGTATTAATCCATTTTTCTTTTCCTGTTTCTGGATCTACAAAAAGAGACAGTCCAATATTTGGCAGTTCTTTTTCTCTTTCATCTGCTATTCTTAAGGCAATCAAGTCGTGTTTTTTAGCCGTTATCTTTAATGCGTCTTCAAATTTTTCATCTATAAAATCTGAAATTAAAAAAGCAATACATCTCTTTTTAATGATATTATTAAAGTGCCTCAACGCAAACCCAATATCAGTTTTTGTACTGTTGGGTTTAAATTCTATTAATTCACGTATAATTCTTAAAATTTGTTTTCTTCCTTTCTTTGGAGGAATAAATAATTCGATTTGATCTGAAAAAAGTATGGCTCCAATTTTATCATTGTTTTGAGTAGCTGAAAATGATAAAACAGCTCCAATCTCAGCAATGAATTCTTTTTTTAATTGATAATTGGAGCCAAATGACTCTGATCCAGAGATGTCAATGATTAATATTACTGTAAGTTCTCTTTCTTCTTCAAAAACTTTAACATAAGGCTCATTAAATCTTGCTGTTACGTTCCAATCAATTATTCGAATTTCATCCCCTGGAATGTAGTTTCTGACTTCAGAGAAGGCCATTCCTTTTCCTTTGAATGCAGAATGATATTCTCCTGAAAACACCTGATTAGAAAGACCTTTTGTTTTGATCTCTATCTTCCTTACTTTTTTTAATAATTCTTTAGTATCCATGATGGAAGATGTTTAAGGAACATCTACTTTATTTAAAATAGTTGTGATAATATCTTCAGCAGTAATATTTTCTGCTTCAGCTTCATACGAAAGTCCTATTCTATGTCTCAATACATCTGCACTAACAGCTCTTACATCTTCTGGAATAACATATCCTCTTTTTTTAAGAAAAGCATAAGCTTTGGCTGCATTTGCAAGAGATATACTAGCTCTTGGTGAACCACCAAATGTTATCAAAGGTTTTATGTCATCAAGCTGATAGCTTTCAGGTTCTCTTGTGGCAAATACTATGTCAATAATATACCTTTCAATTTTCTCATCCATGTATATTTTTTTAACAATCTCTCTAGCTCTAATGATTTGTTTTGGATCCACTACTTTTTCTGGTATGTCAAAACCTTCTTGTGAAACATTTGCTCTAAGAATAAGTTGTTCCTCTTCTCTTTTAGGATAAGTTAATACAACTTTCATCATAAATCGATCAACCTGAGCTTCAGGAAGAGGGTAGGTCCCCTCTTGTTCAATTGGGTTTTGAGTTGCCATAACTAAGAATGGTTCAGGTAATTTATAAGTCTGGTCACCAATAGTTACTTGTCTTTCTTGCATGGCCTCTAGTAAAGCACTTTGAACTTTTGCAGGAGCTCTATTGATTTCATCAGCTAAAATGAAATTTGAAAAAAGTGGCCCTTTTTTTGAAATAAATTCTTCTTTTTTCTGATTATATATCATGGTTCCTAATAAATCAGCAGGAAGTAAATCTGGTGTAAATTGAATTCTCTTGAAATCTACATCAATTACTTTTGATAGAGTGCTAATGGCTAAGGTTTTGGCCAAACCAGGTACTCCCTCAAGTAGTATATGCCCATTAGATAGTAAGCCTATTAGTAAACTCTCTAACATGTGATTTTGCCCAATTATAACTTTTTTAATTTCTAAGTTTAATAGGTCAATAAATGAACTTTCAGATTGGATTAGGTCATTTATTTCTTTTATGTTTATACTGTTACTCTTAGCTTCAGTACCTATTTCATTTTCCATAATAATATTAATTTGAACTTTTCTTAAAGTAAAATTCTAAAATCTTTTTAACTGTTTTACAGATATACTGTTAATATATGTTAAGTATTTTTAATTATTTTTTGTGAATTGAATTCAATCAAAACTTATTTTTGATGTATGGAAAAAAAATTACAATTAAGAGACTGTATAAATGCTGTTAAAGTTTTTCATGAATCTTTTGGTATTAAAAACGAAACTGAACCTGTATCATCAATTAGTGAAGCTGATTTTATTTTAAGGCATAAACTAATGAATGAGGAAAATGAAGAATATTTAGAAGCTGCCAAACAAGGAGATTTGGTTGAGATAGCAGATGCATTAGGGGATATGCTATATATTTTGTGTGGGACTATTCTAAAGCATGGCCTCCAGAACAAAATAGAGGAGGTATTTGAAGAAATTCAACGTAGTAACATGAGTAAATTAGATGAAAATGGAAATGCAATATTAAGAGAGGACGGTAAAATTTTAAAATCGTCTTTATACTTCAAGCCTAATATAAGTAAGATTTTAGAATCTTAAAAACCAATATTTGATGTTGGTTTAGCTATTTCCTCCTTCAAGTGAATCATTTTTAGACATGAAATAGCACATTCAACCCCTTTATTTCCATGCTTCCCACCTGATCTGTCAATTGATTGTTGTTCGTTTTGATCTGTTAGTACACAAAATGATACTGGTTTATTGTATCTTAATCCAACTTGTACAATTCCTTGAGTTGCACCTTGGCATACAAAATCAAAATGTTTGGTTTCTCCTTGAATAACACAGCCAATTGTAATTACGCCATGTACCAAATTGTTTTCTAAAAGATATTGAGCTCCCAATGGAAGTTCAAATGTTCCAGGAACACGGTGAATAATAATATTATCCTCTAAAATTTTATTTTCTTTTAGTGCAGAAATAGCACCTTCTAAAAGTTTATCAGTTATTTTTTTATTCCATTCAGAAACTACAAGTCCAATTTTAATCTTTGAAGGATTAGTCAATGGAATAGACTCTAGTGCAGAAAGGTTTACTTTGGCAGTTGCCATTATTCTGCAATTTCTTTGGATGTAACATATACAGGTGCTCCTAGTTTTAAAGATTCCATGTATTTTTCAGCTTTCAAAGAAAGTGTTGAATTGGGATATTTTAAATATAAATTTTCGTAAACCTTTATTGCTTCTTCATATTTCTCTTCAATTTCTAAGCAGAAGGCAGCTTTCATCATGTATATTGGTGATGTAAGTTCATTGTCTTTTCTTTTGTATGCTTTTTCATAATAATTAAATGCATCAGACACAGATCCTTTTTGCATATATGCATCTCCTATTGCACCAATAGAAATGGTTCCTAGCAATTCGTCTTCAAAACTTACATTCTTCAATGTTTTTATAGCATTGTCATTGTCTCCGCTGTTTAGGTATGAAATTCCAAGATTATAAGAAGCAACATCTCCACTTGCATAACCAGCATATTCTTTACTAATTGATTCAAAACCGTTAAATAAACCTGTAATGGTATCTCCATTTATAGCTGAAGCCCAATCGTTGTAATCAAAAGCTTTTGACTCAGCTCTCCAAAGTTCTTCAATAGATTTTTTTTCTTTAGGTAGAACAATCATGTCTTTCCATATCAGGTTATATCCTAATAAGCCCACTATAGTCAAAATTATAAGAGTAACTATTCTATTAACTTTTTGTTTATTGGCTTGATAATAATCGTAACCAGATTCTCCAAGAATAGCTTCTAAATCTATATTGCCTAAAAGACCAGATTTTGAGTCTTGAGTTTCATTATTATTTTCTAATGTTTCTGGTGATTTTTTTTCTTCTGTTGACATGAATGTTTTTTTTTCAAAAAGTTGAATACTAGTTTAAGATTGCAAAAATAGTTTTTTTTATAAATTTTCTAAGCTTTCTTTAATATCGTATTTTTGAAAAATGTATTTAAATAACCTTTCACTTATAAATTTCAAGAATATTAATGATGCAAAATTCGATTTTTCAAAAAGAGTTAACTGCTTCTTAGGAAACAATGGTCAGGGGAAAACTAACATTTTAGACGCTATCCATCACCTTAGTTATACGAAAAGTTATTTCAATTCTATTGATAGTCAAAATATAAAGTTTGAAAACCCTTTTTATGTCATACAAGGAGAGGTTTCGCAAGATGATGATGTTTTTTCTTTGTATTGTGGCTTAAAAAAGGGCGAAAAGAAGATTTTTAAAAAAAATAAAAAGAATTATTCAAGACTTGCTGATCATATTGGACTTTTCCCGGTTGTAATGATTACACCTTATGATATTAATTTAGTTCTTGATGGAAGCGAAACAAGAAGAAAGTTTATTGATGCTTTAATATCCCAATTCAATAAAAATTATTTAAATGAATTAATTCAGTACAATAAGCTCATCCAACAAAGAAACTCTATTCTTAAGGGAATGAAAGGTTCTTCTTCCATTAATGATTTATTAGATATCTATGAAATTCAAATCATTCAAAAATCTAAAATAATTTTTGAAAGAAGAAATTCTTTTATTCAAGAGTTTTCTCCAATTTTTGACAAGTATTACAATGATATTTCAGACGGTAAAGAAGAGGTAGAACTCATTTATTCTTCCTCATTGCATGAGCATTCAATGGAAGAATTATTAAAAATGAATTTTGATAAAGATAGAATGTTAACGTATACTTCTGCTGGAGTTCACCGTGATGATTTACAGTTTATGATTAGTGGATTTCCAATTAAAAAGTTTGGTTCTCAAGGTCAACAAAAAACGTTTCTAATTGCATTGAAATTAGCTAAGTTCGAGTACATAACTCTTAAAAAGGGTTTTAAGCCAATCTTGTTATTGGATGATATATTTGATAAATTAGATAACGATAGAGTTGGATATATTTTAAAACTTATTGAAAAAAATGATGTTGGTCAAACCTTTATTACCGATACAGATTTAGAGAAAGTCCCAAATATCTTAAACGATTTTAATGTTGATTTCAATCAATTTGTAATTGACAACGGTGAGATTAAAATATAATAATGATAAAAAAGCGAAATTCAAAAGAAGAGAAAATCGATAAAGTTTTAGACAAATTTATCACCCAGTATGGATACAAAAAGCGATTTAAAGAACATGAAATTATCGAGGTTTTTAGTGAAATAATGGGTCCTTTTCTAATGAAAAAAGTGAAATCTGTTTATGTTAATCAGCAAAAGCTATTTCTTCAGTTAACGAGTGCACCCTTTAAAGAAGAAATAAAAATGCAAAAAACTGCTTTGGTTCAGCAAATTAACAATAAGTTAAATAGTGATTTTTTACAAGATGTTGTTGTTAGGTGATTTAACCTAACGATACATCAAGACTCATCATTACAATAAAGCCTAATATCAAGCCCATTGTAGCTAAATCTGTATGTCCTCCTTTTTGACTTTCAGGTATCACTTCTTCAACTACAATGAATATCATAGCACCTGCAGCAAACGATAAGGCATATGGTAAAATGGGTAAAACTTGTAGAACAATAGCTGCTCCAATTACTGCAAAAATTGGTTCTACAATTGCTGATAATTGCCCCCATTGCCATGATTTCCATCGGCTAATACCTTGTCTTCTCAAGGGCATTGATACTGCAAAACCCTCCGGAAAATTTTGAATACCTATTCCAATTGCGAGTGCTATTGCTGATCCCATTGTGAAAATACTGCTTGTCCCTAATCCCATTATTTCAGGTGAAGCAAGTGCTCCAAACGCTACTCCAACTGCAAGTCCTTCTGGAATATTATGTAATGCAATAGCTAAAACCAAGAGTACGGTTTTTCTCCAGTTGGTTTCCATCCCTTCGGCTTCTTCTCTTTTGTTGAACAAATGCAGATGTGGTATTACTTTATCTAATCCAAAAAGAAACAGAGCTCCAAGAAAAAACCCTATAGTTGGTGCTAACCAGCTGGGGGAGTCGCTTAATCCCAATTCATTTTGCATTTCAACATATTCAATAGCAGGAGCCAATAAAGACCAGAAACTAGCTGCAATCATAACACCACCTGTGAAACCCAGCGACATATCTAATATTTTACGGTTGGATGCGTTAAATAAAAATACTAAGGCTGCACCAATGGCTGTTAAGCACCAAGTGAATAAGCCCGCAAGTAATGCTTGTATTATTGGGGTTTGTGCAATAAACCAATTGTATAATTCGTCCATATCTATATTTTGATTAGAATATTTTTAGCTACTTCATTACTTATTTGAATAGAGTTGTTGTTTAATTGAATTTCTAATGATTGGTCAAAATCAACTTTATCAATTACTTTAATTTTAGTTCCTAATTGCATACCTATTTTATCCATGTATTGTAAGAAACTAGGAGTTCCTTTTTTAACTGCAGCTATATGTCCAGTTTCTAATGTTTTTAAATTGCTTAATTGTATATGTCCAAGATTTATAATTTCACCATTCTTTCCTGGTATTGGATCGCCATGAGGATCACTTTTAGGGTAATCTAAAAAATGATCTAATTTGTCAATTAGTTGATCTGAGTCAATGTGTTCCAATTGTTCAGCAATTATGTGTACTTGATCCCAATTGAATTTTAAATGTTTTACTAAAAAGGTTTCCCACAATCTGTGCTTTCTAATAATAGATAGTGCTGTTGAGACACCCATTTTTGTTAATTTTGAACCTTTATATTTTGTATAATCAATGTAATTTTCTTTAGCTAGTTTTCTTAACATATCACTTACACTTGAAGGTTTCATCTTTAAGTATGCTGCAATTGCGTTATTTGAAACAATATTATTTTCCTGTTCTAACTTGTATAAAACTTTAATATAATCTTCTTTAGATTGACTTGCCATGATGCTAAAATAATAAATTTTTAGACATGACTAAAAATTAAGTTAGCTATTCAAAAAAAATAAATTAGATTTGCTTAATAATTAATTTTTTAGTTTGAATACCATAAAACATTTTTGGATATTAACGGTAATATTTATTGGTCATACATTGCTTGCTCAAAATGGAAGTTTAAAAGGATCTTTAATAGATATTAATAACAATCCAATTCCTTTTGCACATGTTGAAGTTCTCAACTCAAAAATAAAAACTGCATGTGACAAAAATGGATTATTTACTTTAGAGAATGTTGATTATCCATTGGTTCTTAAAGTTAGTGCTATTGGGTTTTTATCCATGAATAAATCAATTGTCTCTCGCACTGAAAATCTTAAAATCTCTTTAAAAGAAGACAATGCCCTTCTGGATCAAATTGTAATAAGCGGAAGTTTAGAAGAGGTGATGAAAAGAGAAAGTCCAATTTCTATTGAAGTTTACAGTTCTAAATTTTTAAAAAAAATCCCTGTTCCAAGCTTAATGGAGGCTTCTTCTCAAATTAGTGGATTACGTCCTCAACTAAATTGTGCAGTTTGCAACACAGGTGATATACATATTAACGGCATGGAAGGAGCTTATTCAATGGTTGTAATGGATGGGATGCCAACTGTTGGAGGATTATCTACTGTTTATGGAATTCAAGGTATTCCTGTAAGTTTAATTCAACGATTAGAAGTAGTTAAAGGACCAGCTTCAACATTGTATGGTTCCGAAGCTATGGCTGGATTAATTAATGTAATTACTAAAAATGTTTCATGTATTCCCGATCTATCTATGAGTTTTAACATTTCATCATGGAATGAATTGCAAGCTGATGTTTTATTTAAAAGTATTGATTCTAAAAAGTTAAAGGCAGTTACAGCAATAGATGTTCATCACTACGATAGTCCCATTGACAACAATGGAGATTATTTTACAGATTTAACTCTCAAGAAAAGATATTCATTTTATAATAAATTTGAGTTCATAAGAAATGACAATAAACCATTTGTGATTTCAACTCGATATTTCAATGAAAACAGATGGGGAGGCCAAATGAATTGGACCGATAATTTTAGAGGAAGTGACAGTATATATGGGGAATCAATTTTAACAAACAGAATTGAACTTTCGACAAACTATCAATTACCAACAAAAGAAAAAATATTTTTTCAAGCTTCAGGAAGTATTCATGATCAGAAATCATGGTATGGCGTTTCAGCATATATGGCTCAACAACACATAGGTTTTGGCCAGTTTATTTGGCATAAAAATCACAATGCCCATAAATTAGTTTCTGGCCTAGCTATGAGATATAATTATTACGATGACAATACCCAAGCTACCCAATTAGTTGTTAGTGATAGCACATCAATTAATCAACCTAATAAATGGTATTTACCAGGTTTGTTTTTACAAGACAGATTTAAAATCGATGATAATAAAATGTTATTAGGTGGGGTTAGGGTAGATTATCATACTAAACATGGTTTTATTTATTCTCCAAGATTTAATTTTAAGTTAGATATAGATCCAACTTTTATTCTGAGGTTAGGTTATGGTAATGGATTTAGAGTTGTTAATGTTTTCACCGAAGATCATGCTGCATTAACAGGGGCAAGAGAATTGATTTTTTTAGAAGATTTATACCCTGAAAAATCAAACAATGCAAATTTTAATTTGCTTAAAAAATTTAGCTCTAAAAACATTAATATAGATTTTGAATCTTCTATTTTTTACACAAGGTTTTCCAATAAAATTGTACCTGATTATCTAACGAACGATGATCAAATTATATATAGTAATTTAAATGGATATGGGATTTCAAAAGGTGTCTCTGCTGAAATGAGATTATTTTTTAAATCTTATTTCAAGGCCTCTGTTAATGCTACCTTTTTAGATGTTTCCAACTATACTCAAGTAGATCAATTAGAATGGATAAAAGAAAAACAACTTTTTGCTGAAAATTATTCAATAAAATGGGCTATTTCTTATACTCATCCTAAGTCGTTAATCTCATTTGATTATACTGCCAATTTATACGGACCTATGAAATTGCCTGTTTTAGAAAATGATTTCAGATCTGAATATTCTTCTACTTTTAGTATTCAAAACATTAAAGTTTCAAAAGATTTTGGTGATAAGTTTAATGGGTACATTGGGGTTAGAAATATATTTAATTTCACGCCAAATAAAAATTCAATACTTAGAGCTCATGATCCTTTTGACAAAAACATTGATGATCCTATTGATAATCCCAACGGTTATACTTTTGATGCAGATCGGAAGAGCGT
>JBELEU010000066.1:0-9675 GCA_042093455.1 Crocinitomicaceae bacterium | reverse complement strand
GCTCTTCCGATCTCCAACTAGAGAACAAATCTCAGAAAATATTAAAGAGCAATTAATCGTAGAACTTTATTCTAAATAATAATTTAGAATATTTAAAAATATAATAATATGGCAATTTTAGATTTCCAAAAACCAGACAAAGTAATAATGATTGAATCATCTGACTTCAGAGGTCAGTTTGAATTTAGACCACTTGAGCCTGGATATGGTATTACTGTTGGTAATGCATTAAGAAGAATACTATTAAACTCTATCGAAGGATTTGCAATTGCATCTGTTAAAATAGAAGGAGTAGATCACGAATTTTCAACTATTAAAGGAGTAGTTGAAGATGTTACTGAATTAGTTCTTAACCTTAAGCAGGTAAGGTTTAAAAGACAAATTGAAGATACTGATGTTGAAGAATTATCAGTTTCTATTTCTGGACAAGAAACATTTACAGCTGGAGATATAGGTAAATTCACATCTTCTTTTCAGGTTTTAAATCCTGATCATGTTATATGTCACATGGAGAAGTCTGTTAAATTAAACCTACAGATTACTATCGTTAAAGGTAGAGGTTATGTTCCATCAGAAGAAAATAAATCTGAGACTGCACCGGTTGGTACAATCTTTATTGATTCTATTTTTACGCCTGTTAGAAATGTTCAATACACTATAGAAAACTATAGAGTTGAACAAAAAACGGATTACGAAAAATTGATTTTCAACATTGATACTGACGGTTCAATTCATCCTAAAGAAGCTTTAAAAGAAGCAGCTAAGATTTTAATACATCATTTCATGTTGTTTTCAGACGAAAAAATCACTTTAGATGATGATGAAAGATCTGAAACAGAAGAATTTGATGAAACATCTCTTCATATGCGTCAGCTTCTTAAGACTAAATTAGTTGATATGGATCTTTCTGTCAGAGCTTTAAATTGTCTTAAAGCTGCTGATGTTGAAACATTAGGTGAATTAGTTGCTTACAATAAGAATGACTTATTGAAATTTAGAAACTTTGGAAAAAAATCTCTTACTGAACTTGATGATTTAGTTGAAGCTAAAGGTTTATCTTTTGGAATGGACGTATCAAGATATAAATTAGATAGAGATTAATTTTATCACCAAATAAAAGGTAGAAAAAATGAGACACGGTAAGAAAATTAACCATTTGAGCAGAACTGCATCGCACAGAAAAGCGATGTTGTCAAACATGGCTTGCTCATTGATAGAACACAAAAGAATCAACACAACACTAGCTAAAGCTAAAGCTTTAAGAAAGTATGTTGAGCCTTTAATCACAAAGTCTAAAGATGATACTACTCATAATAGAAGAGTTGTATTTAAATACTTGCAGAATAAAGATGCATCCTCTATCCTTTTTAGAGATGTTGCGCCAAAAATTGCTGATAGACCAGGTGGTTACACTAGAATCATTAAGTTAAACAATCGTTTAGGAGATAATGCTGAAATGGCAATGATTGAATTAGTTGATTTCAATGAGTTATTATTGGATAATAAACCAGCTAAAAAGAAATCAAGAAGAAGAGGCGGAGCTAAAAAATCTAAACCTGCTACTTCATCAACTGCTGCAGCTAATGCATCTGATGACAACGAAACTATTGAAGATGCAGTTGTTTTAGAAGAAACTCCAAACCCTGTTAAGGAAGAGGTTTCTAACAAGAAAGAAGCAGATTCTGATGATGAAAGTAAAAAAGATGAAAAGAAAGATTAAAGTAACCCTACAATCTTTTTGTAGTTAATCTAATTATATAAGGGTAGTCTTTTTTAGACTATCCTTTTTTTTTGATAAAAAAAAGGTGGTGTTTATCGAAACTAAAATTAATTTTGTGATATGAATTCTAATCAAAATACAGCAATTATAGTTCTTTCTGATGGAACTGTTTTTCATGGTAAATCATGTGGTGTTATTGGCACTACAACTGGAGAGATAGCGTTTAATACTGGAATGACAGGCTATCAAGAGATTTTTAGTGATCCATCTTATTATGGACAAATTGTAACAATGGCAAATGCTCACATTGGAAATTATGGAACCAATGCATTTGAAATAGAATCAGATAAATGCAAAATAAGGGGGTTAGTGGTAAAAAAGTTTGCCCATCATTTTTCAAGATATTCTGAAACAGAATCTTTACAAGATTATCTAGTTAAAGGAAATGTGGTGGGTATTAAAGATGTTGATACTAGAGCACTAATAAGTTACATACGTGAAAACGGTGCTCAAAATGCAATTATATCCTCCGAAGAGACAGACGTAGAAAAATTGAAGTCTAAATTAAACAGTGTTCCTTCAATGAAAGGAATGGAGTTGGCTTCAAAAGTTTCTACTAAAAATTCTTACGAAAGTGGCGATGGTGAACATAAAGTTGCATTGATTGATTATGGAGTCAAAAAAAATATAGTACGATGTTTAGTGGACAGAAATTGTAAAATTAAAGTGTTTCCATTTGATGTCTCTTTTGATGAAATTATGAATTGGTCACCTGATGGAATAATGCTTTCAAATGGACCTGGAGATCCAGAACCTTTATCTCAATCAATTGAAACTGTTTCAAAACTTGTTCAAACGAATATCCCTATTTTTGGAATATGCCTTGGGCATCAAATTTTATCCATTTCTCAAGGGTTATCGACTGAAAAAATGCACAACGGTCATAGAGGAATCAATCACCCTGTTAAAAATCTATTGACAAATAGATGTGAAGTTACCTCTCAAAATCATGGATTTGTTGTTAAAAAAGACGACCTAGATAAAAATGATAATGTCGAGCTTACTCACATACATTTAAATGATAATACTGTTGCAGGAATAGCATTAAAAAATAAAAATGCTTTTTCAGTTCAAAATCATCCAGAATCATCCCCAGGACCAAACGACTCTAGATATCTATTTGATCAGTTTGTTCAAAACATTGTTAATCATAAATTAGAAACCGTAAAAAAATAATTTGATGGGACTTATAGAATTCATTCATTCAAGACAAATATTAGACTCTAGAGGGAATCCAACTGTTGAAGTTGATGTATTTACTTCAAACGGTGGTTTTGGACGAGCTGCTGTTCCATCAGGGGCATCAACAGGTATTCATGAAGCTGTTGAGTTGAGAGATGGAGATGAAAAATCTTTTCTTGGAAAGGGTGTAACTAAAGCGGTAGCTAATATCAATACAACTATAAACAATGATTTAAACGGGATGTCAATTTTTGATCAAGCTGAAATTGATCAAAAGATGATAAATCTAGACGGTACCCCAAATAAGTCAAATTTAGGAGCCAACGCTATTTTGGGTGTCTCTTTAGCTTGTGCTAAAGCCGCAGCAGATGAATTAGGTCAACCGTTATTTAGGTATGTTGGTGGAGTTAATGCAAACACATTACCTGTCCCAATGATGAATATTTTGAATGGTGGCTCTCATGCTGATAACAAAATTGATATTCAAGAATTTATGGTAATGCCATTTGGTGCTAAAACTTTTAGTGAAGCTTTGAAAATGGGGACTGAAGTATTTCATCATTTAAAAAAGGTTTTAAAGGAAAAAGGACTATCAACAAATGTTGGTGATGAAGGCGGTTTTGCTCCTAATATTGGTTCCAATGAAGAAGCTATTCAAGTTGTACTTCAAGCAATTGAAGCAGCAGGATATCAACCTGGTAAAGACATATGGATTGCCTTAGATGCTGCAGCTTCTGAGTTTTATGATGAAGATAAGAATGCGTATGTCTTTGAATCAACTGGTGAAGAAATGTCATCTAGTGAATTTGTTGCTTTCTGGGAAGATTGGGTAAAAAAATATCCTATTGTGTCCATAGAAGATGGTTTAGCTGAAGACGATTGGAAAGGTTGGGAAGAGTTAACACAAGCCATAGGCGATAAATGTCAATTGGTTGGAGATGATTTATTTGTGACTAATACTAAGCGTCTTGCTAGAGGAATTGATGAAAGTATTGCAAACTCAATTCTTATAAAGGTTAATCAAATAGGTACCTTAACAGAAACAATTGAAGCTGTTTCTTTAGCGACTAAAAATTCTTATTCCTCAGTAATGAGTCATAGAAGCGGTGAAACTGAAGACTACACTATTGCTGATTTAGCAGTTGCTTTGTCAACGGGACAAATTAAAACTGGTTCTGCTTCAAGATCGGATAGAATGTCAAAGTATAATCAGTTGCTAAGAATTGAAGAGCAATTAGGTGACGCTGCATATTTTCCTGGAAAAAATTTCAAGTTTTTAAAATAAGAAATTAAATGGCGAGAAAATCGCACAAAAATAGCATCTACAAACGCCTTTTTTTTTGGTTATTATTCATTAACTCGCTATTTATAATCTATTTTATTTCTCAGAATCAAAAGTGGACTTCTTCAATAGGTTTGAAAATCAAAACATTTTTTTCAGAGACCAATATTCCAGAGGGAAATTATTCTTATGGTATTGATGTGTCTGAATATCAGGGTGTTGTTAGTTGGAATACAATAGCTCAACAAAAATCAAATTATAAGGTTAGTTTCACATTGATTAGATCTACAGCAGGAAAAGATCATAGAGATAGATACTTTACTCATAATTGGAGAGAATCAAAAAACAACAATATCACAAGAGGAGCTTATCATTATTATAGGCCCAACGAAAACTCAACTAAACAAGCACAAAATTTTATTGCTAATGTTAAACTTCAATCGGGAGACCTACCACCAGTTTTAGATGTTGAACAATTGAGTAAGGTTCAAAGTATGCAGAGTTTAAAATCTGGAATTAAAAATTGGTTAAATATTATTGAAAAACATTACGGTATTCAACCAATTCTATATACTGGAACTCATTTTTATCGTGATCACTTGAATGACTTTACAGAATATCCTTTATGGATTGCAAATTACAATCAAATTGAAAACCCTTTATCTGAAAAAGATTGGATAATGTGGCAATTTTCAGATCAGGGTCAAATCAATGGTATTTCAGGGCCTGTTGATCTTGATTTATTTAATGGAAATATAAAAGACTTAAATAAATTTCTTCTCAAATAGATTATTTCCTATTACATCCATCTCAAATTTTTATATTTGTTATCCATTTCAGGAATTACAATTAATAGAGGAACATTATGCAAAAAAATAATAAGATATTTTACACAAAAACAGATGAAGCTCCAGCTTTAGCTACTCAGTCTTTTTTACCAATAATAAAAGCATTTACCTCAACAGCGGGAATAGATGTTGATATAAAGGATATTTCTTTAGCCGGTAGAATTCTTGCAGTCTTTCCTGAATATCTTTCTAGCGATCAAAAAATTTCTGATGATCTTGCGTTTTTAGGTGATCTTGCTAAAGAACCTCATGCCAATATCATTAAGTTACCAAATATTAGTGCTTCTGTTCCCCAATTAATTACTGCAATTAATGAACTTAAAGCAAAGGGGTTTAATATTCCTTCTTACCCTGAGACACCAAAAGATGATTCTGAAATTGCAGTTAAAGCCATTTATGATAAAATTAAAGGGAGTGCAGTTAATCCTGTTTTAAGAGAAGGTAACTCAGACAGAAGAGCCCCTAAAGCCGTTAAGAATTATGCAAAAAAGAACCCTCATTCAATGGGCTCTTGGCTTAGTGAATCTAGAACTCATGTTTCTAGTATGAGTGAAGGAGATTTTTATGGTTCAGAGAAGTCGACAACGTTAGAATCTGTTAGTGAAGTAAGTATTGTTTTCACAGCAGATAACGGTGATACTCAAGTATTAAAGGCTAATATTTCTTTGTTAAAGGGTGAGATTGTTGATACTTCAGTAATGAATATGGACTCATTAAAAGGCTTTATTGAAAGAGAAATTTTAGACGCAAAAGAAAAAAATGTATTGTTTTCATTACACATGAAAGCTACCATGATGAAAGTTTCAGATCCAATAATTTTTGGTGCTTGTGTTGAGGTGTTTTTTAAGAATGTTTTTTCAAAATATGGTAAAATCTTTGATGAAATAGGAGTTGATGTGAGAAATGGTTTTGGTGATGTCCTTACAAAAATTAAAACTCTTTCTGAAGATTTACAACTTGAAATCAATAAGGAAATTGATTATGCGTTTGAAAACGGACCTTCGTTAGCAATGGTTGATTCTGATAAAGGAATTACTAATTTACATGTTCCAAGTGATGTAATTATTGATGCATCTATGCCTGCAATGATAAGAACATCAGGTCAAATGTGGAATTCTGAAGGCAATCAACAAGATGCAAAAGCTGTTATTCCAGATCGTTCATATTCAGGAGTTTATGATGCTACTATTAATTTCTGTAAGAAAAATGGGGCATTTGACCCTACAACAATGGGAAGTGTTCCAAATGTTGGTTTAATGGCTCAAAAGGCTGAGGAGTATGGTTCTCATGATAAGACATTTCAAATAAAAGCATCAGGACAAGTAAATATTATTGATCAAGGGAACAACGTTCTTCTGTCTCAAAAGGTAAGCAAAGGGGACATTTTTAGAATGTGCCAGGTTAAAGATGCACCAATAGAAGACTGGGTTAAATTAGCTGTTACAAGAGCGAGAAACTCTGAAACGCCTGCAGTTTTTTGGTTAGACAAGGATAGATCTCATGATGCAGAATTAATTAAGAAAGTTAATCGCTATCTTAAAAATCATGATACTAATGATTTAGACATACACATAATGTCACCTGTTAGTGCAACTACTTTTTCACTAAATAGAATTAAAGATGGTTTGGACACCATTTCTGTTACTGGAAATGTTTTGAGAGATTATTTGACAGATTTATTTCCAATTCTTGAACTTGGGACTAGTGCAAAAATGTTATCAATAGTGCCTTTAATGAACGGTGGAGGGTTATTCGAAACTGGTGCTGGAGGTTCTGCTCCAAAACATGTTCAACAATTTAATAAAGAGGGTTATTTGAGATGGGATTCATTGGGTGAATTTCTTGCATTAGCTGTGTCTCTTGAACATTTTTCAACGGTTCATAATAATCCCAGAGCAAAGGTACTAGCAGATGCTTTGGACAATGCGACCGAAAAGTTATTGGAAAATGGTAAGTCACCAGCTAGAAAATTAGGTCAAATAGACAATAGAGGAAGTCATTTTTATTTGTCATTGTACTGGGCGAATGAGTTAGCTAACCAAAATATTGATTTAGATCTCAAATCAAATTTCACAGCTCTAGCAAACAGATTAAATGACAATGAATCAATAATTAATAAAGAGATGTTATCTAGTCAAGGTTCTGCAGAAGATATTGATGGTTATTATTTTCCAGATGATAAATTGGCTTCTATCGCAATGAGACCAAGTAATACATTAAATAATATATTATCTGAAATAGGTTAGAATTGAAATCTTAATTGTGCCCTAAACTCAGTTTTTGAAGGGCCGTTAATTTCGTTCAATCCTGATCCAATAGTTTCTCTGTTAAAATAGGTCCAGTTTGATACCCTTAACCATAAATCAATTCCTTTTTTAAATTGGTATCTTAATGTTAGATAACTTCTAGCACCTTTATAATAATAGGATGGAATTCTAAAATAGTACAATACATCACTTTCATAGCTATATATTCTTGAGTTATAAGAATCAGTATCAAATAATGCATACCTGGCATTAAATGAAAGTTTAGCATCTTTCGGTTTATAAATTATATCTTGAATTAAGATGATACCATTTTCCTTTTCATTGCCAAATCTTTGATATGTCATGTATTCAATTCTATTCCTTAAATGAATGGCCTCTGTTAAATGCATGTTGAAATTTAGTCGATAGTTCCATTGGTCAATTTTTGAAAGGTCCTTAATTTCTCTTGTGCTTTCATTTAATTCGTTGTAAGGTTTGTTTCTATGTCTTACCCGACCATATATATCAAGTTTTTTAGTAGGGTGATAGGTTACTTGTAAAAAACCATCATGCCCTATTGAGTTAGGTGATTCAACTTGATATTTAAGCCAAGGAAATTGGAATTGATCAAAATATGTAGATACTTCCCAATGTTTATTTAATTTTAACTTTAGTCCTGTAAAAAGGCCTTCTTCATTAACAGCTCTACTATTTTCAGCAAAAGCATTAGAATAAACACTTTGAAAATTTCTATCGTATTTACGGTATAAAATAGATAGTGCAAGTTTAGGGTGTAAAGATGTTAAAAGTCCATGTAAATGAGCCGAACCACCTTCAAAACTTTTACTTGATTCACCAAATAAATTAAAATTTCTGTGAATTAAGCTGTAATGAATTCCATTAACCCAATTGGTGTTTGAATTGAATTGAAATTGATTGTGAATAGAAAGGTTTCTATTGACTTGACCATCGTAATTAGTTATTGTGCTTATTAGACCTATTTTTAAAATATCATTTTCAAAAGATATTTCAGTTCCTCCAATACTTTCTTCAATAGCATCCTTATCTTCAATTGAGCCAATAGTATTATGAATTCCTGAAGCTTGAAAGCTACTCACTACAACATCACCATCTGTGCTAGTGGAGTCAATTTGAATATTTGCATCAATCATTTTTTTAGAACCAAAGGCAAGAAAAGTAAATTTTTTCCAATCCATAGCTATCCCCGCACCTCTCATAAAGAGATTTTCATCTAAAGAACTGTATGGTTTTAGACCCATTGCATTTCTTTTTGTAGCCATTACATCAGATGATTTCCCTGTTGCAAGACCTGACCAAAAAGTTAACCCTTGACCAAGCTGAACATGAAAATCACCTAAAGCTAAAGCCTTAACCTTGCCGACTTCTCTTAGGAAAAAGTGAGCAGAATAATAGTCAAAACCAAGTTGTGTTTGATTTTCACCAAAAAGTGAATTAACTCTTTTGTTTGGAATCATCGCCTCTCCAACATCTTTTTCAGCAGTAATTCCAATGCTTAAATGGTTTTGATATTTGAAACGATATCTCATATAGAAATTGTTGGGTGATCCAACTTGTTTAGAGTTTGGACTGCTTAACCATGTAGAGTCATCTAAATCTATACTTCCACTTGACTCTTGAAGAGATCTTGAAAACCTCATGAAAAGATCGTTTTTTCCTTGTTTCATCATTTCTGAAAAAGAAAGGTGAGTAGCGTCAAAATTGGTAGATACATCAACAAAAGGTAGAATTTTTCTAATATCACTTAATTCAAATTGACTGATTCTTTGAAGTTCATATATAGTAGTTAGTTTTCCATGTCTTTTAATGTGATTTATTATCGCATTGACTTGAAAATCATCTAATAATCTAAGTTGCTTAAGATCGTATGAAATGTCTTTTTTATTTAAATTAATTGGATGCTCATAGTATGAACTAAGTTGATCGAATAATGTAGTATAATCTATATCTTCATCTTCATTATTTTCAGCTATGTTTTCAATTCGTTGTTCAAGAATAAACTGTTTTTTCACGTCTCTAGCAGCAACATGTGTGTTATACGTCAAGCGGTATTGATAGCCTTTAATGGTGTCTTGACCATATTGATTATGACTTGTTGCTAAAATCAGAATGAGATATATTAAACGAAACTTTCTCAATCTTTAAATGAATAGGTTAATGAAATTTCAGGGCTAAACCCTAATATTTGGTGATATTGAGCTGCTATATCTATTGTGAATTTCTTCAAATAGGTTCCAACACCAAAGGAAGCCAATGAAGGATTAGTTCCTATACCACCCCTAAAAACAATAGATTTGT
>JBELEU010000065.1:0-9958 GCA_042093455.1 Crocinitomicaceae bacterium | reverse complement strand
TATCTGAATATGAGATACTACATGGATTATTTTCTATTTCAGCTCTATACCATGTTGTTTCAGTTATTGATGGATAAGTATAAGAAGAAGTGGAATTAGCTATATTTGTCCAACTAGTTCCATTATCTGTCGAGTATTGCCATTTCTCAATGTTTCCTCGATAGTTAATCAACATTAAAGAGTCACCATTAACACCACTACAAATTTCTTTTGAACCAATAATATTACCGCCTAAAGAGGGAGGAATAACTTCGACTAAAGACTCAGCAGTTGTCTCAATACCACAAGAGCCGCTTTGAACAACAGCCCTGTAATAAGTATTCGCAGTTAACCCATTGTAAGTTTGTACAGTATTTGTTGAATTAACTGAAGACCATGGGCCTCCTAAACTATTGGAAATTTCCCAATACAATACATCTCCAACTTCACCTGAAAGATTTAATGATCCACTATTAGATGTTTGACAAACAGTAGATGAACCAGAAATGGCTCCTGAAACAGTAACAGGGTTAATTTCAACAGAGGTTGTAGCCGTTAAAGTAGAGCATGTAGGACCATTTACTTGGACAGTATAAATATAAGTATTAGGAGAAAGTGAATTTGAAACTACAGGATTTTGAAGAGTGCTGTTGGGTGTTGGACCACTCCATGTATATGTTGCACCAGAGTAAGATGGGGAAAAAAGCTCTATATCGTCTCCTTGACAAAAGGGTCCAGTATTAGTTGCTTCTACATTGTCTATCAACTCTTGTTCTGCAATAGAAACATCAACAACAGGTACATTTTGAATGTACTTTCTTGCTCGCACCCAATCTACTGTAAAAGTACAAGGTACTGAGCTTAAATTGTTATGAAATGCAGCTAGAACTACTCTGTGATCCTTTGAATAATTAGTAGCATTAAATGGTGAATTAGGGTCACTAATATTACTCTCATAAAATCCACCAGAACTATTTGGATTTGGTAAGCTAACAAATGAATTATCTTGGGAATATCTTGAAAAACTCCAATGACCAGAAATATTTAAAGATTGTGGTATTATTCCAGCTATTTTGTCAATGTCTCTACAATCATTATCTGAAGGAGCAACTAAATTATCTGTATTAAACAAATTATATAAAAATTGAGCCTGTTTATCTACACCTACTCCCCAACCATTACCACTAGCATCTTCAATACCTAAATAAGCGTATCCATTTTCTACCTGAACCACATCTGATTCTATTATCATTGGATTTGTTTCAGAGTCAAAAGAATAATTATTTGAATACAACATTGAAGATGGATAAGGAGTCGTTGAAGCATCGGTTGTAAGTGTTATTTGACCTGACTGAAAAGAAATTACAGATCCGCCAGCATTTCCCCATTTTGTATTGTCAATAGTAAGGCTGTTGAAATCGTCAAACAATTCAAATGTATCGTCTCCATTGGAAAGTGAAGAAACCAATGTGTTTCCATAAAACATATAAATAGAGGTGGTACTACTTGCTAACATTTCATCCACCTCAACCCAAATTTCAGAATTAGTAGAATTGAATGAATCTGGATCAATCCAAAAAGAAAGTGGATCTCCGCTTTCATTGAGAAAACGAATATCTCTTCCACTTAATGTTAATTTTCCTGACGATATTAAAGTAGATGTATTCATTACTATTTTAACTTGAAAGTCAGTTAATTTTACAGGACTAGAATTGTTGTTAGTAATTTGAATTTCTTTTCTGTATTTGTAAACATCAGCTCCTGAAGGACATGGTGGAGTTTGTGAAAATAACTGGATTACAGCTATCAAAAACAAACTACTTAAGTAATGTTTTAATTTCATATTATAACTTGATAAATTTAATTGACTTAGTAACCTCACCAGTTTTAATTACGGCAATATATACTCCCCTATTATAAATACTCATATCGTATACTCTTCTGGTTTTTTGAGCATAAAAACTCTCACTATTTAACAACTGACCCATTGTATTGTAAATGAATACGTCTATATCTGCTTCATAATCCAACTCAACTTGTAAATTGATTAACCCAAACGAAGGGTTTGGATATAAATTTGCTTTAATGGTATTCAATTGAGTTAAAACAAATGGTTTTGAAGGGTCAAAATCAGAATCTTTATTGATGTATTTGTAAACAGTAATATCCTTTATTTTTTCAGCTGAACACACACTATTTGTAACAGTTAACTTCACTTTTCTATTGATGGAATCCGGCTGTAAAGGGGCATAATATGGACCATTGTCGTAAAGTGCTATTGCATTGGTATCATTCCAAACAACTAGGTAATTTCCACCGTTAACAACTGGTTCTGAAACTTCCCATAATGTAGTGTATGGTGAAGGATAAGACAAATTAAGCAATGGTAATTTGTCTTTGTTGTAAAAAATAGAATCGCTCTCAGGTGAGCTTTGAGCCATCAAAAACCTAGCGTACAATGAAAGGTTAGTTGGCAAAACACTTATAGTATCAGAGGCATCACAGCCAAATGGGTCTGTAACTTGTACATAATAGACTCCATTGCTATCAACAAAAACACTTGAACTATTTGAACTGTTAATATTGTTTCCTGATGTGGTATCTAAAACATTAGAAGACCAATAAAACGCATAACCTGCAGAATCAAGACCTGTAGAAATTAATTTATCAGTACCTAAACATTTAAAAACATCAGGCCCTAAATCAAACTGAAAAACTGGATTCATTGTAACATAAATACTGTCTTCAGTTGCACAACCTGTTGTATCCCCTACTTCAACAAGATAATTACCAGTAGAGTTAATGACAATTGAAGATGCACTTGAACCTGAGTTCCAATCAAAAACATCACCATAAGTTGATAAGTCTATTGGTAAATTTTGATAGCTACAAAGAATGGTATCACTTCCCAAATCAAAAACAGGAGAAGCATTAATTGTAATATTTATATCATCAAAATCGCTGCATGCCCCCAAAGAAACTTCTAAAGAATAATAATTTGTTCCTACAGTATTAACTAAAAAAGAACTATTCGAACTTCCATCATGCCACGAATAAGAATAATTAGTTCCAACGTTAGAATCAACCAATAAAATACTGTCACAATAAGCAGTATCAACACCAAAGTCTACAACAGGAACTGGACTAAAACTGACTATATTGACAGCGGTATCCTTGCACCCATTAACATCTGTTATTTCAACAAAATATTGATAACTTGAATCAACTGCAAGTGTTGGAGAATTAGAAACGTTGGTTAGTGAATTGGGGGTTGGTATACCAGAAGCCCAATAATTTGGAGTTGATATGTCATATTGTTCATACAAATACCATTGATAACTTGCACCTGAAGGACCCGTATATTGTGGATCTAATGATAATGGAAGACCCAAACAAAGTGATGTATCGCTTAATGTAATATTTGGACTTGTATTAATTACAACTTGTAAAGAGTCCCAACCTATGCAGCTATTTTGATCTATTACTTTGACAATATATAACCCACTATTTAAAACAGTAACAGAGTTTGGATTTGTACTAAATGGTGCAGAAAGTGTATCATTCAAAAACCATGAACTTGCAGAGTTAGGATAACCACTAGATAGATCTGCAGCATCACAAAAAGTTGATATTGCTCCTAAATTAGGAGTTATTTTAGAATTAAGTTTAACATATACTGAGTCATAACTTGTACAACCACTTGACGCCAATGGCGCAGTCAATTCTAAGAAATACATACCATCTGTATTAACAGTTACAGAAGATGATGTTGAAAAAAATAAAGGATTAAACCATTCAAAACTACATCCAGGGTTATTTGATGACAATGTAATGGAATTACCACAAGTTTTTAAAACTAAAGTAGAGTCAGGTTTTAACAACACATCAACAGTTCCACCTAAATTAATATCAGGAGCAGCAAATATTGTGACTGAATCGCTAAAAGAATTTGTGCAACCAAAGTCAGAAGTAACTTGTAATGTTGCATTGTATTTATGAGTCAAATTAGTTGTTGGATTCGAATATGAATGAACAGCATTTGAAGAGGAAGAGGAAGAATTATATCCATCACCATAAAGCCATTCGTATGTAGAAATAGATCCAGTTGGAATTATTGAATTTGCTCCAAAAAAGTTGATGTCATTTCCGTTGCAACCTCTAGTGGGTGGAAAAAAAGCTAACGGGTTAGGAAATACTTCAACTTGATTGGTTACGGAATCAATACATCCAAAAACATTGGTTACCTTTAATTGAACATTTTTAAGGCCATAATTTAAAAAAGCATAAGTAGGATCCATCACTGAATCGATTGCGTTATTATCAAAATCCCAAAAATATACATGAGATGAATCTGTTAAAGAATTATCAAAATAAATTAATGAATCTTCACATGAATTGGCAAAAGTAAAAGACGGAGTAGGTAAATCTGAAACAACAAGTGTTTGAGATAAATCATCAGAACAGCCAAAAGGAGTTGAAGCAGTTAAAATAATGTTGTAAGGGTTCGAATTTTCATAGCTGTATGATGGGCTAAAAACAGATGAAGTTGCTAGGTTACCAAAATTCCAATTGAATGAAATATTAGGAATTACAGTGGTATCAGTAGAATTAACAAGGTTAAATGTTTGGTTTGGGCAAATTGTATCGTTAGTCGATAAAGAAAAAATTGCAACAGGATTGGGATGAACTGTAATGTTTTGATTTATAGAATTAGAGCATCCTGCAGCTGAAACAGTTAAGGCAACATTATAACTAGCCGCAGCTGGATAAGTATAAGACACAGTTGATAAATTACTGTTAGATACATTAGTTGTTGTAGCATCAATAGTATTGAAATCCCATGTAGAAACTAGGTTTACACCACTTGAAATAGATGAATTATTAACAAATGAAACAGCATCTCCCATGCATTCATCATTGGCAGTAAAACTTGCTATTGGGTAAGGAGAAATAGTTAAGGGTTCCGAAGAAGTTGCAGTACAACCGTTAGCGTTTGTAACCGTCAAAGTAGGATTAAAGCTTCCAGGATACACGTAAGTATATGAGGGGTTAACAACTACTGCAGTATCTGAATTTGAAGATGCGTTTGGGTCATCAAAGTTCCAAAAGTATGTTTGACCAGAAGCACTAGGATTAGAATAATCAAATGTCATGACTTCTCCATCACACCTTCCTGCAGATGGTGAAATACTAAAGCTGGGGTCTGGAGATAAAGCATTTACAACATCTACAAAATCTTCATTTTCACAGCCTCTTGAATCAATAATTGTTACAGTATATGTTCCAGGGCTAGTTACCTCAATACTATCTGCTATTTCTCCTGTGCTCCAACTTGAATATATATTAGCTGTTCCGATAGGAACAATCGTGGCCGAACCTCCGTCACAAATAGCTATTGTAGTTTCAACTATATCAACTGGTGTTAAACTGTCACAATTTTTTTCAGCAAGTGTAAAATAAGAATCGTTTGATGCTGGAAGACTAAAAATAGAATCGGTTGATTTAATTGAATTTCCAAAAGGTGTCCCAGCTTCATTAAGCCAGGTAGCACCAATATCATCACTAAAATATACATTCAAATCTGAGGCTGAAATAGCAGGTCCAGACAACGGATTAAGTTCATCACTAAAATAAAATAATTCGGGTGACCTAACATCGCCTGTATTTGAAGGTTGTAAAGTAAAGTATCGCTTGATAGATCCGTCAGAAACATTAACTACATAATCATTTCTTCTTGCAATTCTGGTTGAACCTAAATTACCATCGAAAGTTAAACCTAGACCGATACCAGCTATATTGGTTTCTACTGATCCCGTACCAAAAACACGATCTACATATACTTCACCAGGAAACCCAAAAATTCTGTTGTCGTTTGTTTCATCCAAAATATTTGAACTACTTGAACTAAGATCTTCTAAAAAGATGTTGTTGCCATTAAGAGATATGTTTCCAGATGTAAATTTTAAATCTTGAAACACATCAATATTTTTATTCAGCTTTATTACATCAGAACTACCAGTTGCTAAATTGTTTACTTCTAAATTGACAAATATTAATTTTGAGGTATTATTGTCACCTTTTATATTTTGAATATCAGTTCCAGAAAAAATAACCTTACCAAGTGCGACACCAGAAGAAGAAGAACTTGATGGATCTTGAAACAAGGTCGTTCCCTTAGCTTCAATGTCTTTATACAAGTACATATTTCCTTGATTAACAATTTCTTTTTCTACAATTAAATCCCCTTTTATATAAATACTTGAATTAGAATTGATTTTAAATGGTATAGCAGAATTATTTTTGAAGGTTAAATCATAGGTAGTTTGTGCATTGTAATTGCTGCAAACCAATAATAAAAACAGGTATTTAATAAACTTATTCAATTAGTATTTTATTATGTATTGAATTGATAAAAACGGGGGTTCATTTTCAATTTTTTGTGATTTAAACTCAGCAGAATTATCACCTGAATTGGCTGATGAAGAACCAACTGTTATAGAGTGAGAGTGACTCCCAGAACTTGTTGTTTTCGGATTTCCATTTGGAGATGCACCAGAAATTTCACCTTCGTATGAAGGAGATGGGTTCCAAACACCTGAATCAAAATGTAGAATTGGATTATTCATAGTTTGTGGTGGATTTGATCCTCCACCACCATTATCAAAAGGAACATGATGATAATGACTACCTGACGATGATGAGCTAGCTGAATGACCATGAGCTATACTATGTTTATGTGGAGGTAAATTTGCCTTGGTAATTGCAAATTCTTTTTGTCCTCCAATATTTCCAGAACCATTAGTTGTAGGATTTCCTTTAGGAAACCTATCATTAAAATTAGGCAAATTAAAAGATAATCCTAAACCGCCATATGTGTATCCTAAAGCTGCAAATAACTCAGGAAAATTATTTTTACTTTTTGAAGCTCCATCACACAAAAACCATCCATCCGGTATGTTTTGACCGGCCCACATCATAACACATCCCGCAGGAACTAAATCATGACCATCTTCTTTAATTTTACCTGGTTTATCTACATTAATATCACCTCCAGATTTAACATTTATGTTACCAGAATCAAGTTCAAGCAACACACGTTTTGTAAGGCTAGTATTTTTAAGTAAAACACTATTGTTTTCTGTATCTATTAAAGAAATCACCTTGTTAGTTGGATTAGGTTTATAAAGCCAAGGAGATAATGTGTTGTAATCGCTTGGAAGATTAGTAGAATAATAAATTAATTTATTATTCGTATTAAACATTAGCACACCTTCTTTTGTGCCCGTAGCGTTAAAAGGGTTTGTCGAATTTGTTGTAGGAAGTACTAAACCCTTATTGTTTACTCCAGAAAGGTCCAATACTGATTCAAGATTTGGCGATGAGGTACCAATACCAACTTGCCCGAAACTAAATTGTGATAAAAACATTAAAAATAATGCCATTGTATTTCTGTAATTTTTGATTGACTTTTTCATATTTCTTATTTGTTTTGATCAATAAATTCAAATTCTTTAAGTTCAGACTTTATAACAAGTCCTTCTAAAGTATATGCCCTTATCTGATATTTGTAAATACCAGGCGAAACTTTCTCAAATAAAGTATTGTTTTTTGATAGTTTGACATAAGGCAAAAGTACGTTGTTTTGGTCTTCTTTAAAAACTACATAACCTTGGTATTGAATTTCTGAATTTTCAAGTTCCCATTCCATTTGAATTTGTTTTTTTCTAGTATTCAATTTTGCTGTTATAAATTTAATTTGAGTCGTTTGTTTTTGCTTTGGGTTTTCACCAAAAAATGACTTGGAAAATGAAGAAGCATTTTGATTTTTATCAACTGCTTTCAAGGAATAGTGATAGCGCTTACCCTCTTTAGATGATCGATCTGTGTATGAAGAAAGACTAGATGGAATTAAAGAAGAATTTACTTTGTTGTAAGTTGAATCTGAAATCAACTTTCGAAATATGTTATACCCAAGTAAATCTGATTCAATGTTTTGCATCCAATCAATAACAATATTATCGTCTATAAATTTAACACTTTTAATTACTGGCGAATGTGGTGGGGTAACATCAGGCATTTGTGCCAATGAATTGATTGATGGTTTACTTAAATTGTAAGATGTATCAACTGCGACAATTCGGTAAACAAATTTATTACTGACATTTTTTGATAATTTTTGTACAAATTGGCTAGAGTCAATTGGAATGGTATTCATGTTAACAAAATGATTATCTGAATTGTTGTCATCGTTTAACGAACGTTGAATAAAATATCCTTTTAAATCTGTTTCTGAATTGGGCTGCCATTTTAAGGTTATAGAGCCTGGTTCTGTTGATGTTGTTAAACCAATAGGAGCACTTGGTGGTTCCATGTCTCTTATTTGTATATATATTTTACCAGATTTTGTTTCATTTCCTGATAAATCAGAAGAACTGCAATAATAATAGTAATGACCTGGATTTGGAACAATGTCTGTAAAAGCTCTTATTTCTGGAGAAATAATTTCTTTATTGACAATTTCATACGGACCTTCAATCAGTTGACTTCGGTGAACATTAAAGCCTGCTAAATCAACCTCTTCAATTGCATTCCATTTTAAATCTACTGTTAGTTTAGAATCATGATTAGTTGGTATAAGTCCAAATGGTGCTGTAGGTGGGTCAAAATCAATAAATGGAACAGAAATTTCTTTTGATTCAAAAGATTTTTGACCGAAATAATCAATGGCTACAAACTTATAAACGTAATTACTATTAGGATTAATTGTTTCATCAATGTAATTGATCTCAGGATAGTGAAAATTGCCTTTTTTATCTTTCGTTTTTTGAAGAGTTCTTGGTGTTTTAGTAATTAATTCAAAAATGGAGTCATTTTCTTTTCTGTAAATTTCAACCCCATAATACCTATAAACATCTGGTTCCCAAAAAATTTCACAATATTCTTTATACCTCACAATGTTCAGAGAATCGGGTGGATTAATTTGTGTGTAAGCATTGCAAATAAATGGATCTGAAATGCCAACTTCTACATCCTCATTTTTTAAATGTCCAATTACTTTGTATTGATATGTTTCGCCAATTACAGCAGTTTTATCGTAATAGGTAATACCCATTAATTTTGCCATTTGTGGACTGTAAATGGCTTTAATCACAACAAATATCCTAGAAAAATCTTGCATGAACTCTTCATATGATTTACTAGATACCAATTTATGAAATTCATTTTCTTCATTGGTAAGAAGTTCTGGATTAGGATTATTTTCAATAAATTTAACAGGAGAGTTATTTATTTTAATCCAATCTAAAGAATTGTTTGATTTTCTGTAAACATCTGAACCTTCAGGGAAATAAACCCTATTGGAAATCCACTTAACAACTAAACCGGATTCATTGTTAAAGTTATTACAAACAAAAACCTCTCCTTTACTAGTTTCTTGCTGAGCAAAAAAACTAAGGTTAATTATTAAAAATAATATGTTAAAATAAACCTTCATTAAAAACTTGTATCAAAATCCATATCAAAATCTGCACTTATTATATCAAGTACTGTTATATAACCACTAAGAGCTCCTTTAACTCTCGTTTTATCTTCAAAATATAAATCAAGAGTCCCTGACAAACCAGCTTCAGCAATGGTTAAATCACCAGATACACCAATGCACCAATAATCAACACCAATTCCAGCATACAAATCAACCCAAACTCCTACTTGCCTTATTTTAAAAGGTGCTAAATCAGCCTTAGCTCTCACCCCGAGTTCTGCTGAAACTGCAGCCCATAGTTCAGCTCCACAAGCTGAACTACCTATTCCAACTTCTCCTCTAACTGCCCAACCTAAAAACACTCCTACATCAATCTCTTGGGGAGATAAGCCTAACCACCCTCCACCACCAAATCCTCCACAGGTAGGATACAGTTGGATTCTATCTGTTTCAGTACCAATGTTTACGTTCCAATCCTCTTTGATAACTTCTATAGAC
>JBELEU010000064.1:0-10185 GCA_042093455.1 Crocinitomicaceae bacterium | reverse complement strand
ACATGATGTATTTAGTATTCCATCTTTTATTGACAAGATGGTCAAAAACAACATGTTAGGTAGCAAAACCAAAAAAGGGTTTTACAAAAAATCAGTTGATGATAATGGGAAAAAAGCAATTGTTGAACTTAATTTAAAAACTTTTGAATATCAACCCACAAAGCGTTTTAAATATGCTACTGTAGCAAAAGCAAAACAAACAGATAGCATCAAAAAAAGAATGAAAATCCTCTTTGAAGGAAATGATCGAGCTGGTGACTTCTACCAAAAAGTATTTTCTGGATTATTTAGTTATTCTGCATGTAGAATACCTGAGATAGCTGATGAAATATACAAAATAGATGATGCCATGAAAGCTGGATTTGGTTGGGAGCTTGGACCATTTGAAATATGGAATGAAGTTGGGATTGAAAATGGCATTAAAATGATGAAAGAAAATAATTTAGTTGTTCCTGAATGGGTAGCTAAACTTTCAAAAAATGAAATATCTGCTTTTTACAAAAATGACAATGGAAAAAAACTTTTTTATGATATTTCATCAAGTGATTACAAAGAAATTCCCGGTTCAAATCAATATTTACAATTAGATTCTCTGAATAACAATGCAACCATTTGGAAAAATGAAGAAGCTTCACTGATTGATTTAGGTGACGGTGTTTTAAACATTGCTTTTCATTCAAAAATGAACACCATAGGCGGAGGAATTTTATCAGCAATTAATCATGGTTTAGACTTAGCTGAAAAGGGGGATTTCAAAGGCGTTGTAATAGCAAATGAGGGTGCAAACTTTTCTGCAGGAGCCAATGTGGGTATGATATTTATGATGGCTGCAGAACAAGATTACGATGAATTAAACATGGCTGTAAAAGCGTTTCAAAATACAACCATGAGGCTTAGGTATTCTTCTGTACCGGTTGTTGCTGCCCCTCACGGAATGACCCTTGGAGGTGGATGTGAAATTTGTTTGCATGCAGATAAAGTAATTGCACATGCAGAAACCTATATGGGCTTGGTTGAGTTTGGTGTTGGTTTAATACCTGGTGGTGGTGGAACAAAAGAAATGGCACTAAGATTTTCTGACGAAATCAAACAAGGTGACATGAGAATTAACAGATTTAGAGACAAATTTCTTACGGTTGGTCAGGCTAAAGTATCAACATCTGGACATGAAGCATTTGAATTAGGATTTTTAAGAAATGGAGTTGACGAAGTAATCGTATCTAAAGCGCATCAAATTGCTTACGCAAAAAAAGCATGTCTTCAATTGGTAGAAAAAGGATACAATCAACCCGCACCAAGAAAAGACATAAGAGTTTTAGGAAATGAAGGATTAGGAATAGTTTATGTTGGTGCAGACTCTATGCTTTCTGGAAATTACATGTCAAAGCATGACTTGATAATTTCTGAGAAATTAGGATATGTTTTATGTGGAGGAGATTTAAGTCAAATCACTGAAGTATCTGAGGATTATCTTCTTGAATTGGAGAGAAAAGCATTTGTTGAACTGTGTACTGAAAGAAAAACACTAGAAAGAATTCAAAGTTTATTACAAACTGGAAAAATATTAAGAAACTAAAATTACAAATGATGAAATCAGCTTATATAGTAGGCGGTTATAGAACTGCTGTCGGTAAATCAGGAAAAGGAATGTTTAAATTCACAAGGCCAGACGAATTAGGTAAAGATGTTATACAACACCTAATGAAAGACTTTCCAAACTTAGACCCTGAAAGAATAGATGACATTATAGTCGGTAATGCTACTCCTGAAGCAGAACAAGGCTTAAACATTGCAAGAATGATCTCACTAATGAGTCTTGATACAGAAAAAGTGCCTGGAATGACCATCAACAGGTATTGTTCTTCAGGGTTACAAAGTATTGCTCTAGCTCATTACCAAATACAATCTGGAGCTGCCGATTGCATAATTGCAGGAGGTGTGGAAACAATGTCACCCATACCTTTTGGAGGATGGAGAATTGTTCCTAATTCAAAAGTAGCTAAGAAAAATCCAGACTGGTACTGGGGAATGGGGCTAACTGCTGAAGCTGTTGCAGAAGAATTTAAAATATCTAGAGAACAACAAGATCAATTTGCCTATGATTCACACAACAAGGCCCTAAATGCCTTAGATAAAGGCTTGTTTGAAAAAGAAATAGTTCCTGTAAATGTAAACCAAGTTTATTTAGATACTCAAGAGCAAAGACAGGAAAGATCTTTAATTGCAAAAATTGATGAAGGGCCAAGAAAGGGAACAAATATTGAAGCATTATCAAGATTAAGACCTGTCTTCAAAAATGGAGGTACAGTTACTGCTGGAAATTCTTCACAAACCTCTGATGGGGCAGCATTTGTAATGGTAATGTCAGAAGATTTGGTGAAAGAATTAAACATTGAACCTATTGCTAGATTAGTTTCTTACAGTGTAGTTGGATTACCTCCAAGGATAATGGGAGTTGGGCCTCTTTATGCAATTCCAAAAGCATTGAAAAGTGCTGGATTAAAACAAAGTGATTTAGAACAAATTGAACTAAACGAAGCTTTTGCATCACAATCTGTAGCAATTATGAATGGATTAAATTTAGATCCATCAATTGTAAATGTAAACGGAGGAGCTATAGCACTAGGTCATCCTTTGGGTTGCACAGGTGGAAAACTTACAGTACAACTATTACATGAAATGGAAAGAAGAAAACAAAAATATGGAGCAGTTACTATGTGTGTTGGAACTGGACAAGGAGCATGTGGAATATTTGAAAAATTAAATTAAAAATTAAAAAAAATGGAAATTAAAGAAGAAAAAAAACAAGCTATCAAAGGAGGTGAGTTTATAGTAAAGGATACTCATCATAATGAAATATTTATACCTGAAGAATGGACTGAAGAACAATTGATGATTGCTGACATGTGTAAAGATTTCATAAAAGCAGAATTAACTCCTAGACTTGACGAAATAGACAGTATGAAAGATCCTAAGTTAATGCCATCTTTACTTGAAAAGGCGGGTGAATTAGGATTACTTGGACTATCAGTTCCTGAAGATCTTGGAGGAATGGGTGTTGATTTTAAGTCATCCATGTTAGCAACAGAAGCACTTGGTGCAGGACATTCATTTTCTGTTGCTTATGGGGCACATACAGGTATTGGCACATTACCACTTCTATACTATGGAAACGAAAGCCAAAAGTCAAAATACATTTCAAAATTAGCTACAGGAGAATGGAAAGCTGCCTATTGCCTAACAGAACCTAGCTCTGGATCAGATGCTAATTCTGGAAAAACAAAAGCAAAATTATCTGAAGATGGAAAACACTATGTTATTAACGGTCAAAAAATGTGGATTACTAATGGTGGTTTTGCTAATCTATTTACAGTGTTTGCAAAAATAGATGATGACAAAAACTTAACAGCTTTTTTAGTTGAAGGGGATTCTGAAGGAATAACCCTGAATGCAGAAGAAAAGAAAATGGGAATTAAGGGCTCATCAACAAGACAAGTATTTTTTAATGATGTTAAAGTTCCGGTAGAAAATTTACTTTATGAAAGAGAAAAAGGATTTAAAATTGCTGTTAACATTTTAAATATTGGAAGAATAAAACTTGCTGGAGGAGTAATGGGAGGAGCAAAAGCTGTAATTAACGAAACAGTGAATTACGCTAATGAGAGGGAACAATTTAATGTCCCAATATCTTCATTTGGAGCGATCAAGCATAAGTTAGCTGAGCAATGTATTAAAACTTATGCTTGTGAAAGTGCAACATATAGAGCAACTCAAAACATAGAAGACGCCATTCAAGATTTGATTGCAAATGGAATGAATAAAAGTGAAGCTACTTTAAAAGGAATTGAAGAGTTTGCCCCAGAATGTGCAATTTTAAAAGTAATTGGTTCAGAGGTTCTTGACTATGTTTCAGATGAAGGTGTTCAAGTTCATGGTGGTATGGGTTACTCTGCTGAAAAAAACATCGAAAGATCTTACAGAGATTCTAGAATTAATAGAATTTTTGAAGGAACCAATGAAATAAATAGAATGTTAACTGTAAGCATGATACTAAGAAAAGCTGGAAAAGGAGAAATAAACTTACTTGGACCCGCTAAGGAAGTCGGAAAAGAATTATTATCTATCCCAGACTTTGGAAACACAAATGGATCTTTCCTTTCAGGTGAAATCAAGACAGTCAAAAACTTCAAAAAAGCTTTATTGATGATTGCAGGAGCAGCAGTACAAAAATTTGAAAATAAATTGCAATTTGAACAAGAAATTGTCATGAATATTGCAGATTTAATAAACGTTATTTATGTATGTGAATCTACCCTATTGAGAGTTCAAAAAGCTGTTGAGAAAGTAGGTGCAGAGAATTATAAAGAGCAAATAGACATGTTAAAAGTATTCATATACGATAGCTGTGATGAAATAAGTAAGGCCGGTAAAGATGCTATAAATTCATTTGCTGAAGGGGATCAAGCAAAAATGATGTTAATGGGACTTAAAAGATTCACTAAACATGATGGAGTAAACTCCAAAGAACTAAGACGAAGAATAGCAGATAAATTAATTAATAAAAATGAATACTGTTACTAGATTTTATTCAATTATTAATTGTTATATTTAAATATATAATATGAAAATTTTTCAAAAACAACCATTACCTTTTGTAATGTTATTGTTATTTAGTGTAACAAGCTTTGGTCAAATTCCTGTAAATTATACCATAGAAGTCGTGAATTTCGGAATGAATGGCTGCAACGACAGTCAGGGATCTGAAGAAGAACCTACATGGAAAGTTTGGGCAAAAGACGATGTAAATACAACATGGACAGGCGGTTATTGTCATTATGAAGACAACTTCCAACCCTTTACACATACCCCAGCTTCAAACTTAACAGTAAGTTCTAAAAACAACACAACAGCCTCTTTGATGTCTTTTAAATTTGAGGCATGGGAAGATGACTGTGGATCACGATGTTCATACGAATCATCATGCGGTTTTTTTCAGGGTGACGATGACTATGAATTTCAAAACCCGATTGGCGCAGTAAATTTTAGAAATAATCCTGCATGCGTTTGGCATAATTTAAGTTATTCATCTGGTTGTTACTCTGTAAATTTGAGATATAAATGGGAAATTGCTGGATTTGACGGTGGTTTAGATCAATCTCTTTGTGACAATTCAACCAGCTTAAGTTCATATGGTAACGGAGAATGGTCGGTTTTTAGCGGCAGTGGTGGATCATTTTCAAATGGAAATGATACCAACTCAATATTTTATGGTGTTAATGGAACTACTTATACTCTACTATGGGAAAGCCCATCTTTAACAACATGCATAACTAACAACAATTCTGATACGGTTGAAATTGAATTTTACTCTAACCCTGATCCAAATTTAAGTACAAGTTTGGCATCTATTTGTGATGGTGAACCAATAATTTTCTCAGCTTCTAATGGTGTGCTTTACGAATGGCAAATTGGAACCAATGGCATTAATTTTCAAACTGGAATCTCAAACACCTATGCAACAGATACACTAACAGATTCTGATACAATTTTTGTTACAGCTACAGATATAAACAGCTGTGTAGGAGAAGATTCTATCAATATTAATGTTGCTCAATCACCTACCAATCAGTTAGGACCAGACATTACCGTATGTCCTAATGAAACGGTAATTATAGACGGAACAAATCCCGATCCTGTTACCTACTTGTGGAATAACGGAGCAACATCATCAACCATCTCTGTATCACAAATTGGAGTATACGAACTTACCGTAAGTAACAATGACGGTTGCAGAGCTTATGATTCTATTGAATTATTTAACCACCCTCAAACAACAATAAATATCGGAAATGACACCTCAATTTGTGTTGGAGGAACAATAACATTGTCACCTGGAAGTGGTTTCCCAAGCTATGCCTGGTCAACTAATGATACTATATCCAGCATTAATGTCGGTTCAGGGTTGTATGACGTAACCATTACCGATTTAAACAATTGTCCAGCATCAGACACCATTTTAATAGGTGATTTTTTGTCTAATTTCATTGACTTAGGGAATGATTCTTTAATATGCGAAGACCAATCTATACTTATTGATGCTGGGGGAGGACATCTTAGTTATTTGTGGTCTACAGGCGATACATCAACATCTATTTCCATAAATACAATTGAACCTGTGTGGGTTGAAGTAGTTAACAATGACGGCTGTGTTGATTATGACACTATATTTTTTGACACTTTAGTCAATACTTTTGCTTTAAGTCCAGATACAACTATATACATGGGAGGTTCTATTGACCTATCTGTTTCAGGTGGGACTTCTTATCTTTGGGATAACAATGACACCTCAAGTATAATTACTATATCACCAACAGATGATGTTACTGTTTGGGTTGTTATCGACAATGGAAACGGTTGCTACGACAGTGCTTATGTAAACGTTTTAGTCAATGATGAATTCAATATTTTCATTCCAAATATGTTTTCACCAAACCTAGACGGGAAAAATGATCACTTCAAAATATACGGTTATGGTATGGAAGAAGAAATTGAGTTTAAAATATATAACAGACTTGGTAATGTAGTTTATGAAACCATATCACTCTCAGACTTGATAAATATTGGTTGGGATGGCAAGTACATGGACGAAGACCAACCGGATGGAGTTTACATATGGACTTTATTAGCTAATGACCTAAATGGAACACCCATTGACTCAAAAAATTTAAAATCAGGCTCAATATTGTTAAATCATTAAAAATGAAACTTTTATGAAAAAGAACATATCATTTTTATTACTCTTTTCATTGTTAAATTCAGTGTTTTCACAAGACGCTTATTTTTCAAATTTCTATAGATCATATGCTTTAAGTAATCCCTCAGGAATTGTCCTACAGGATGACATAAACTTAACTGTTCTTCATAGAAGCCAATGGACTAGTATAGTGCAACCCTTTAGTACTTCACAATTTGAAGGTTACTATGGAATTAAAAAAGCAAATTCAAATGAAAAATTATTTTCTGTAGGGTTTTCATTCATTAATGAACGACTAGGAAATAATGGATATCTAAATAGAAATAATTTATCAGTAACAGGTGCTTACAATTTAAAATTAAATAGTACTCAACATGTTTCTGCTGGTTTAAAGTTAGGGTACTTCAATGGTTCTACAGATGTGAATGCATTGACTTCTGGAACTCAATTTCAAAATGGCTTTTTTCAATCTTCCAATCCTCTTGGTGAAAACATTTCCAACCCCGTTTCAAGTGGTTTAGAAGTTTCTCCATCACTAACTTGGTATCAACATGACGCTGAAAATCATTACAAACACTTTATAGGGTTTACAGCTTTTAATATTAACACTCCTAAACTTTCAAGTCAAGTTCAAGGATATAATCTTCCTATGCGTTTTGCAATTAGTACAGGAAGTAGAGTGTACATAAAAGACCTTACCCTTCTTCCAAGAGCAATGGCTTCTATTCAAGGAAATCAAACTCAAATCATAGCAGGGTCAGATATTGTCTACGCAATACCTATTAAACCTTATCCTGGAAAGGATTCAGAATCAGTAGCATCTGTAGGAATTGGAGGGTATTACAGGTTAGGAGATGCTGCAATTTTAAGTTTGAAATACCTCTCAAAATTTATTGATGTAGGTATTTCGTATGATTTCTCAACTTCACAAATTTCTGACCCTCTTAACACCAATGGAAATTCTTTTGAATTATTTGCTGATTATAAAATAAAACAAAAAGATAAAATAAGACAATTTGAATTGTTTATTGAAGTTTTTGATGAGGATACAAAAGAAAGTATTAAAGCTGATGCAAAATTTAAAAACTTAACTAATTCAGAAAAAGGGGTACTATTTAAAGAAAAAGAGAAACATTTTGTAAATCTTAATGAAAAACAAGAGTTTGAAATAGAGATTTCAAAAACAGGTTATGAGTCTAAAAAAATCATGATAACAGGACTTATAGACGAAGAATTAAATGAAAAAGTTTATCTAAGCAAACTGATCAAACTTTTTGATTTTGAACTAGAGATTTATGATAAAGAAACTAATGAGCCTGTTTCAACAGAAATCACACTAATTGATCAAAACACTGGAGAGAAGAAGCTTCTAGGAAATGGAACTGATTTTAAATCGCAGTTTGAAGTTGGAAAGAAATATACTTTATCATTAGATGCTGAAGGATATGACAATTCGATTTTAGAAATTCGATACAATAAATACGGTACTCTATCAAAAACTGCCTACATAACCAAAACAAAGCCTAAAATAGAATCTAGCTTATTATTTCTTACTGTGAAAGACGAATCAACATTAGAAGATCTAAAATCAACTATTATGGCGATAAACACAAGTGACCCGGTCAATCATTCGAGTTCATTAATTGCATTGAATGATTATCCGCCTAAGTCATTTGATATTGAAGTAGGACAACAATATGAAATTCTATTTTCTAAAGAAGGGTATTTCAACAAAACAATTAAGATAGATAACCTTGTTAAGCATGACATCACTGAAGAGGTTTTGCTGACTCCTATTGAAATTGGTAAAAGCATAATAATTGAAGATTTACTATTCAAAACTGGAAAAAATGAATTAGACAAAAGATCGTTTAGATTGTTAGATCAAATGGTTGATTTCATGTCTCACAACAATACCATTAAAGTAGAAATTGCAGGTCATACAGATAGTGATGGAAGTGAAAACTTTAATCAAAAACTCTCAGAGGGAAGAGCACAATCTGCAGTGAATTACTTGATCTCTAAAGGTATTTCTGAACTAAGGTTAGTTGCTAAAGGATATGGTGAATCAGTTCCGTTAGAAGACAATGATAGTGAAGAACATAAATCTCAAAACAGAAGAGTTGAATTGAAAATCATTGGAAAATAAAGCTTAAATGAGTCAAGGAGATATTAAAGAACATCAGTTATATATCTCCAGTAATTTTCTTCTTATAAAGCTATTGTTTCAGAACAAAATAGCTAAAAACAAAATAACTAAAGTTGTTTCAATAATTTTAGCTACTTGGATAAGTTTGCCTTTAAGATGGATTCAAAACATATATTTAATACCCAAGAAAATTAGATATAAAAAAATTAAAACAGATCCAATATTCATAATTGGACATTGGAGAAGTGGAACCACTCACCTACACTACTTAATGTATAAAGATGAAAAGTTTATTACACTTGAAGCATTTCAAGCATTTTTCTATCGTATAGCATTTGTTTCAAAAGGATTCATAAGACCACTTTTAAATAAATTAATGCCATTAAAAAGACCACAGGATAACGTAGAAATAAATGCTTATGCACCAACTGAAGAAGAACATCCTTTGACTAATATCACAGAAAAAAGCGGAATGCAAAGCTTTTTTTTTCCAAAAAACTGGGCTTATTTTAACAGTTATAATTTATTTGAAAACATATCTCAAAATAAGATAAATCGTTGGTTAAAAACCTACAATAAATTACTTCTTCAAATTGAATGGTTTAATAAAAAAAACAAACAGCTTTTATTAAAAAACCCTCACAATACAGCAAGAATTGCTGAGTTAATTAAACACTATCCTTCAGCAAAGTTCATTTACATACACAGAAATCCTTATGATGTTTTTCAGTCTATGCTACATCTTTACAACAAAACAATAAAATCACAGTTTTTACAACATTGTTCAGATGAAGAAATCAAGGCAAGAATTATTGAATGTTATAAAAAAACTATTAATTATTACATTGAAAGAAAAAAACAAATTCCAAAATCTCAACTAATAGAAGTTAGTTACGATCAACTTTCTAATGAACCAATTTATGTAATAAAAAGAATTTATGAAGAACTAAAAATTGATGGATTTGATAAAGTAGAACCTAAAATAATTGATTACTTAAATTCCATAGGAAATTATCAAAAGAATAAATTCGAAACCATATCTGAACATGATTTGAAGCTAATTAATGAAAGTTGGGATTTTAGTTTTAAGAAATGGGCCTATGAAAAAAGGCACACTTAAAATATTATAGATCCGCCAATAAAAGCATTTACCCCTTGAAATGAAGCATACATATATGATGCATCAAAAGTATATTCATTGGGATTATCAATAGGATCATCAATGTTTTTATCAAAAGGATCATGAGCTCTAAGTATTGAATTTTTATTTGGCGTGAAATTA
>JBELEU010000063.1:0-10191 GCA_042093455.1 Crocinitomicaceae bacterium | reverse complement strand
CTGTTTGCTATCAATATTTTATTTATTTTTTTAATCATTTATAGATTGGTAAGTATTCATTAATAATGATGCTATTGTCATTGGACCAACACCTCCTGGAACAGGAGAAATAAAACTACATTTTGGTGCAACTTCGTCAAATTTAACATCCCCTTTTAACTTAAATCCTCTTTTAGCTGAAGAATCTTCGACCCTATGTATTCCCACATCAATCACTACCGCACCTTCTTTTACCATATTACCTTTTATAAACTCAGGCACTCCTAATGCAACAATTAAAATATCAGCTTCTTTAGTAATTTCTGAGATGTTTTTTGTTCTACTATGGACAAGAGTAACCGTTGAATTTCCAGGATTCCCTTTTCTAGACATTAGTATACTCATAGGAGAACCAACTATATTTGACCTTCCGACTACAACACAATTTTTACCCTCTGTGTTAATATTATATCGCTTTAAGAGTTCAATTACACCATTAGGGGTAGCTGGCAAAAAGGTAGGCAAACCAAGTGCCATTCTTCCAACATTCTGAGGGTGAAAACCATCAACATCTTTAGATGGATCAATAGCTAAAGTAACTTTAGTTTCATCAATATGAGCAGGAAGAGGAAGTTGTACAATAAAACCATCAACATCTTCATCGTTATTTAGCTTTTTGATTTCATTGAGCAAATCGTCTTCTGAAATTTGTTCAGAAAGTTTAACTAAAGACGACTTAAACCCAACACTATCACAGGCCTTTACTTTTGCATTAACATAAGTCAAACTTGCACCATTTTCACCAACTAAAACAGCTGCCAAATGTGGTGACTTACCACCTTCAGAAACTTTCTGCTTCACCAATTCAGCTAATTCAAGTTGAATGTCTTGAGATGTTTTTTTTCCGTCTAATAATTGCATAGTTGTTGAATTTAAGAACAAATTATTACATTGGCATTCGTCCGCCCATTTTTTTGAACTGCTTCATCATGTTCATCATGTTTTGCTTATTGCTCATCATTTTCATCATTTTCTTAGTTTGCTGAAACTGCTTCATCAATTTGTTCACTTCTTGTAAATCATTTCCACTTCCTTTAGCCAAACGTTTTTTTCTAATAGGATTTATCACTTCAGGATTAGATCTTTCATGAGGAGTCATAGAGTCAATAATTGCTAAAATTGGAACAAAAGCGTTTTCATCAACTTCATCATTTTTCATGGCTTTTTTCATTCCCGGTATCATTCCAACAATATCCTTCATACTACCCATCTTTTTAACCTGGTTAATTTGATCTCTAAAATCATTGAAATCAAACTGATTCTTTTTGATTTTTCTTTGTAATTTTTTTGCTTCTTCTTCATCAAACTGCTCTTGAGCTCTTTCAACAAGCGAAACAACATCACCCATTCCAAGAATTCTATCAGCCATTCTTTCAGGATAGAAAACATCTAGGGCGTCCATTTTCTCTCCAGTACCAATAAATTTAATTGGCTTATTGACTTCAGACTTAATAGACAAAGCAGCTCCTCCTCTAGTATCACCATCTAATTTTGTTAAAACAACACCGTCAAAATCTACTTTTTCATTAAATACTTTAGCGGTATTAACAGCATCTTGACCAGTCATGGAATCCACAACAAATAAAGTTTCAGAAGGGTTTATAGCTTGCTTAATATCCTGAATTTCTTTCATCATTTGTTCATCAACAGCAAGACGACCAGCAGTATCAATAATAACTAAATTAAAACCATTCGCTTTAGCGTGTTTAATTCCATTCAATGCAATGGAAACTGGACTTTTATTGTCTTTATCAGAATATACATCAACACCAATACCTTCACCAACAACATGCAATTGATCAATTGCAGCAGGACGGTAAACATCACAAGCAACTAAAAGAGGGTTTTTACCTTTTTTAGATTTCAAGTAATTGGCAAGTTTTCCAGAAAAAGTTGTTTTACCCGAACCCTGTAAACCAGACATTAAAACCACAGCAGGTTGACCTTTTACATTGATGTCGGTCTTCTCAGAACCCATTAGAATAGTCAACTCTTCTTGAGTTATCTTCACCATTAATTGACTTGGAGAAATTGAATTTAAAACATTGGCTCCAATTGCTTTTTCTTTAATAGAGTTGGTAAAAGCCTTTGCAGTATTAAAATTAACATCAGCTTCTAACAATGCTCTTCTAACCTCCTTGAGTGTAGCAGCTACATTAATCTCTGTTATTTGCCCTTGCCCCTTGAGAACTTTAAAAGCTCTATCAAATCTGTCAGATAAATTTTCGAACATTTATAAATAATTTAGACAACAAAGATAAAAATCAATGTCTGCAATAAAAGTATATTTAAAGCTCAATTAAAAAAACAGTACAATTTAAATGGTAAGTATCATAATTCCATACAAAAATGCTGAGCAATTTATTAATGAGTCTATTGATTCAATTATAAATCAATCATATAAAAACTGGGAGTTAATTTTAGTAAATGACAATTCAATTGATAATTCAAGTCTGATTGCTCAAAAATATTCAACTAATGATTTTCGTATAAAACATTTTAATTCGGATGGAAATGGCATTATAGACGCTCTTTCAAAGGGATATGAAAATTCCAATGGCAAATTCATTACAAGGATGGATGCAGATGACATAATGAATGTTAACAAAATTGAATTGCTTAGATCTAATCTTTTGAAATCAGGCAACAGGCATGTTTCTGTAGGGTTAGTCAATTATTTCTCCACTGGAAAAAACCTTGCAGAAGGATATATAAAATATGCAAACTGGCTAAACCAACTTTCCCTTAATAAAATGAATTTTAAAGAAATTTTTAAAGAATGTACCATACCCTCTCCTTGTTGGATGATGTACAGAAAAGATTTTCAACAAATTGGAGGATTTGATAACCAATGGTATCCTGAAGACTATGACCTAGCCTTCCGGATGTTTTTAAATGATATTAAAATAGCATGTGTTGATGAAGTGATTCACGAGTGGAGAGATCATGAATTTCGAACATCAAGAACTGATTCAAAATATAGTTTTGAAAACTTTATTCCATTAAAAATAGAGTATTTTATGAAATTTAAAGAACACAATAAAATCATTCTTTGGGGTACTGGGAAAAAAGGAAAATTGATAGCAAAAGAGCTCTTAAAAAACAACATTAATTTCACATGGATTACAAATAATAAAAACAAACATGGAAAAGAAATTTATGGAAAGAGAATTAATGAAATAAATCTTCTAGATAATCAAGAAAGTAAAACCATAATAATTGGCATAAGCAGCCCTGATTTCACACCGCCAAGAAATAATAAATTCAATGATTTTATTTCCTTCTATTAATTAAAAAAAACTATCTTCACCCCTAACAAAAAGACATTTGAAGCATTTTCATAAAATATTTATACAATTTATTTTCTTTTCAATCTTGATGTTCAATCTTTCAGGATGCAGTGCCGATTCAAATGTCAATGATTCAAAAAAAATAAAGGAGGGTGAAATAGTTTATGAAATTAAATACCCCACATACAAAAGAAAAAACAGCATTCTTTTTAAAATTCTTCCAAAACAAATGATAACAACATTTAAAGACAATTGTTACAAAAATGAATTCATTTTCAGCAACAAAGCATTGTCTTTGACCATAATTAGTGATTGTAATAAAAAACAAACAACGTTATCATATTCTGATGGAGCACGAAAAAAATTCACCAACATTGACACAACTAATATAAATCTATTACTTGATCAACTTCCTAAATACACCAAATCTTCTAATAAAATTGTAGCATCAAACTTTCTAAACTTACCATCATGCAAATTTGAATTAACATGTGAAGAAAATCAAACTGTTTTCGATGTAACATCTTCAAAATCCATTGAAATTAATAAAGTTAATTGGTGTACACCATTTCATGAAATTGAAGATGTTTTACTTAATTACCAAATGACACAATTCGGTATTGACATGGAGTTTAGTGCAGTCGAAATCAACAAAAAATCAATAAACTCTAGTGAGTTAATTATTGATACAAGTTATAAAATTGAAAGCATGGAAAAATACCTAGATGAAATTAAAATGTTCTTTAGCATATTCTAACATGATTCGTCTCACTATTGTTCTTTCTATTTTTCTTTCTACATGTGTTCCTGTTCACACACAAAATCACAATGGAAAAATTGAATTCAAAATTGACTATGAATTAGTTCAAGAACTTGAAAGTCAACGACCTTCTTTAGCAACAAAAATGATTGTTTATACAAAGAATAATTTCTCTAGAAAAGAAGAAGTAACAAGGATTGGTTCTCAAGTACTCATTAATGATATCAAAAGTAGAAGCTCATATTTACTGATGCAAATAGCTGATGAAAAATTAGCAATTAAAGTACAAGACTCCACAATTAACAACAATCTTAAAGAAAAGATTACTTACTTGAATGAAACAAAAAATATAGCTGGTTATGAATGTAAAAAAGCCATTATAAATACTTACGACAGTACAAAAGAAGAGGCCAACACAATAGTACTATTTTATACGGATGAAATAATTGGTGTTTATGATTTGAAATTTCTAAATCTTATTGGCACTCCACTAGAATATAAGGTGGAATCAAAGGGCATGACAATTACATATACTGCAACAAGTGTTTCTATTGCAGAACAAAATAGATTCTTATTTGAAATACCTAAAGATTTTAATATTTTATCAATGAGTGAATTTAAAAGGTTAATGTCCAACTAACTTTTCTAACATTAATTAGTGGAGAACACTATTTATTTTAGTTCCATACTCAACTTCTTTATTTTATTTTTGATTACTTACAATGACAATTAAAAACCAATACAAAAACTTCCAGTTCAATACTTCTAAAAAAAAGAAGAAAATTAAGGCGAAAAGATTTTCTCAAGTTTTTAACTTCTTCAAAGATGAAAGATTACATAAATCTGTTGGGCTTTTTCTAATCTTGTTCTCAGCTTACTTATTTATTGCTTTCACTTCTTATTTGTTCACATGGAAATACGATCAAAATATAATTGATGACAAATCGTTTGATTGGATTTTTAATGGCGATGAAGTATTAGTTCAAAATTGGCTAGGGAAACTTGGTGCTTTTACAGCTCATCAATTTCTAAAAATATGGTTTGGAATTGCATCATATACTTTCACCTTTATTGCATTCATTTTTGGTTTTAAGGCTTTGTTTAAACACACATTATTTCCATTATTAAAATCACTTAAGGTTTCATTCATTTTGATAATTTGGCTTAGTGCAACAATGGCTTTCTTTTCCCAAAACTCTGAATATGACTTTTTAGGGGGATTGTATGGTTATCATATTAATCAATGGCTTACAGGAGTTATTGGTCAAGTAGGAACTGGGTTTTTAGTTGTTTTTTCCGGTTTAATATTTACAATGATATTATTCAACCCTTCCCTTTCATGGATGAATGTTCTTATTGAAAAAGTGAAACTAAAAAGTGAAAAAAATATTGAACCCCAAAAAGATGAAAATGATTTTGACATTGTAAAAAACAAACCAATTGAACCCCTCTCTAATAAGAATGAAAATATTGAAATCTCAAAACCATTAGAAACTGAGGAAAACGTTGAGAAAGTATTAGACCTTGGCTTAAGTACTGATAATTTAGAGGACAACCCAAAGCCCGTAACATTAGAATCCAAATCTAACAAAACTGAAATTGAGAACCCTGAAGAGTTTTCAGTAGAAATTGCGGAAGCTGATGAAGAATTATCTAAAAAGGAAATAACTGATAAATTAAAAGAGTTTGGTGAATATGATCCAAAACTTGATCTTTCTAAGTACCAACTTCCTGAGATTGACTTACTTGATGATCATGGGAGTGGTAATATCTCAGTTAACAAAGAGGAACTCGAAAACAATAAGGATCGAATCATTGAAACTCTTCTCAATTATAAAATAAATATTTCGAAGATTAAAGCAACAATTGGGCCTACTGTAACTCTATATGAAATAATCCCTGCTGCCGGAGTAAGAATATCTAAAATAAAAAATTTAGAAGACGACATTGCACTTAGCTTATCAGCACTTGGCATCCGAATTATAGCTCCAATGCCAGGAAAAGGAACAGTAGGAATTGAAGTTCCAAATTCCAAGCCTGACATAGTTTCAATGAAAACTCTAATTGCTTCAGATAAATTTCAAAATAGTGAAATGGAATTACCTATTGCTTTAGGTAAAACAATTTCAAATGAGTCTTTAATTGTTGATTTAACAAAAATGCCTCACTTATTAATGGCTGGCGCAACAGGACAGGGTAAGTCAGTTGGTCTAAATGCAATTTTAGTATCGATTCTTTATAAAAAACATCCTTCGCAAGTAAAGTTTGTTTTGATAGATCCTAAAAAAGTTGAATTAACAATTTACAACAAAATTGAGAGACATTTTCTAGCTAAATTACCAGATGAAGAAGAAGCTATAATAACAGACACAAAAAAGGTTGTAAATACACTAAACAGTTTATGTGTTGAAATGGAAGCTAGATATGAGCTACTTAAAGACGCCATGGTCAGAACCATAAAAGAGTACAATCATAAATTCATTAATAGAAAATTAAATCCAGAAAAAGGCCATAAATATATGCCGTATATAGTTTTGGTTGTAGATGAATTTGCTGACTTAATAATGACTGCTGGAAAAGAAGTTGAAACTCCTGTAGCTAGGATAGCACAACTTGCAAGAGCAATAGGGATTCATTTAATAATAGCAACACAAAGACCTTCTGTTAACGTAATTACAGGAACAATAAAAGCCAATTTCCCTGCTAGAATTGCCTTTAGAGTCACTTCTAAGATAGACTCAAGAACAATATTAGATGCCGGAGGAGCTGACCAACTTATAGGAAGAGGAGATATGCTTTACTCATCAGGCAGTGACCTAACAAGACTTCAATGTGGCTTTGTCGATACTCCGGAAGTTGACAATATTGCTGAATTTATTGGATCACAAAGAGGATATCCTAATGCACACCACCTTCCTGAATACATTGATGAAGCAACTGAAACAAAAGAAATTGATGACGATTTAGATGCTTTATTTACTGATGCTGCAGAAGTAATTGTCAACCACCAACAAGGTTCGGCATCACTTCTACAAAGAAAATTAAAATTAGGATACAATAGAGCAGGAAGATTAGTCGATCAATTAGAAGCTACAGGTCTTCTTGGGCCACATAGAGGAAGTAAGGCTAGGGAAGTTTTAATTCCAGATGTTATCGCTTTGGAACAGTTTTTGAATAACCTTAAAGAACAAGGAAAAATATAAATGATGAAATTAATAAAACTATTACATATTGGGTTTTTAACTACTATTTGTTTTAATGGAGCTTCTGCTCAAACCATGGAACAACATGATGAAAAATCTAAACAAATATTGCAATTAGTAAGTGATGAAACTGAAAAAAATTATACTACTAAAATAGATTTCAACCTTTCAATAAAAGGAGAAGATATAAATGACATACAAAAAGGATTTGCTTATTTAAAAGATGAAAGCTTTTATTACAAAACTGAAGAGAGAGAAGTAATATGTAACGGGACTTCACTTTGGACTCACGTAATTGAAGATGAAGAATGCTATGTAGACAATTTAGAAGATATTGATAATGCAATTAACCCTAACGAAATTTTCACCATTTGGAAAAAAGGATTTAATTACAAATATATTGATGCAGAAATGATAGAAAACAACAATATACATACAATTAAGATGTTTCCATCAAATCCAAATGAAAGTAAATACCACACGGTAATTCTTAAAGTAAATGAAACCAAAAAACAAATAAAAAGTGCTTTAATAAAAACTAAAAATGCAGTGACTATTGAATTTATGATAAATGAGTTAGTACCTAACCCTGTCCTAAAAGAAAATATGTTTATATGGTCTGAAAATAAGTATCCAAACGTAGATATGATAGATAACAGGTAATTTAATTTAACAATTCTGCTGCATTGTCAAGTGCTGCTCTGCCTGTTTTTTCTCCTCCAAGCATCGTTGCAAGAATTTGTAATCTATTTGCTTTATTTAGTTTCTTAATTTCTGTACGAGTGACTTCACCGCTACTATCTTTAGTTACATGTAAATGAACATTACCCATAGCAGCTACTTGAGGCAAATGAGTTACACAAATTATTTGTGTTCTACTTGATATATCTTTTAACAACAATCCTATTTCACTAGCTGTCTTTCCGCTAACACCTGCATCAATCTCATCAAAAATAAGTACATCAATTAAATTTGATTCGTTAAGTAATGATTTCATTGCCAAAACAATTCTAGATAGTTCTCCACCGGATGAAAAAGCTTTAATAGGGGAATATGCTGCACCCTTATTAGCTGATATCATTACATCAACTGAATCGATTCCATTTGAATGAATAATGCCGTCATTTGCAACCTTTACTTTAATATCAGCATGAGTCATGGATAATCGATGTAAAATAGAATTTAATCTTTTAGAGATTTCATCAGAAACTTTATTTCTTTTATTGAAAAGATGGTTACCTATTGAAATACAATTTGACTTGCAACTTTCAATTAATATAGATGATTTATTCAATTGGTTATCTAAATCTGAAATAGAAGAAAGGTCAGATTCTAATTTAGCTTTTTTTAACTTTAAATCGTTTAGATCAATAACATTGAATTTCTTTATTAGAAAATTAATTGTTGAAATTAATTCCTCCAGTTCCTTTACTCTTTTTGTGTCTGAGTATTGTATGTTAACTTTATTATTTAGTTCATAAAACAAGTCGTTGAGTTCAATATTAACTGATTTAATTCTGTCATGGAAGTCTGAAAAAACAGCTATATTTTCACTTAGTTGATCAAAATATTGAGTAATTGATTGTAGATTTTCCTTGACGGCATGAGAACCACTATAAAGCTCGTCAATTAATGTGATTTTTTGAATTATTTCTTCTTGATTAGATATTAAATCATATTCAATAATAAGTTCGTCTTCGTTCCAATTTTCAATCGGAAACTCACTTAATTCTTTTATTTGATATTCAAGAAAATCCTTTTTTTCTTTTAGCAAACTTGACTTTTCAGATAAATCATTAAAATCCTTTACGGAATTTTTATAAGAAATATATTTGGCTTTATACTTATTTAAAGTTTCATCATTTGCTATAAAACCATCAATAAAGTCATAATTAAAATCAAGATCTCCAACTTTATTGGTAATGTGCTGACTATTTATTTCAATTATTTTGGATGTTATTTCTCTTAATTGAGTGAGTTTTACTGGTGAATCATTTACAAAAGTTCTTGAAGTTCCGTTAGCTCCTATTTCTCTTCTTATAATTAACTGATCTAAAACATCTAGATTAAATGAAGATAACAAGTCATTTACAGTATTCACATTTGAAAAAAAAGCCTCAACAATACACTTTTTAGAAGGATTAAAAATACTCTTAGTATCTGCTCTTTTGCCTAAAATTAAATCAATTGCCCCTAATATTATTGACTTTCCAGCACCAGTTTCACCAGTAATAACTGTAAACCCATTATCTAAATCCAGATTTAACTGATCTATCAGTGCAAAATTCTGGATAGATAGTTTAGAAAGCATAATTACTTGATTATCTGAACCTCTACCCTTCTGTTAGCTTCTCTACCAACAGGGTTATCTGAGCCATCTGGGTTGTAATTTTCAGCAAGTGGATTATTTTCACCTTCTCCAAAAGCGTGAATTCTATGAAAGTCAATTCCTCTATTAGTTAAATATGTTTTTACTGCATTAGCTCTAATAATAGAAAGTTTATTATTGTAATCATCTGCACCCTTACTATCTGTATGACCTACAGTATTCACTTCAAATAGTGGATTCTTTTTAAGATATACTAATAAATCATCTAACACATCTGTTACACTACTTGATAATTCAGCACTTTCATATTTAAAATATACATTTTCATAGAACTCAACATGAGTTTCTCTATTAGAGTCAATCACAGGTTTTGGTTTTACTGTTTCATCAACGCTAACATTATCTGAGATGACTTCGTTAGTCTCGTTATTGATAGCTTCAACATTAGGCTTATCATTATTTAAACTTAATTCTTGAATATCCTTATCATCCAACATAGCAATTGAGACTATATCACCATCAACAACTACACCAGCTGAAAGTGTTATGTCATCAGTTCCAACAATTACC
>JBELEU010000062.1:0-10308 GCA_042093455.1 Crocinitomicaceae bacterium | reverse complement strand
TTGCTTTTAGAATTACATGAGAATAAAACAGCAACTGAAAACAGTAGAATTGTTGAACCTAATCTTTGGATTTTCATTTTTACAATTTATAATAAAGATAAAAAATAATATCAATGCCTTTAAACATCAAAAATGAAATTGATGAATCTTTATACATTAGTCTAAAATTTAAGTAATGAATAAAAACATCTTTGGAGAACCTCTAATAACATGCAGCAATGATCCAGTAACTGGCTATTTTAGAACTGGCTGTTGTGAAACCGATGATAGTGATTATGGTGTTCATACCGTTTGCGTAGAAACAACCAAAGAGTTTTTAGAATTTTCTAAGTCTATTGGAAATGATTTATCTACCCCAATTCCTGAATATGGATTTCAAGGGGTCAACCCTGGTGACAAATGGTGTTTGTGTGCTACAAGATGGAAAGAAGCATTTGAAAATGGGTGCGCTCCAAGAGTTTTCCTTGAAGCAACCAATGAAAAAACATTGGATATAATTCCAATGGATCAATTGATAAAGCATGCTTTAAAATAATTATGCTGTTTTAGTTTTCAAAAAACTACTTTTTAAAACTGTAAACGTTAAATAACCAAAACTGGTTGTTTAATAAATTAATATCCTTTCTTTTTCAATAGAAAAAAAATTTTTTTTTTATGTTTGATTCGAAACTTAATTTAAAAACCAAACCATGAATAAAAATTTATTACGAACTCCAAAACAACAATGTGGTAAAGTTTTTTGTTGGGCCATTTGAGGAACAAGACGTACTAATTAGACTTAGAGAAATTAAGAAAATTATTCCTGATGCTTTCATTTACAATCCTTAATTGTATAGGTTAATACAAAAACCCCAAACTTTCAGCTTACACATTTCGCTTTACAATTAAATCTTATGCTAATTTTAGCGTTAGATATAATTTTGAAGCCATAACAAAACCTGTTAATCTCTTTGATAAATAAACCCACTTTTAATAAATGAAGCATCTTGCAGAAACAACTACAAAAAAGAAAAAACAAAAAGTAACATTAGCTTCTGCTTTCAAAACAATAATATGGCCTAGAAGAAATTTAGTTTTAATAGGTCTAGTTTTAATAATTATTGGTCGTCTAGCTGGCTTTATTCTTCCAATAAAATCTAAAGAATTATTAGACGAAATCATTCCGAATAATGACTTAAGTGGGCTTTTCAATATGTTGTGGATAGTTGGGGTTGCGCTATTGGTTCAAGCCCTTACTTCCTTTCTATTAACTCGTATTTTAAGTGTTCAAGCTCAATATTTAATTAGTGAACTTCGTGCTCAAGTTCAAAAAAAAATTCTTTCGCTACCAATTAGCTATTTCGACAACAATAAGTCTGGGGCATTAGTATCACGAATCATGAGTGATGTTGAAGGGGTACGGAATTTAATAGGCACTGGATTAGTTCAGCTGGTGGGGGGAACTATAACCGCTATCATTTCTGTTGTATTGTTAATACAAATCAACCCTTGGATGACTCTTTTTGTTTTTTTACCCGTTGCTATTTTTGGATTTGTTGCCCTCAAAGCTTTCAAGTACATAAGGCCTATTTTTAGAACGAGAGGCAAAATAAACGCAGAGGTTAAAGGAAGATTAACAGAAACACTTGCAGGAATTAGAGTAATTAAAGGTTTCAATGCCGAAGCTCAAGAAAACAAAGTCTTTGAAGAAGGAGTAGATCGTTTATTTCAAAATGTAAAAAAGAGCTTAACTGCTACAGCAATCATGACTAGTTCATCTACTTTTTTATTAGGTCTTGCTTCTGTTGGAATAATGGGAATTGGGGGATATTACATGATTGAAGGAGCGATGACCACTGGTGATTTTCTACTCTTCACCTTATTGTTAGGCTTCATGATTGCACCAATTGTTCAAATGAGTAACATTGGAAGTCAACTAACTGAAGCATTGGCAGGCTTAGATAGAACTGAAGAGTTAATGAATTTAACTACAGAAGCAGAAATGGAAAATAGATCTATTGTACTCGATAAAATAAATGGACAGCTTGAATTTAAAGATGTTTCATTTGCATATGAAGATGGGAAAGATGTTATTCATAATATAAACTTAACAGTAGATCCAGGAAATGTAATAGCCTTAGTTGGGAGTTCAGGTTCTGGAAAATCAACAATAGCAGGTTTGTGCGCAACATTTTTAACCCCTCAAACGGGAATTATCACTATGGATGGAGTTGATTTAGCTAAAGTAGAACTAACGAGTTATCGACAGCATTTGGGGGTAGTATTACAAGACGAATTCTTGTTTGAAGGAACTATCCGAGAAAACATATTATTTCCAAGACCACATGCGACAGAGGAGCAATTACAAGCTGCTGCAAAAGCTGGGTATGTAACCGAATTTACAGATCGTTTTGAGAAAGGTCTAGATACCTTAATAGGCGAAAGAGGTGTCAAACTTTCTGGTGGACAACGCCAGCGAATTGCAATTTCAAGAGCTATTTTAGCAGATCCAAAGATTATTATATTAGACGAAGCCACATCAAATTTAGATACTGAAAGTGAGGCATTGATTCAAAAATCATTAGCCGCACTAACAAAAGACAGAACAACTATCGTAATTGCTCATAGGTTAAGTACTATAAAAAGAGCCAATCAAATTTTGGTTATAGAAAACGGTAAAATTGAAGAACAAGGAGATCATGATTCTTTGATAGAGAAAAAAGGAAGATACTACGAGCTTTATACTTATCAAGCAAAAATATAAACGATAATACATAAATAATATTTTAAATTCTTAAATTGAAATAGTATAGCTGCTATTTCAATGAAAAGAAAGGATAAAAAACAGATAAAAGACCTAGCTAGGGAGCAATATAGTAAGGGCAAGTCAATGCAAGAGACGTTTGATTTAATTTCAACTAAAGTGAAGAAACCTATAACTGAGATTGCTGATGTTATACGTTTTTATCCATCCCCCAGTTTGTATGAAAAGCATAAAAAAAATATTTTTCTTTTGTTTTATTCCATTATGGCTACTGAACTGCTCATTTTAGTTGCAGCAATTAGTGTTTCTTTTTATAGTTTTAATAAACTATCTATGTTGGGTGATATTTTTGGTTTTCCATCTGGAATTATAGGTGCCTATGTGGTTTTTTTTCACAAGGGCTATATATTCGTATTAGTAGCTTTTAGTACAGTTTTAGGTGAAGCAGGTTCATTTGGGAGCTTTGACAGTGGTGCTGCTGTATTTGGATCTATAGTTCTTCTAATATTAGGTATTGTCCTAATTATTCTCCCTATTGTTGTTTGGCTTCTAGCTATTTCTAATATTATTAAAGGTCATTTCAAAAAGGATTTAGAATATATAAAAATGATTATTCCTTATTACTGGTATACTTTAATTTTTTATTCAATTGCCAGTTTTATTATTTCTTATGGATATATAATGGATTACATTTATTCTTCTTATAATCGAACCAGTGGATTTGTTGTATTTTTAATTGTTTTTGGATTAATTGTTGCGTTGCTACTCCCTTATTTTTTTATTCTTCGTTTGGCTATTAAAGTAAGAAAAAACGTAACTCCAGAATACAAAAAGGTTCGTCTAGCAAACACTGGATCATCTTCTAAAAGGAAAACCAGGCTTGGTATTGTTTTTAATGACAAATAGTAAATATTGTTTTTAACAAATATTTTGCACGTAATTTAATTTTTTAATAAAAACGCTCTGTTTGGTTTTAGCGAATGCTTGATTTTTTCAATATCATTTTTATTAACAACAGCATAAGCAAGATGATGAAATTCATTTATGGTTTCAACTCCGTAGTCTATGAGTGTAAGTTTTTTTTCTTCAAAAAACTCAATTAGATGTTTGGTGTAGTGTGTTGCCGTTTGAATATCATTAGAACCTCTAAAATCCCAAATTAGTTTTATTTTTTCCATAATTTCTTAAAATTAAAAAAATACTTATTAACTCATTTTATAGTAGTGTAATATGATTATGTTTGAGCAATCAATGATTTTAAATTTATTTAAATACAAGCCCTTTTCTTTTTTAATAATAGGTTATGCATTGGTAAGTTGTCAAACAAAAAGTAATACAAAGTTTCCCGTTTTATGCGACATGGAAACTACCAACGAAACTCACTTTTTAAGCACAAATAACACTCAGATAACAAATGCAAAAAGTCAAAATAATTTATTTGCAAGATCAGGAATTCACAGCGCTAAAATCAACAAAGAAAACCCATTTGGACTTGGCTGCTCATTTTACAACTTAAAAAAAGGCAATCAACTGATCATATCTGTTTGGGAAAAGACAGGTGGAGAAAAAGGTTTTTTAAAAATTGTGAATGAAAAAAATACTGTTTTATTCAACGTTAAAAGTAAAGGCCTTAATCAGACTGATGGGTGGGAGTTAATTACCTTTAGTTATGAATTGACACAAAATCAAAAAGAGTTAAAATTTTACATACACAATGAAAATAGCAATGCTGCGTATTATGACGATTTATCAATAGAATTATATGAAACAGCTAAACGAGTTACTCTAAAAGAGGAACATATAAAATTAGAAATAGACTCGTTAGATTACCAAAAACTTTTAACCTTTCGAGACGAGGCCATAAGAAGCGGAATAATAGGGAGTTCACTAAAAAAATACATAAAAGGAAGTTTGACTTATAAAAATCAAAAGATTCCTATAAAATTACGATTTAAAGGGGACTGGCCAGATCATTTAAAGTCGAATAAGTGGTCTTTTAGAATTCAAACCAGAAAAGGAGCGGATTTCAACGGGCTTAAGAGTTTCTCAATACAAAGCCCACACACACGTTCTTTTTTAAAGGAATGGATCATGCATCAGATTTTTAAGGAACAAGATATTCTTACGACACGTTATGGTTTTATTTCTGTTTCATTAAACAATGAACAGCTAGGTATATATGCCTATGAAGAGCATTTTGACAATGAATTGCTTGATTATTACAATAGAGAAAAAGCTCCAATACTTAAGTTCAATGAAGAGGGTTTGTGGGAAACTAGACTTAACAACCCCAACAATAAAACACTTTTTCCTTATTATGAAGCTGCAGATGTGATGCCATTTAAAAAGAAACGAGTTCTTGATTCTAAAAGACTCTTAAATGAGTTTAAAAAAGGAAGTGAACTCATGCTTAAATACAAAACATTCAAAACACCTATTGATGCTATTTTTGAACTCAAAAAAGCAGCAAAAATCTATGCCCTTTACGATTTAGGAAAAATACGTCATTCATATCATTGGCATAACCAGCGCTTTTATTACAATCCCTCATCAAATAAACTAGAGCATATAGCATTTGACTGTTATGCCGGGTTAGACGAAGGAATTGAAGACATAATATACGGATACACCACAAAAGAAACATCTCACTACAATAGTGTTTATTTAACCAAGCAACTCTTTAACGATAGTAATTTTGTTAGCTTATACAAAGACTATCTTCAACAATTTTCAAACGAAAAATTTGTAAAAAAAATAGCTCAGAAACATAAATATTTGTGTGACTCATTGAGTACTATCTTAAAATACGAATTTCCAAACTATGAGTTCAGCTTAAACTACTTGGATGTGAATGCTAAAAATATTCGAGATACATTGCAAGTTTACAACAAAAATTTTCGCTTTAATTCATACGATATCAATTACGATTATAACTCGATTGGCAACAAATACTTCAATTCTATTGGGCTTAAAGCCATCATAAAAGGAGAACATTTAGAATTAAAAAACTTTCATTTAGACACTCTAAAAGTGATAGGATATAGCAGTACTTCAAAAGCAAATGAAATGATAAAGTTCAAGTCTCCAATTGTTTTATCACCCTACAGAACAAGTACTGATTTTGCACAAATTGAAGCAAATCAAGAGATTAAATATTTGTATTTTAAACCAAATAATATTTCAGAAACTAAACGCTGTAAAATACAACTTTGGCCTTTTACTATTGATAAATAAATTTCAATAAGTGTTCTTAATTAACACCAATTTAAACTCTTATGTGTAGTGAAATTTTAAACCAAATAAACAGAAATAATAAAATAAAATACTAAATTGAACAATCAACTTAGTATTAACTAATATATTATTGTGTTAAAAATAGGTATCCCAAAAGAAACTGCTGATCGAGAAACTCGTGTGGCAATGACTCCAACAATAGCCAAACAATTAATAAGCAAAGGGTTTAAAATTATCGTTGAATCAACTGCTGGAAATATGTCTAATTTTTCTGATAAAGATTATGAAGATGTAGGTGTAACAATAGCTAAAAAAGATGCTGTTTTCAAAGCTGAAATAGTAGCAAAAATTAACCCCCCAAATAAAGATGAAATTAAATTAATGGAAAAGGGTTCTGTTTTAATCTCGTTACTATTTGCACAATCGAATACAGATGTACTTAAACTCCTGTCTAAACAAGAAATAAGTGCTTTTTCTTTGGATGCAATTCCAAGGACATCTCTTGCTCAAAGCATGGATGTACTAAGTTCACAAGCCAATTTAGCTGGATATAAAGCTGTTATTTTAGGGGGAGCCGAAATGGGTAAAATTTTCCCTATGTTAATGACTTCTGCAGGAACTATAAAACCATCAACAGTTGTCATTTTTGGAGCAGGAGTTGCAGGGCTTCAAGCCATTGCAACAGCTAAAAGACTTGGTGCTAATGTTTGGGTATCAGACATTAGACCCGAAACAAAAGAACAGGTTCAATCTTTAGGCGGAAAGTTCATTGAAGTTGAAGGGGATAGCTCTATTAAAACTGAAGGGGGCTATGTAAAGGGTGTTTCTGACGAATTCTTAAAAAAACAACAAGAAGCAGTAACAGAAAAAGTAATCAATGCTGATCTAGTAATCACTACTGCATTAATTCCAGGTAAAAAAGCACCACTTTTAATACCTGACGAAATGTTAGCAAAAATGAAACCAGGCTCTGTTATTGTTGATATGGCCGTTTCTCAAGGCGGCAATTGCGCTAGTAGCGAACTAAATAAAATAATCACCAAAAATGGGGTGAAAATTGTTGGCGAGGGAAATTTGCCTGGAACTCTTGCTATCAATGCAAGTGAATTATTAGCTAAGAATATTCAAAATTTCATTCAACACCTAACTGACGAAAATGGCTTTAAATGGGATTTGGAAGATGAAATAACTTCTGGGTCACTCATCGTCAAAAATGGTGATGTATTTCAAGAATCACTGAAAAAAAATAATGAACCAGAACTAGTAAAAGCATAATTATGAAAGAAATAATTGACTTTTTCTCCAACGGAGGAAACATGGAAATGGTATATGTTATCATATTATCTATCATTTTAGGTGTTCAAATAATTGAAAGTGTTCCAGCTGTATTACACACCCCACTTATGAGTGGGGCTAATGCAATCCACGGTGTTGTTATAATAGGAGCTATTATTATAATGGGAAAAGCTGACCCCGACAATACACTTGCTTTAGTATTAGGCTTTATTGCAGTAGTACTAGGAACATTAAATGTTGTAGGAGGATTTGTTGTTACTGACAGAATGCTTGAAATGTTCAAAAAGAAACCAACTAAAACCAAAAAATAATGAGTGATTTTACACTGGAAATTAGCTATTTAATAGCTTCAATTTGTTATATATTAGGTTTAAAAATGATGGCCGGTCCAAAAACTGCAAGAAATGGAAATTTACTCGCTGCCTTTGGAATGACATTAGCCATTTTTACAACTATTTTTCTTTACAATGATGAAGGGGGAAAACTACAAAATCACATATGGATTTTTTCTGGAATTGCTGTTGGTGCACTCTTAGGTTGGGTAGCTGCTGTTAAAGTTCAAATGACAGCAATGCCTCAAATGGTTTCATTATTTAACGGAATGGGGGGAGCCTGTGCAGCCTTAATTGCTCTTGTTGAATTTCCTAAAGCATTGGAACACATGCATGAAACTTGGGACTCACTTTTCATGGCTACTATCTTGTGTGGGTTAGTTATTGGAAGCACCTCTTTCACCGGAAGTATGATTGCGTATCTAAAACTTAACGGGAACCTAAAGAAAGACATACGTCTGCCTTTTTACAACATTATAAATACACTTTTAATTTTTGGAATAGTTGGAATAACTATTTGCCTTTCTGGAAACCACATTGAACCCGAACATTTTAAAATGTGGACTTATATTCTACTAGGAGGATCTTCTTTATACGGTATTTTATTTGTTCTTCCAATTGGTGGTGCTGATATGCCCGTAGTGATATCTCTACTAAATTCTTTTACAGGAATGGCTGCTATGTTTGGCGGCTTTTTATACGATAATATGGCTATGCTAACTGGGGGGATTTTAGTTGGTTCAGCAGGAACTATTCTCACTGTTGTCATGTGCAAAGCCATGAATAGATCACTAACTAATGTGATTTTCGGGGCTTTCGGAACGGGTGGTAAAGCGGTTTCAGCATCATCAAATGGTGCGGCACAAAAAAGCTATAAAGAAACCAATGCATCTGATTTAGCAGTGCTGTTAAATTATTCACAGAAGGTAATTATTGTTCCTGGCTATGGCTTAGCAGTAGCACAAGCACAACACGTTGTACATGAAATGGAACAACTACTAACCGAAAGAGATGTAGAAGTCAAATATGCCATTCACCCTGTTGCTGGTAGAATGCCTGGACACATGAATGTTCTTCTTGCAGAAAGTAATGTTGAATACGACAGATTGGTAGAAATGGATGACATCAATGCTGAATTTTCAACCTGTGATGTTGTAATGGTATTAGGAGCTAATGACGTTGTAAACCCTGCAGCAAAAGAAGACCCCTCTTCTCCAATATATGGCATGCCAATTTTAAATGTAGAAGATGCAAAAACAACCATTGTCAACAAACGAAGCATGAATGTTGGTTATGCTGGCATTGACAACGATTTATTCTACAGGGACAAAACAAACATGTTGTTTGGAGATGCTAAAAAAGTACTAACTGAAATAGTGTCTGAACTAAAAAACCTATAGATTATATTTTCTTAGAAACTTTTCTGTACGTTCTTTCTCTAGGTTCTGATTCTGGAACTCTTGGAGTATTGTCTATCTTTTTCTTATTGTCTTTTTTTGCTTTTCCTGGCTCTGCATTCAAGTCACTTTTATTAGATTTTGAAGATTCTTTTTTTGACTTCTCTTTAGAGTTAGCAGGAGCTGAATCTAAATTACTCTTCTTTGGTTTATTATCTCCTGAATCTTTATCTCCAGTCGGGTATTTTGTAACTGTTTTTTGTGTGTTGTCTTGAGGACTTCCTGAAGGCTCTTTCTCTTTTTCTTTCGGCTCGTTGCCAACTGGTTCAGCTCTTTCTTCTTCCTCATCATCTTTATGCTTTGGCTCACCCTTATCTCTACCAAAAGTCAAGTTAACACCAAAATGAACTTGACCATTTTTTACTTTTTCTACATCAACATTCATAGTGTTATTGGTGGCATTTTCCCTTAAATTTAATGTTCCAAGTGCTAAAATATTATCAGTTAAAAAATAAATCTCAAGAGGCCCTGCGTTCACCGAAACCCCAATTCCCACATTGGAATAACTTCTGTTGTAAATAGAATAACTTGCTGTTGCAGACAAGAAATTACCTAAATGATAATTATAAGCCAACCCCAATCCTCTTCTCCATCTATTTCTTACAAAAGAAGAGTAACCCGTTAGAGAAATGTAATTATTATGATCAACAATGTATTCCATTGAGGCATAGATCTTAGTCCTCAATGCGGTTCTATAACTAGGTGTTGAATAGGTGAAATTTTCTTTGATTGACATTTCAATAGAATCTTCCAAAACATCTTTTAAAAATTGAACACTTGACCCGTTTCCAAAAACTGTAATAGCATCTTCAATCCCTGAATAGGTATAATCCCATTCTGATAAATTTGAATTGCTTGTATATTGATTCCAAGAAATAAAGCCAAGATCTAGAACAGAAGCCTCTAACAATAGCTTATCACTAACGTGATAATTAAATCCAAAATCTAGCCCAACTCCATTATTTTGTCTCCCAAATAAATAATTAGATATATTTCCATCAGTAAAACCAGCTTGAGTCATCATATCATTATTAGATGTATCAATAGCTCCAATAGCACTACTTGTATCATCAAAAAGAACTAAAGGCAATCCTGCAGATTGAAATTCAAAGTTCATGTCAAATGACAAAGCGTGTGTATTTTGATCTGTAGTTATACCCATGTAACTAACTTGAGTGTTGAAATTTTCCATTCCATATAAATATTTCAACCTTGCACCGTAGGAAAATTTATGATCCACATCATG
>JBELEU010000061.1:0-10575 GCA_042093455.1 Crocinitomicaceae bacterium | reverse complement strand
TAGCAAAAACAATAATAGACAGCATATGTATAAACTTTCTTGTTCAGTATAAATATAAAAAAGATATACCAATAATATGTAATGATTAACGCAGTTGGTTAATTATCTAATGAATCCGAGACAAACTTCTTCAATGTTTTTTCATCTCTTGAGTCTAACAAGCTTTTATCTCTACTCCCAAATACACTGAATTGTAAATATCTGTTAGGGTGAGTTTTAATGTTCTCAACTAATCTAGTAGCCTCATCTACCATATCGTCAACCCTATTGTAAAGACTAGAGTCTTGTAAAAGATGTGTTAAAGAACCATCACCATGTTGTATATCATAAAGAACTGTATTTACCTCATCTAATGATTCTTTGGCATTATCAACTAATCCTATAAAATCTACATTTGCTAGTGTATCAGAAATTTTAGAAACATTTGAAAGCAGAGCTGTTATCTGTTGATTACTTGCATTTAGATTGGATGTTATCGATTCAATGTTTTGTAAAACTCTACTTATTCTATACTTTTCAGATTTGATAAGAGTGTCTATTCGAAGAGAAACACGTTCAAAATTTCTAATCGAATTGTTAATACCTTCAAATGATTGATCTAAGTTATCTGTATTTCTACTAAAAATTGCTTCAATTGTCTTAATAGCAGAATCAGCTGTACTAATTAATTCATTGGTCTTCTGTTCCAATGGCAATAACCTTTCATTAATTTGATCTTCTAAAGCTTGAGAGACCAAGGAACTTATTGTGTCTTTTGGCTGATAATTATCCGTATTATCTTTCCAAACTAGTTCTAAATAAGCTCCAGACAATAAATCAGAATTCAAAAGAATGGTTGAACCAATTGGTATTTCTTTAACATAAGGATCAGTTAATTCAAATTCAACTACGACACTGTTAAAGTTAGTAGGTTGAAAAGCAACATTAATAACATTTCCAATTTTCAAACCATTTAATTTTACCGGTCTACCAGTCGTTAAACCTTCAGTATTGTCATATACTGCATAATACAAAGCTCTGTTTTTCCAAAGCTCTTGACCTTTTAAAAAGAAAAAGCCAACTATTAAACCACTAATTCCAATAATTGAAATAAGTCCGACTAATATTTCTTTTTTAATTTTCATTTGGTTTTTTATTTAGCTTAATCAAAGCATCATTTAAATTAATCTTATCACCACTTTCAAAAGCAGTAATAAATGCAGATGGATAACCATTGGCTTTTGCCTTTGCAAGCAAAGATTTAGCGGTTACCATATCAGTACATTTTCCGTAAGTGTATTTATAAAATTTTCCACTAATATACACTTCTACTCCTTTTAATCCATTAAAGTTTTCAGGAAGTGTAGAAATTTTCGATGAAGAGGTAGCAATTTGAACCTTTAGGAAGACCCCTTTATCTTCAATATCTTCTTTTTCTTTTGGAATTTTTGTTTCCGTTTTTTGAGTTGATTTTAAAGATTGATCAACACCGTCATATTTCTCCTTGTATCTTTTTAGACCCTGAAAAATATGTTCTGCTAGTTTAATTTGACCACTTTCAGTCGTTAGTAATTTTTCATCTTTTGCATTAGACAAAAAACCCAATTCCAATAGTACCGCTGGCATGGTTGCTCTGTACAACACCATAAAACCTGCTTGTTTAACGCCTCTATTTCTCAACCCTAGTTTAGAAACACAATCTTTTTGAATAGAATTAGCTAATATTAAACTTTGATTCAAAAATGCATTCTGACGCATCGAAAGAGCAATATATGCATCTGGATCATTTGGATTAAACTCTGAATAAGTTTGTTCATTATTTTCTTCCATCAAAATGGCAGAATTTTCAAATTTTGCAACTTCTAAAGCAGCTTGAGATTTGTGAAGTCCCAAAACCCATGTTTCAAATCCGTTTGCAGATGAACTTTCAACAGCATTTGCATGAACTGATATAAATAAATCCGCCCCAATTTCGTTGGCAATTTTTGCTCTTTTTGCTAGACCAATAAATTTATCATCATCTCTAGTATAAATTACTTTAACATCAGGATATGCCTTTTCAATTAATTTGCCCAAAAGAAGACTCACCTTCAGTACTACTGTTTTTTCATAATTTTTATTTGGACTGATGGCTCCTGGATCTTTTCCTCCATGACCAGGATCAATAACTATAGTATTAATTCCAAGACCTGTTTGTGAAAAAACTGTTTTAAAACAAAATAAAAGTGAAACAATAAGAAAAAAAGTTATTCTTATGTTAGGTAACGTTATCTTTGTGTAATTAAATGTCATTTTTTTCGTTATTCGATAAATCGATTTATTAAAATTGATCCAAAAACTTCAAATAGTTATCATTTGTTCCAAATGTATGAAGCCTTCAAGTGTAAAACATAGTTTTTTGCGACTAATTATTCTCTTTATTCTGTTAATAAACAATAATGGCACTTATTCTCAAAGTAAAGAAGTAACTAAACAAGAATCAAGCCAATTAACGAATGTCCTAAACTACACAGCTAAAGACTCGGTAATTTTAGACATGAAAAACAACAAAAGTTTTCTTTACAATGAAGCTCATATAGATTATGGTGAAATTTCATTGGATGCTTGTTTTATTGAATTCGATCTCACATCAAAAATTGTAATTGCTAAATACTGCTTGGACTCTAATAACAATAAAGTTGGAATACCAGTAATTAAAGATGGAGGGACTTCTACTAAATCAGATTCTTTAAAATATAACTTCGAAACACAAAAGGGCATCACATATCATGTTAAACTAAAAGAAGGAGAGAGCTACATACATGGTGAAAAAGTAAAAAAACAGACAAATGGAGACATTCACATTAAAAATGCTTTATACACCACTTGTGACCTTGATCATCCTCATTTTTATTTTAAATTATCAAAAGCCATAATTAAGCCCGATGATAAAATTGTTTCAGGACCAGTAAATCTTTTTATAGCTGATATACCTACCCCCTTAGGTCTTCCTTTTGCTTTTTTACCAAACAAAAAAAATAAAAGTTCAAACGGGCTAATTGTACCAACTTATGGAGAGTCTGCAGCACTTGGCTTTTACTTACTTGGTGGTGGTTATTACCATCAATTTAAGAATGGAAAATTTAGCACATCTCTTACAGGTGATATTTACAGCAAAGGATCTTGGGGAATATCAAATAGAACACAATACAAAACAAGATACAAATACAATGGCCAGTTTTCATTGAACTATAGAAATACCATACAAGGAGAAAAAGGATTTGAGGACTACAGTAAATCCAAAGATTTTTTTATTAAATGGAATCACCAAAATGATGCAAAACTAAATCCAGGAACAACTTTTAGAGCATTAATTAATGCAGGAACAACAACAAATTTCAGAAATGACTACAACAATATTTCAGCTAGTAACTATTTAACCAACACTTTTAATTCAAACATTTCTTGGAGCAAACAATTTAAAGGCAAAATAAGCTCTAATCTAAATGGTAATTTACGACACAGTCAAAATAGCAACACTGGAATGATGACATTTACTCTTCCTGAGATAGCTTACAACGTTAATCGATTTTATCCATTAAAGATGCTTCGTAAGACTAGCATAACGAAAAACTTCATTCATGAATTTATTAATCAAACCAATGTTAATTACCAGTTAAATACCAAAAATGAAATTAATGAATTTTCTGAGGACATTAAATTAGAAAACTTAAACAACTTGTTAGTTAACTCAAGAAAAGGGGTAAGACACAACATCAATGCTTCTAGTTCAATTAAGCTATTTGGAAAAAATATAACCATAAACCCAGCCTATCAATTATCCTCTCTTTGGTATTTTGATCAAATCAACAAGTCGTGGAACTCTACTAATAATGAAGTTCAAAATGATACTACTAGAGACTTTTCATCTCTTTACTCTCATAGTTTTAGCGCATCAGCCACAAGTAAAATTTATGGTTTTTATCAACCAGCAAAATTTTTAAGAGGTAAACATGAAATGAAAATTCGCCACACCATTACTCCGAATGTTAATTTCTCATACAAACCCAGCACTTACAGCTTGGAAAGATATCAAAATGATTCTACAGGAGATAATTTCACTGACTACTCACCCTATTCTGGAAATATTTACGGCTCAGTTAGCCCTAACGAATCTGGGAGGATAGGTTTTAGTTTAATTAACTCACTAGAACTAAAAAGAAAAAATATCAATGACACAACAATAAAAGAGGAATTTATTAAATCTAAAATATTGGATAATTTTTCTATCAATAGTGGATATGATATAATGAAGGATTCATTTAATTTAGATCGTATTAACCTTGTTGGAAGAACTAGCTTATGGAAAAAAGTTAACATTAGATTTGCAGGTTCTCTAGACCCATACAGTTACATTAATGGAAAAAGAGTGAATGAACTTCAGTTTAAAAATCGCAAAATAGGAACGCTTACCAATGCAAATCTAGCTGTTGGAATGAATTTAAAATCAAAAAAAGGGGCAAAAAAAGCTTACTCCAGTAATAAGGGAAGTAATGAAGAATTAGACTTCATTAACTCAAATAGCGATTTATATATAGATTTCAATATTCCATGGACGCTTAATATTGATTATAAAATTGATTACCGAAGAAGCATTTCATCAACAATTGATACTGCTTATATTACTCAAAGTGTTGGCTTAAGAGGTGATCTTAGTTTGACAAAAAATTGGAAAATATCTTACATGACCAATTACGATTTTGTAAATAAAGAGTTTAGTTTTACTTCTATTAATATAGCTAGAGATTTGCACTGTTGGCAAATGGGGTTCAATTGGATTCCTTTTGGCTTCATGAGAAGCTACAATATCCAAATCAATGTCAAGTCATCATTACTTCAAGATTTAAAACTACAAAGAAGAAGAACTTGGTATGACAACAATCTTTTTTAAAAAATAACATGAAAAAATCAATAAGTATACAAAACGCACCAGCCCCTGTCGGCCCATATAGTCAAGCTATTTTACACAATGACATGTTGTATGCAAGTGGTCAAATTGCAATAAATCCAAAAACAAATGAGTTAATAGTTCATGACCTAACAAAAGAAGTTAATCAGGTGATGGAAAATATAGCCTCACTTTTGAATGCTGCAGAAATGAATTGGGATGATGTAATTAAATGTAGTATTTTCCTGAAAGACATGAACAACTTTGAAATAGTAAACGAAATTTATGCTAGCTACTTCAATGCAAGTTTTCCAGCAAGAGAAACTGTTGAAGTTTCAAGACTTCCAAAAGATGTAAATGTAGAAATTAGCTTTATTGCCAGTAAGAGTTAACTTAAATTTGCCAAATTAATGAACTCATTCCAAAGTGGATCAATTGGTGGATTGGCTGTTATTGTCATGGGTTCTTTCTTGATGGGATGATTAAATGTCACACTACGAGCAAATAAATGAATAGAACCATCTTTATTGGTACGATTTGCTCCATATTTAACATCACCTTTTATACAACATCCAGCATTACTTAATTGAACTCTAATTTGATGATGTCTTCCAGTTTTGGGCTTAATTTGCAAATAATAGTAATTTCTACTTCTACCAATAAGTTCATATAAAAGTTCAGCCTTTTTACTTTCTTTTACTTCTTGATCGTAAGCTCTAGATTTATTTTTTTGCTGATTTTTTTTCATCCAATTAACAAGTTCACCCTTTTCAAAAGGTGGTCTCTCATCAACTACAGCCCAATATGTTTTTTCAATTAGCTTATCTTGAAATTGCTTATTCATTCTGATCAATGCTTTTGATGTTCTAGCAAAAACTACAACGCCACCAACTGGTCTATCAATTCTATGTATTATACCTAGAAATACATCACCAGGTTTATTGTACTTAATTTTGATGTATTCTTTAACCTTATCTGCTAATGTTTCATCACCAGTTTTATCAGCTTGAACAATCTCCCCAGGTAATTTTTTTACAGCAATCAGATGATTATCTTCATATAAAATAACTAATGACATCTTATTCAATATTGTTCTTCAGAATTAGGAAAATCTTTTGACTTTACATCTTTTATGTAATTTTCAAAAGCTCCAAGCATTTCATTGTGTAAATCATGATACCTTCTTAAGAATCGAGGTGAAAACTCTTGTGTGATACCTAACATGTCGTGCAAAACTAAAACTTGTCCATCTACACCACCTCCAGCTCCAATTCCAATTACAGGGACGGTTAGTTTTTCCGCTACTTTTTTAGCTAGTGCTGCAGGTACCTTTTCTAAAATTATTGCAAAGCAACCTTTTTCTTGAAGAAGTAAAGCATCTTCAATTAGTATTTTTGCTTCCTCTTCTTCCTTGGCTCTAACAGTATATGTTCCAAATTTATAGATGGACTGAGGTGTTAACCCCAAATGCCCCATAACAGGAATTCCTGCTGAAAGTATTCTTTCTACAGATTCTATTACTTCTCTGCCCCCTTCTAATTTAACAGCGTGAGCTTCAGATTCTTTCATTATTCTTACAGCAGAGTGTAAAGCACCTTTTGAATCCCCCTGATAATTACCAAATGGTAAATCAACAACAACCAATGAACGTTTGACTGCTCTAATAACAGAGGCTGCATGATAAATCATTTGATCAAGAGTAATAGGAAGTGTTGTTTCGTGACCCGCCATTACATTTGAAGCAGAATCTCCAACTAAAATAACATCAGTACCTGCTTGATCAACTATGGTAGCCATAGAGAAATCGTATGCTGTTAGCATAGAAATTTTCTCTCCTGTATTCTTCATTTCTTGAAGAACATGGGTAGTAATTCTTTTAATATCTTTATAATGTGACATAAAAATGTTTATTATATGATGCAAATTTTAACTTAATTTATGACATATTGATAAAACTTCTAAAGAATATTCAATAAGTTAACTTAATTTAAAATAATAGTCCAAGATGAATTCGCCAATAAAATATTTAATTATAGCACTGTTCTTATTTGGAATTTCATCTTTTCACGGCCAACACTTGAAGGGCGTTATTACTAATATAAAAGGTCAACCACTACCCTTTGCGACTGTATACATAAAGAATTCAACTTACGGAGTAGCTGCTAACAGCTACGGTGAATACTTCATTCAACTTCAGCATGGTAATCATCAATTGATCTTTAGTTATGTTGGGTATTCAGCAATAGAAAAAGAAATAAATATTACTAAATCTTCCCAGAATTTAAGCATACAGCTGTCTCCTTCATCAGAAGAATTGATGGAGTTAGAGATAGTATCAAACACTAAAAACAAAGCAAAAGAAATTATTAAATCTGTCAGAAATAAGAAAAATATATTTGAAATTGGTGATTTTAATTTTAGCTATAATCAATACACAAAAAATTCCATTGAAAAACGACAAATTAAATCCATTAACAATGACAAGGACAGTAATTCAAAGTTATCATTAGATACATCCCTTAATGTTAATTTTGACAACAATATTCTGAAGTTCATTGAGAGTTATTCGACTATATATTTTCAAAAACCAAACAAGTACTATTGGGATTATTCTGGCTATCATGATTTTGCTGACACCAAAAATAATCAATCCTATTCAGTAAGTGCTGATATGGGCTATGGTGAATATCAAATTGTCCCTGATTATGAAAATGAAGATGATAGAAATATTTCAGATGAATTAATGGATATCAATATTAATTTATATGATAACAATATTGATTTACCTAATATAACTGAAAAAGCAGTAGTATCTCCGTTGGGGTTTAACGGCTTTATTTATTACAAATATGATCTTGAAGGTTCATTTTACAATGAAAAAGATAAAATTTATAAAATAAAAATAACTCCATTATTTAAAGGTGAGCCCCTTTTTGAAGGGTTACTTTTTATCGAAGATGAAACGTATAGAATCGTGTCTTATGAATTTAAAGTTTCTGGTCCTAAATTAAATTATGATGAATTTCATTTAATTGAAGATTATCACATGGTGGAAAACAAATATAATTTTTCCAAAAGGAAAGTAATTGACTACACTGTTAAAGAAGGAAAATACAAGGTCATTGGCAACATAAAAACAGAACTCAGCAAATACAAAACAAACAACAACTTGCCCGACTATTTTTCAAAAAATGAAATAAAAATATTTAACGACAGTGTTCAATTACGTGACTCTGTTTTTTGGAATAGTGTTCGTTCAATTGAATTAAAAGAAAATGAACTCAATTACATCAGTTACACAGATTCTCTAAGAGATGAATACCAAAGTGAAAAGTACTTGATGCAGCAAGATAGTGCAATGAATAAAATTACTCTAGGAAGGTTAATATTCAGCGGTTTATTTCATAGAAATAGATACAAAGGAAATACTTTTTATTTGGAGCCAATTGTAAGTCAATTTAATCTTTTTGGAATTGGAGGGTATCGACATAGAATAGGATGGCATTATGACAAAATATTTACAAACAAAAACAAACTTGAATTAAACAACGAAATAGATTATGGTTTTAGAAATAAGGATCCAAAAGGAAACCTAGAACTTGCCTTAAATTATTCAAAAAAAAGGTTTTTAAGAACATATGTTAGCATAGGTGATCAATATACTTTGATAAATCGATATGCTTCTGTTTCTTCATCATTTAGTAGAGGAAATTATGTAAGGTCTAAACATATAAAACTTGCGCAAAGAGCAGAATTGGTCAATGGGTTATATGGAGAAATAAAGTTAGAATATGCTATTAAAAGTCCTCTGGTTGGACTTGATTTTGCCAATTGGTCAATGGAAGTTTTTGGTGAACTAAATGATCCTGAAGAATTTACAGAATATACCAAATCAGAAATTAGATTTCAACTTACATGGATTCCTTTTCAAAAGTACTACTTCAAAGGTCAGCGAAAAATTTCAATGGGATCAGATTTTCCGACAGTTAATTTAATTTATAGAAAAGGAATTCCAGGCTTGTTAAATAGTGAAGTTGATTTTGACTTTATAGAATTAGGAGCTAATGATGAAATAAAAATACCACAACTTGGAACTTCAAAATGGAATATTCAAATCGGTTCTTTTCTAAATAAAAACAGTTTGCGTTTAATTGAGTGGAAGTATTTTAGAGGATCTGACCCTGTGTTTTTTAGTAATCCTCTAAATTCATTTCAGCTACTTGGACCTACTCTAAGTACTCCAAATGAATTTTTAAGAGCTAATTATTTACACCATTTTGAAGGAAATATTTTGAATAAAATCCCTCTTTTGTATTTACTCAAACTTCAACTTTCTGCAGGTTCTGGAGTTATTTTAGTTCCAGAAGATGACTTAGCTCATATTGAGATATATTTTGGATTAAGTAGAAAGTTTAAAATCAGGAATCAAATATTTAAACTAAATACCTTCGCAGTAACATCTGCAAATACTTTAGTTGGAGCCAATTATCAATTTAAATTTGGGATAAATATGTATGACCCTTTTAACAAAAGATGGGACTATTGATTATTTTTCTGGTATTCTAACTAAAACTTCTAGTAAAAAGTTCCAAAATTTTTCTACTGAGCCTATATGTACTTTTTCATCTGGTGAATGAGGGTTCTTAATAGTAGGTCCAAAAGAAATCATGTCTAATCCAGGATATCTTTCATTTAAGATACCGCATTCTAGACCCGCATGGCAAGCTTGCACTCTTGGTTGTTCATTGTACAGTTTTTTATAAAGAGGAACCATTATTTCAAGAATGGGTGAATTTGGATTAGGTGCCCAACCTGGATAAGAACCTGTGTGCTCAACTTTTGCACCAATTGATTTTAAAGATGCACCGACAGAGTTAGCAATGTCAAATTTCGATGAATCAACAGAACTTCTCTGTAAACTTTGAGTTAAAAACTTGCCATCATTAACAATAACTCTTGCTAGAGAAGAAGATGTTTCAACCAATCCATCTATAGACTGACTCATTTTATAAACTCCGTTAAAAATTGAATAAATAGAATCGACTACTTTACTAGAATCAAGTGTTGACAAACCACTTAAAGGCAGTTCGGTTTTCTTAATTACAATATCCATTAATGGCTCAGTAACATTAAATTCATTTTTAATGTCAGAAACTAAAATTTCAGCATCAGCTAAAAAAGAAGCGGAATTAACAGCTATCAATGAAAATGATTCTCTTGGTATAGCGTTTCTCAAGCTCCCTCCATCGACTTCTGAAATTCTTAAATCATATTTGATTCCAACTTTATGGATTCTATTCATAATTTTATTGGCATTTCCTCTTTCAAGGTGAATATCCATTCCTGAATGGCCTCCTTTAAGACCTTTCACAGTAATCGCATAGCCATGAAATTGTGAATCAATTGAGGATGTATCAAAATGAATCTCTGAATTAGTGTCAATGCCCCCAGCACAACCAATGCTAAATTCATCGTCATCTTCAGTATCAAGATTCAATAACACCTCTCCTTTCAAAACACCTTTTTCCAGTTCAAAAGCACCAGTCATTCCTGTTTCTTCATCAATAGTGAAAAGACCTTCAATTGCAGGATGGCTAATATCTTTACTAGCAAGAAGTGTCATAATTGCTGCGACTCCCATACCGTTATCTGCTCCAAGAGTGGTCCCG
>JBELEU010000060.1:0-10645 GCA_042093455.1 Crocinitomicaceae bacterium | reverse complement strand
TGATAGAGCATATACTGCCGCAGCAGCTGATATTTCTTAAAAACCAACTAATGTTGGTCAAGATCCCGATACGTTAATTCTTATTTCAACTGGAGATACAATTACTGGAGCTGTATTGAATAACATTAACTATGACAATGATAATCACTTGTACTCTTATTTAGATGGCTCACCTGTTGAATATCAATTGCATACAATAAAAATTTCTACTTCTTTTGGTGGTAAAACTGTAACAGATATTTCTGTAGATCCAACAGACCCTGATAATGTATGTGTTGTTGTTGCAGGAACGTCAGGTAATCACGTTTATTACTCAACTAACGGTACTTCTGCTAGTCCAACTTTTTCTTCAATTGATGGTAATTTACCTGATATGCCAGTTTTTGGATGTGTTATTGAAAGAGATCCATCTACTGACATTATTATAATTGGAACTGAATTTGGTGTTTTCACTACAGATAATATAAATGGCAATTCTACTCAATGGACTGCTTGTAACGATGAATTAGGAGTTGTTCCTGTTTTTGATGTTCGTCAACAATGGAGAGATTGGGAAGATGGTAGAGTAAACAATCCAGGGGCTATTTACCTTGGAACTCACGCCAGAGGTATTTGGAGATCAGATAATTTACTATCTATACGTGAAGATGAAATAACTAATGAACCAGTTCTTACTTTAGATAATCTATATGTTTATCCAAATCCAGTGATAGACGAAGCTAAATTAACCTTTGAGTTAAATAAAAACTCTGGAGTTAAGGCTTCAGTTTATGACTTAAATGGAAGATTAATAGATGTTGTTTCAAATCAAAATAGAAATGCTGGATCACATACTATATCTTTTAGTGTTTCTAACTTTCATGTCGGAACTTACTTTGTAGTACTTGAAACAGAAAGCAGTAAAAAAGTAGTTAAGTTTATTAAATATTAATAAAATCAAATTCTGATATTTAAAGCCTTAGCATTTTATGTTGAGGCTTTTTTTTATATTTATTAAACCTAGTTTATACTTAATGTGCTCAATTAATTATTGTTAAATGTTGATTTAAACAATACTTATTGTTAAATTTACACTATACTATAAGTGGGTGTTTGTTTTACAAATGAGCTCGTAGGTTTTTTAAGAAGAACAAAATGTTTTTTTTGAAAACATTAAATAAAATTTAAAATTGAAAAGATGTCAAAAATAAAAGTTGCTATAAATGGTTTTGGTAGAATTGGTAGAGTTTTTACGCGTGCTGTAATGAATCATCCTTCTATTGAATTAGTCGCTATTAATGACCTTGTGGATACATCTACATTAGCTCATCTTTTAAAATACGATTCAGTTCATGGGAAACTTTCAAATGAAGTTTCTAGTGATGAATCTTCTATTTCTATTGATGGCAAACCAATAAATGTGTATAGTTTAAAAGACCCTGAAAAATTACCTTGGGGTGAACTCGATATTGATATTGTTATTGAGTCAACAGGCGTTTTTAGGTCGATGGAGGGAGCTAAGAAGCATGTTACTGCAGGAGCTAAAAAAGTAATAATTTCTGCACCAGCTACTGACTCTGAAGTGAAGACCATAGTAATGGGAATTAATGATGATTTGATTGATGGATCTGAATTGGTTTTAAGTAATGCATCTTGTACAACTAACTGTGCTGCACCAATGGTAAAAGTTATTGATGATTTGTTTTCTATCGAAAATGGATACATTACTACTACACATGCTTACACAAGTGATCAAAATATTCATGATGCCCCTCATAAAGATATGAGAAGATCTAGGGCTGCAGCTAATTCAATTATACCAACTTCTACTGGTGCTGCAAAAGCAATTGGTAAAATTTTCCCTAGTTTGAGTGGTAAATTAGAAGGCATAGGAGTAAGAGTTCCTGTTCTTAATGGTTCAATGACTGATATTATTTGTAATGTTTCTAAAACTCCTAGTATTGAACAACTTCAAAAAGTATTTAAAGAACTTTCAGAAGGTAGTATGAGTTCAATTTTAGAATACACTGAAGATCCTATTGTTTCAACTGACATAATTGGGAATACAAATTCATGTATAATAGATGCTCAACTAATTAATGTTTCAAAAAATACTGTAAGAGTAATAGGGTGGTACGACAATGAAGCTGGTTATTCCAATAGGATTATTGATTTAGTAAAAAGAATTGCTTAGTTGGTGCTATTGTATTTTTTTAGGTTCAAATTTTCACCGTCAAACTCAGCATAAGTGAAGTGGTTGATCCAATCGCCTAAGTTTATGTATTTTGATCCATTTGGAAAATCATAGTCAATAGGTATATGCCTGTGTCCAAATACAAAAAAGTCAAAATGCTTTTTTTCTAGAATTTCTTTACAATATTGAATTAACCATTCTTTTTCTGGGCCTAAAAACACAAGTTCACCTTCTTTTTCTCTACTTCTATTTGACCATGCATTTGCAAGGCTAACCCCTAAATTTGGATGTACTCTTTTAAAGAACCATTGACATATCTTACTTGAAAAAAATTTCTTTATGAATTTATAAGAATAATCACCAGGACCTAGTCCATCGCCATGTCCAATGTGAAATTTTTTTCCATTGATTTCCTTGTTTATTGGTTCTCTAATTATTTGAATACCAAGTTCTTTTTCAAAGTAATCAAACATCCACATGTCATGATTACCTGTGAACATATGAATTTCAACTCCTTTGTCTACTAATTCAGCAATTTTTCCAATAAAGCGTATATGACCTTTTGGAATAGTGTTTTTATATTCAAACCAAAAGTCAAATATGTCTCCCACTAAATAAATAGCTTGGGCATCTTTAGCAACTTCATTAAGCCAATTAACAATTAGAATTTCACGTTTTCTACTTTTTTCATAAGTAGGTGATCCTAAATGGAAGTCTGAAGCAAAATATATCTTTTTCAATTGCAACTAGGGTTTAATATTCTTTATAATCGTAAACGGATTAATTTCATTTAAATTGAGTACAAATGTAATTTTTTGAAGTAATCCTATGTCTGAAAATCTTTTTTGATTTTGTCCAAAAACGTAGGAATCATGTATTTCTTTGCTGTAAAATAAAGGCATGTAAACTCCCAATAAGGGTTTTTCATTAATTTCAATATTAAAATAAATTCCAGCATTATATAGAAATTTAATTTCTTCTATAACTTTTCCAGTAGTTATACCATTTATATTTTCATCATATTCATTATAAAAGGAAGCCAGGTCTAAAAATATTCCTAAAGGTAATTTTGGCAATTCTAATAACAAGTTTGATGCAATAAGCCATTTATCACTTTCTTGTTTGCCATTTATTTTAAATGCACCTTGAGTTAAGGAAGATTGTTGTGAAAAGGTACTTGGATAAACTCCATTTCTAGATAAGTATGTGCGATCATACATGTAATCGTATTCACCATCCTGCCCTTTTACAAATAAGTTGTATCTATCGCTAGATTTATTAAAATTATAACCAGCAAAACACCTCACTTTAATGGCGTCTAAATCTCTATTGTAGTTTAAATGATAATTTGCAGTTAATTGTAAAGTGCTAATTGAATTTATTTTCTCCCTATTGTCATATCCGTAAATATAGTTTAGTTCCAAAGATTTTGGTTTAAGTACTTGCTTACTTTCTAATGTATATTTTAATTGACCATAATAATTAACGTCTGTTGCTCTATTTATATCAGGAGGATGGATGTTGTTTCCAGATTCATAATGGAATTGTTCATCAATTTTTAATGCTCTGATTAATAGCCTTTGTATAGGAGAGTATCTAACTTTTTTTTCCTTTATTCTAAATTCGCTAAACAATTCTTGTTTAATCCATCTATCGTTTACATCTATACCATCATTGTTTGAAAAACTTTTGATTTTATATCCTAATTCTGTTTTGGTAAAAATGCCATTGCCATTGATGTTTTTACTTATTTCAACGACTCCAAAAACATTTTTACTATTGAAACTATACATAGGGGCAATTAAAAATTCTGTTTTTTTAGTAAAAGCACTTTTATTATAAAGAGATAATCCAAGCATTGTTTTATCGTTAGAGTTGTATCCTAGAACGGGAAGCCAATGAATGAAGTTTTTAGTGGTGTTATTATCATAAGGAATTAGTTTCAATTCAATGGGTTTCCATGTTTTAAAAATTCCACTTGTTTTTAAGGTGTTTTTAGAGTGATTAAAATCGGTCGTATTTTGATTAATATCCATTGCAAACTGATCTGGGTTATTCTTTGTGGAAAGTACAATGCTGGTGTCTTTTTTAAATCCATCGATCCAAAATTCTTCTAGGATTTCATTTGTATCATTGTTGTTTTTAATGGATTGTATTAAAACAGGTGAGTTATAGCCTGTTTTGTTTTTGACTTTAAGGAGGTAATCTTTTTCATTGATTTTCTTTAAACTTTTAAATGCATAATCTGTTTTTTGAGAAGTGTTTATATATCCATCAAAAAACCAATCTAAGTTTTTTTTAGATGTTTCTTCAAATACCTTTTCTAAGTCTTTAGGTTTAGGGTGTTTAAATTTCCATTTGTCATAATAATTATTCATGCATTGATCAAAAAGAACTTCTCCTAAGTAGCCTTTTAAGTAATGAAATCCAATTCCAGTTTTAGCATAAACCATGCCTCCATAATTAAATTCTGTAAATGCTTCAGAACCCATTTTTAAGGGTTGATCATAGTTCCTACTTGCATTGAATCGATAAGTTGCTTCTTGTAAATTTTTATCTTTCATTTTAATAAATGGGATATTCATGAACTGTCCATTGTATTTTTCTTCCATGTAACGGATTTCAATGTAAGTATTCATGCCTTCGTCCATCCAAGCATTGTCTCTTTCATTTGACCCTAATATTCCATAAAACCAATTGTGTCCAACTTCGTGAATAATCACAGTTTCTAAAGCATGAGCTGTATATGAATTCCCTATAACTGTTATGTTAGGATATTCCATTCCACCACCAGCACTTATTGTTCCATCTACTGCTGTGACATGGTTGTATGGGTATTCGCCCACCCATTTGGAAAAGTATTTGGTAGCATCGTTCAAATATTCTATTGATTTAGTCCATAGATGTGCTTCTTGATTGGTAAATAGTGCCCATGTTTTAACTTTTCGCTTCGATTCAGGTAATTCTACTTCACCTGTTAAAACATGATATCTTTTATCAGCAAACCAAGCAAAATCATGTACATTATTTTGTCTAAAATGAACAGTTTTAAATTTTTCGCTACTTTTTGGGAAAGACATGTCTTTCTTCCCTAAAGAGTCTTTGGTTGGTAGTTTGTTATTTTTAATTTTTTGTTCGGTTAACTTAACTTTCTCATTTAAAAATTCTAATTCTTTTTCACCATTAATTAAGTCTCCAGTTGCCATAATTACATAGTTTTCAGGCAGTGTGATTTTAACATCATATGAGCCAAATTCAGAATAGAATTCACCCTGGTCTAAGTAATAAAGTGGATGCCATCCGTTTTCGTCAAAAACAGCTGGTTTAGGAAACCATTGGGTTATTTGATACGATTGACCAACGTGACCTAGTCTTGAAAATTGAGCAGATGGTATTTTAACAAAAAAAGGTGTTTCAATGACTATTTTTTGTTTTGGTTTTAAGGGTTTGTTTAAGTGAAGAATAGCAATATCTAAGTGGTTGTTGTAATAATCCCATTTCACTTTTTGATTGTCAATCTTGAAATTTAATGAGTCTATATATCCTCTTTCTTTAATTGAAGCATATTTGATTACTGTTGAACCAGACTCATATTTTTGCTTGGCTAGTTCAGTATCAACATTTTTATATGCATTGGGCCATAAATGAATTACAATTGAATCTAAAATTGATGTAGAATTGTTTAAATAAGTTATTTTTTCTGCTCCAATTAGGGTATTGTTTTTGTCATCTAATAATACAGTGATTTCAGTATTGACTTCTTGTTGAAAATAGTTGGTTTGACCTTTTCCGATTAAGGACAAAATAACTGAAAGAAATAATAAAATTGAATTTTTCATGCTTAATTTTCAAATAGTTTATATAGACTAAGTGAACATCTTTTGAAAAAGGCTCCCTTTTTCCCAGTTGTTGTTTTTCTCTTCTTAAATGTGTCAAAATAATATTTGGTATATAGTGTTGAAAAACCAGCACATTTTCCATGACCGTATTTTTTCCCTGCAGATATTGCGGTTACGTTTTTTGCTCCAAGATCTATCATGTTGTTTTTAGTTAATATAGCATTTTCATACAAAACTTCTTCGTCAGCCTCGCAATAACACATTTGAATAGGAGCTAATGGTTTCCAATTACTTACATCATTTCTTTGCAATAATTTACGAATTATAAAGTTTGAATCCTTTTTGTAGGTGTTAATTATTTCAGGTTTTACAATATTTATAGGTATTTCGGGTAATGCTTTGTTGATTGCTCTTATATTATAATTGCCATTAAATAATTTTGGAATTAATGTATCGTATGGTTTTCTGTAAATATTGTAAAATTCATTTTCAGGCCATATTTGATATGCAATATTTAATCCATACAACAAATAGGGTAAATAATGAGGTTGAGAGTATTTGTTAAACATTAATTCACCTTGCACTCCTGAAACACTGTATGGACCTGACATGGGGCCAGATGCTGTTATTTTTATAGTTTTTTTATGATCTCTTTCAATGACTTTGTGCATTGACATTGCTGCGTGCCCCCCTTGAGAATAGCCAGTTATAAATAATTGATCATTTACTTTTAAATTTATTTTATCATTTAATTCTTCAATAGCCAATAGAAAATCTATCCCAGCCAATGCTTCACTTTCTAGATTGCAATACAAATGAGTTTTTTCGCCTTCTCCCAGCCCAATATAGTCAGGACTTAGAACAGCATAACCGTCAGTTGCAAAAATCATGCATAATATATTTTCTCCACCTGTGATCTTTGGTCGACCCATTTTAATTCTTGTACCGTGGTTATAAACTAGAGTTGAAGCATTTTTATCATTTAAGGGCACTAAATATCTTCCTGATGCTTTTATTTTAGTTCCATCAATCCAATCAGTATAATAATTAACATGATAAATTTCAATTCCGTTTTTTATTGGAACCATTAGTTTTGGAATACTATTTTCTTGCCATATGCTTTTTAATGAGTCTTCACTGAATGTTGCTATTAACTCATAATTAATTAGCTGTGAATGATTTTTATTGGATGTAAATGTGAAAATGAGAACTGTACAGTAAATTTTTAAAATAAAATTTTTCTTAAAATTTAAAGCTGTTAAAAATTTATGATTATTCAATTAAAGAAGTTCTTTTACCTTTTTTTCTAATTCTTGACCTCTTAAATTAGTTGCGGCTATATTTCCATTTCTGTCAATTAGAAAAGTTTTAGGGATACTGTTGATGCCATATATTGCACCTGCTGCTGAACGCCATCCCTGTAAGTCACTAACGTGATTTGGCCAAATTAAACCGTCTTTTGAAATAGCATTGAGCCATTGTTCTCGTTTTTGATCTAATGAAACACTGTAAACAGTAAAACCTTTGTTTTTATATTTATTGTAAACGTTGACAACATTAGGATTTTCTGCTCTACATGGCCTGCACCATGAGGCCCAGAAGTCAAGTAAAACTATTTTACCCTTCAGACTGCTAAGTTTGATGGGTTGATTGTTGATGTCTTTAAAATTTAGATCTGGTGCAGGTTGACCTATTTCTATACCAAGCTTTTTAAGTTTCTCTTGCTCTTGAATCTGTCTTTGTTGTTGTTGGTTTGATATTGTGTTTTGCTGATTTCCTTGCTGAATCTTTTTGTTAACTTCTGAAAGTAGTAAAGGGTTGTCAAAGTTGTTTTCAATTAGGTTTTTAATAATCAATAACTCTTCTTTTTGTTTATTCGGATCAGAAATTTCAAAAAGGGTCATTACTATAGCCTGAGAATTTTGATTGTTTATTATTAAGTCATGAAAATATTTTTCATAGTTTTTTTGAATGTTTGCAATCTTAATATTGTTTTCTTCTGATCTTGGAAGTTGAACAAGCTTTTGAAACTCCATCAAAGTAGTATTTCTATAGCGAAGATAACTTTGCAATAGTTTATTATCACTGTCTCCATTTATTGATATTTCTAATGGTTTTTTTGTGTCAGCAGTTATCTCAATAGAGGCGTTAGGTTTGCCAATTACAACAATGCTTGTGTTTAAATTTTCTCCTAATCCCAATAATTTTGATTTTTCTGTTTTGTATTTGAAAGTGTAAGTATTGTTTTTTGATGTGCAAGAATCTAGCTTAGTAGGCTGTTGTTTAAGAAGATCAAACAAGTATATTTTTTTGCTTTCTACTCCACTTAATTTTGCGGTAATTTTAAAATAGTTTGATGTTTTATCATCAACTATGTCATTAGATAATGTTTCGTTAGCGCATGATAGTAAAAATACCATGATGAAAAAAGGTAAAATATTTTTCATTTAAAAATCTTTTATTATTTGATTGAGAAGTTGTGAAATTATTTTTGGGTTTGCAGTTCCTTTAGTGGCTTTCATTATTTGGCCCATGAAAAATCCAATTAATTTTTTTTCACCATTCTTAAATCGATCTGTTTCAGCTGGATTTGAAGTAAGGATTTTTTTAACAATAGCCTCCAACTCGTCTTCGTTTTCACTTTCTCTAATCCAGTTGTTATTTTTTGCTAGAACTAAGGGTTCCGTTGAAGGATTTAAGATCATCTCTCCAAATAATTTCTGATTGGCTAGTGAATGAGTAATTTGATTTTTATCAATCATTTCAATTAATTCTGCAATAAATTTTGGTGGAATTTGGAATTCATCTATTGAAATGGCTTGTTGGTTAAGTGTTGATTTAATGCTTCCCATAATCCAGTTAGTAGCTGCTTTATAATTGTTTGTGTATTCAATTATATTTTCAAAATAATTTGCTATCTCCTTAAGTTCAGTTAGGTTGTTTGCATCGTAATCTGAAAGACCATATTTTTTGGTGTATTTTTTAAAAAGCTCATTTGGAAGGGCAGGCATAATGCTTTTCATTTTTTCAATGAATTCATCGCTTAAGCTTAGTGGGTTTAAATCTGGTTCAGGAAAATATCTGTAATCATGAGCTGCTTCTTTAGTTCTCATTCCAATTGTGGTCCCTGATGGTGCATCAAAAGTTCTTGTTTCTGGATGAATTGCACATTTTTTTTCAAGTAACTCCGCATGTCTTACCATTTCAAAATCTATTGATCTCTGTACGTTTCTTATTGAATTTAAATTTTTGATTTCAACTCTTTGTCCAAACTCTTTAGATCCAATGGGCATGATTGAAATATTCACATCACAACGCATGCTTCCTTCTTCCATATTTCCATCACATATGTCTAAATACCTTAGAAGTTTTCTTATCTCAGTTACATATTGATAAGCTTCTTCAGAACTTTTAATTACCGGTTCTGTTACAATTTCTAATAGCGGAACGCCAGCTCTGTTGAGATCAATTAATGTGTTAAATGGGTCGAGGTCATGAATACTTTTCCCTGAATCTTCTTCCATGTGAATTCTGGTAATGTCAATTGGTTTTTCACTTCCATTTTTTAGCTTAATTTTTATATTTCCACCTTCGCATATTGGTGTTTTATCTTGAGTAATCTGATATCCTTTTGGTAGATCGGCATAGAAATAATTTTTTCTATCAAAATGCATCGTTTTAGTTATCTTAGATTCACAGGCAAGCCCAAGCTTTACAGCGTGTTCTAATACCTTTTTATTGAACATAGGTAAGGTTCCAGGATGCCCTAAAGATATTGGGGAGATTAAAGTATTTGGGATTTGACCAAATTCATTTTTATCTGAGCAATATGCTTTTGATTGAGTGTTTAGTTGAGCATGAATTTCTATGCCAACAACTAATTCATACTTTTCAAGTACTTCGTTTAAATCCATTTAAATTAAATGCTTTGAAAGAATCTTTTGACAAGACCAGTTAGGATAACTTCTGCTTTTGAAGCCACTTTTTGAACATCTTCATGAGTTACCTCAACAATCTTTCCAGGTACACCTAAGTCGGTAATTACAGAAACACCAAAACAAGGAATTCCCATGTGTCTTGCCGCAATTACTTCAGGAACTGTACTCATTCCGACAGCATCTGCACCAATATTTCTTACATACAAGTATTCTGCAGGTGTTTCTAAAGTTGGGCCAGAAAGGCCAGCATAAATTCCTTTTACAACTTTGATATTCATTTCTTTAGCTAAGTTTTCAGCAATTCTAATGTATTCCTTAGAATAAGCTTCACTCATATCAGGAAAACGTGGTCCTAATTCTTTTAAATTTGGTCCTATTAGTGGGTTGGTTGGGAAAAGATTAATATGATCTGTAATTAGCATTATATCTCCAATTTCAAACTCAGGGTTAACTCCTCCAGAAGCGTTGCTGACCATCATTTGTGAAACGCCTAAGTACTTCATTACCCTTACTGGAAAAACAACTTCATTCATTGAGTATCCTTCGTAAAAGTGAAATCTACCTTGCATGGCTACAACATTTTTCCCACCTAAAATTCCAAATATTAGTTTACCACTATGGCCTTCAACAGTAGATACTGGAAAATCTGGTATTTCTTCGTAAGGAATTTCATGATGAATTTCAATTTCATTTAC
>JBELEU010000059.1:0-10780 GCA_042093455.1 Crocinitomicaceae bacterium | reverse complement strand
AATTTAAGGTACTCTGCAAATAATACTGATTCTAAAATTTCATTTTCAATTGGCGATACTTCAATCACTCAGTCATATAGCCTTCCCTCAACAAATAATTGGAACTTTTGGAACACCTTTACCATTCCTGATGCCATATTAGACTCAGGATTAAATAAAATAAGAATCCACTGTGATGGAGGTGAAATCAATACTAACTCATTTGAGTTGATTAAAAAAGGGCCAGTGAATAGTATTGATGCTGATTACATTTCTGCTCGTACAATTGACGAATATAACATTGAACTATTATTAAACAAGTCTTTAGATTTAAGTGCCATACCTGCTAATGTTATCAACAACCCTAATTCGTCATTTACTCTTCATGTAGATTCAATTAACACTGTGTTAATTAATAGCCTTCAGTTCAATCCTAATCACCCAAGAGTTTTAAACTTTCAACTAAACAATCCTGTTCAAGGCTGGTCTTCTTTAACAGGCGCAATGAGTAAAATAGATATCTCATACAATGGTAACCAAATTTTTGCGCTAGACGGGTCTAATCTGGCTCCCTTTACTAGAAAACCAGTAACAAACTTGGTGTCTTGTTCAAATAATTGTATTCCTGGCAGAATTGAAGCTGAAAATTACTTTTTTGAATCTGGAATTGGTGTAGAAGGATGCACAGATATTGGTGGTGGTGAAAATATAGGCTACTTACATACAGGTGATTATGTAGATTACTATGTTAACGCAAAATACTCAGGTAGCTTTCAAGTAAGTTACAGAAATGCCTCTAGCGGTTTTAGTGGAGGTATTGAAATGCAACTTGTTGATAGTTTAGGTAACATAACAATACTAAACCAAGCTAATTTCAACTCAACAGGTGGGTGGCAGACTTGGCAAACAACGAATACATCTGAAATTTTTTGGTTAGACAAAGGCATTTACCATGTTAGGTTATTAATTACCAACCAAGAATTCAATTTAAATTGGTTTGAATTCAATATTGTATCTGGTATAATTCAGTCGGATGAAACATTTGATGTGGGAATTTATCCCAACCCAACAAGTGGGATTGTTAATTTAAGTGTCAAATCAAAATTAAATGAGGTGTTTACCATTAAGGTCTTTAATCAAATGGGAGCAGTCATAGTTTCTCAGCAGCAAATGAATAAGAAAACTAGTTTTCTTGAACCAATTAATTTAGGAGAATTTGCTAATGGGATATACTATGTATCAGTAAATAGTTCACAAGGAAATATTGTAAAACGATTAATTCTAAACAAGTAACCCTATTATTTAACCAACAGCGGAACAGTTTTTGACCCTTTATTGCTATTTAATTTTAAATAATAAATTCCCTTATTGTATTTTGAAACATCAATAAAATACTTTCTTGTATTTCCTTTAAAAATACCACGATGAATGTTTTCAATTGATTGACCTAATACATTAACTAAAGTTAAGGAACCCGTAAATAGTTCATCATTTTTAATTTCAATACATGTTAGCCCATTACTTGGGTTTGGAAAAACACGACCAAATTCAATTTCAATTTTAGGTATATCGACAAACCCAGAAACGTTGAATTCAAAATATCCATTTGGAGCAGTAAGTGGACGAACTTGGGTTTTTCCCGAGTTAGATTGTGCAGAAATATAATAATAAATTGTAGTACCTGAGGGTTGAGATGGAATGTTTGCCGTCCAATTATCACCAGACGTATTTGTCATAGGCAGACTCAAATACGATGCTGCAAAATCTGTCTTGTAAAAAACTTCTGCGCTTGCTATTTCAGATCGATGCATAATCAATGCCTCCACAGTATATGGGTTAATTTCATCATAAGAAGTTGGCAGCTCTTGGTGGGATATTAAAAGAGGATCACTTGTTCCTATTGCCTTAGTAATGCAATGAATTGCACCTCCCGAACCTATAATATTGCCCCCTGAATTATCACAGTCAATACCAATCACGTCATAACCCGGTATTGCCTCTCTTAAAATTCTTAGTCCAATTGTGTCATATTGGGTTCTGTAAGTTGGAACCAACACTTTTTTATTTACAATTAAATTATTTGCATAAGTTCTGTATGAGGGTCCTGACCAGCTTCCGTTGGGATAGCCCCCCGAGTTAGAAGGTACCATAGGAATTCTTATGATTTTGAATGGGGTTCCAAAAACAGATGTGTAATTGTCTTGTATATACTGAATATTCATTTCTATTTGAGGGCCATCTGAAACACCGTTGGGAAATTCACCAACCAATAATGTTTCTTCGTCTAATAGTTTCATATGCATATCAATATGATGAATATCATCATATGGCAATACTGTCATTTTGATATAGTTGTCAATTCCCATCCAATCGTTCATGAGTTGATCAACCTGTGCTGGTGTTTTATTAGTAAGATTATAATTGCCCGAAGCGCTATTTTCTTGATCCACCAGTTCAGAGGAAAACCCAGTTCCAAAACCATCTGCCATGAAGTTTCCACCAGTATGTACTAAATCAGTTCCTGACTGAGACATTTCATAAACGGGAATTCCTTTGAAGCTTCCGATTGCTGCGGGTGATGTATTATCTAAAGCTCTACTTCTATTGTAAATCCAGTCAACTAAGATTAAAGAGTCCACATAATCTTTATAAACTGTATTTCCACCATAATCCCTCATCCATATAGAGTTAAAGTTTGCCGGAACAAAAGTTACATTCGAAAGAGAAACACCGTAGTTTTGTAGTTCCGTTTGCGCAGTATTTGCGTTGCTACACAATACAATAACTTCACATTCTGACTGAACCTCCTCAACAATTTGTGCTAAAATGCTTTTATAGCCAGTCCATGTAACGCAAATTGCTTGAACTTCTTCCCATTCTGCCATAGTTCTTAAACTTCCTGTAGGCTGTGTGGTAATAACATTTTTTGATTCCGTATTGTAAGTAGCTTTGTACTTTTCAATTGCTTTAGAACTTGATTCAATTGGGGTGGATTGATTTGGTAAAATTGACTGACTAAAGAAAAAACTTGTGGAAAATAGAAATGTGGAAAATAGAATTATGAGTTTCATTAATAAATTTATTTCCATAAAAATACAATAATTTATGCTTAAGATATTTGTTGTTAAAGCATGACATTTAGTGTTATTGTATAAATCATTTTATATTTTTGTATCCATATGGATATTTTAGACTTCGAAAACAGTACTTACAGCGTTAACTTAAGAAAACTAACTAGAAAATCAAGACTAGGGTTTGGTTATAGAGATATTAAAGACATAACTATTCAAGATATCTTGATAATGAACAAACACAAGGAGTTAATAAAAATTTATTTTGGTCTTGGAAAAATCAATTTCACAGATGATATTTTAGATGAATTGGGGATTTCAGAAGATATGCGAATTGAAAAGCCAGGCAAAATTGCTGACTATGACGAAAGAGATAAAGTTGTTGCAAAAGCTTTGGTTGTGGTTAAGGCCCGAAAAAAAGAAGAAATTGCTGCATTTCGAGAAATGGCAAAAGAGATGAGAGAAGAACTAAAAAGAGAAAAAAACAAATAAAAGATAACATCTAATTCATTATTGTTCGCTGCTACCAAATTAGCTTTTAAACCTCAACAATTTTCATTTCTTTTTTCTGAATTACTATATTAATGCTTTAATTAATTCATGCATTAAATATCAAATGCTCTATTCTATAATTGATGTTGAAACAACAGGTGGAACAAAAAATAAAATCACTGATATTTCTATTTACACTACTGATTGTAAAACCATAGTAAGGGAGTTTCATACCTTGGTTAACCCTAATATTCCTATACCTTATTTCATTACGCGACTTACTGGAATTTCAAATGAAATGGTTGAAAATGCTCCCTGTTTCCATGAAATTGCTAAACAAGTTTTAGATGCAACTAGAAATTCTGTTTTTGTGGCTCACAATGTAAATTTTGATTTTAATGTTATTAAAAACGAATTTAAAGAACTGGGTTATACTTTTTCACGAAAAAAACTATGTACCGTTAAATTGTCGAGAAAGATAATCCCTGGCCACAAATCTTACTCCTTAGGTAAAATATGTGCCGATTTAGAAATCCCTATTCACGGAAGACATAGAGCCAAGGGAGATGCTTTTGCTACGCTACAATTATTTAATCTTTTGTTCGCCAAAACAGATCATTCTTTTTTTGAAGACTTAACCACAACTAAACAAATTACCGTTTCTAACAACATTAACGAACAAGATTTAAATACCTTACCTAACACTATTGGCGTTTATTACTTCTGGAACCAGGCAAATCAAATTATTTATATTGGTAAATCTATAACCATCAAAGATCGTGTGATTAGTCATTTTAGAAGTACGATTAAAAAAGAAATCAAGCTTTGCCAAGAAACAGTTAAAGTGACTTACGAAAATACAGGAAGTGACTTAATTGCCCAACTAAAAGAATCTGCTGAAATAAAAAAATTTTACCCTTTATATAACTATCGACAAAAAAAAATAGGCGAAACTTACGGGCTTACCTATTTTACAAATGATCAAAATATTATTGAACTTAAGATTGACTATTTAAAGAGCATTACCAACCCCCTGATCACTTTTAACAAAGGAGACAGAGCAAGACAGTTCCTTAGAAATTGTATTGAAAAAAATAATTTGTGCCTTAAATATTCATCCTTAGAGAAAGGAAAAGGAAGCTGTTTTTATTTTCAACTCAAAAAATGCAAAGGAATTTGTTGTGGTAAGCAATCTGTTAAAGAATACAATAAAGTTGTTTTAAAAGTAATTACTTCTCTTCAGCCAAAAAAATTAAAAGACCCCATTTTTACTTCTGGAAGAAATAAAAATGAAATTGGTATTGTTCAAATTGAGAATGGTGTATATAAAGGTTATGGATTTCTTAAAAAGGGTTCAGATTTATCTGATTCTAGAATTATTAATAATTCAATAATAAAACAAAAAGACAATAGAGATATTCGAAGAATTATTTCTAGTTATATGAAAAATGATTTAAGCTAAAAGTCATATTCTTTATAGTGAACAGAAAACTCATCTTCTGGAATGGGCGTTTTATACTTTAAGTTAGAATAAGCATACTTTTCATACAAACCCTTCTCATCATATATTTCTTGATAAACAGGCAAAAATGATTTTGAGTCAATGTAAAATACAACTTGCTTTTCGTAGGTATTGGTGATTAACAGCTCTTCTCCTGATTGAAGCGTTGAAGAGGGGTTAATATCTTTATTTAATTCTCTAAGTTTAGCAATATTTAATCCTCTTCCTAATGCTATCTTTTTTAAAGTTTCTCCTGCTTTGGTTCGGTATTTTATGATTTTATAATCTGGATGTTTAAATTCCAATTTATAGCAAACCATATCCTTCCATCTCACAACACCAAGATATTTAATATAGCTATAAAACTTATCTTTGTATTTAGATTCATACCTATCCATTAACCCATCAAAAGTTGAAAATCCAACCATTTTAAATGTATGATGCCCCCCAGCACATATTAATTTGTTTTCTGGTGAAAACGACATTGTGAAAAAAGGAAAAGAGTTAGGGTTTACCCATGCTCTATCGCTGTTTTCTCCATTTTTATACAAAATTTCTACTCCAGCATTTGGGAAGTTATTTTTGAAATAAATTTTAAACGGCTTTGTTTTAAGCTTACCATCAAAACTTCCCTTTACATATTTATCATTAATACGTTCGGCTCTAAATAGAGTAAACCTTAAGTCTGTATGATCTTGGATTGCTTTGTGCATTTTACCAATCATCCATCTAGATTTATCATCCTCTGTGGTTGTTTGGGCTGAAGCCTTATTAACAAAGCATAAGAGAATTAGAAGATATGTTAAAAGCGATTTCAAAATAATAAGTATTATGAAAGTAACATTTTTTAAATATATAATTACTTCTTTATTAATTTATAATTATGTTTTTCATCTGCAAACTGAACACTTAAAATATAAATACCGCTTGCAATGTGTTTACCCTTCAACATCTCATTTGAGGAAAAAATATTAGAAGAAGAAACATTTGATTGGTGACTAAAAATCAATATTCCAGAAACATCATACATTGAAATAAGAACTTCTTGTTTTTTATTTTTCCCATGAACATCAATATAAAATTGATCAATGTATGGATTAGGAAATATTAAAATAGACGGTTCTTTGATTTCTGAATCAGTTAAAAATGAACAGTCCGAGGCAAATCCAGGTAAATTATTGTCCATCCAATAAAATCTATCAGCAATCCAATTCTTTAAATAATTTAGTTCAGCTGAATAAGTTCCTCCAACAAAATTATTTGGCCATACCCATGTGTTCAAAATATCCCAAGTATTGAAATTTCTAAGTGCTGGTTGAGACAACATTGAACCCATGCTGTCTATAAGTACAAACATAGAATCAGTATGAAATGGGCCTTGTCTAAGTTCGTCCCAACGACAATTCAATCTGTTTAAAAACTCTGTATCTGTTAGCATTCGCTGCCACCAAAATGGAATTTGAGAATTATCTCCAGAGCATATACTGTTGAAATCACTTGCCCATCCTGTTGTTAATCCACCATCACAATAGTCAGCATTCCCCCAACCTAAGTTATAATCCCAAGGTGGTCCAATTACTAACTTATTGTTATCACTGTCTCTGTCTTTATACATAAAAGTACTGATTCGATAACCATCAACATTTCTTGTTGCCTCGTTCAATAAATAGTAATCAACAAAGGAGTTAATGTCTACATATTGTCTATAACCAATACTAGAGTTTAGAAAAAAAGCACTTGAAAGGGCATTTTCAAAAGTGGATATAAAAGATTGTATGTATGTTTTTTGAGCGGGTTTAATATCATCTGCTTCAGGATAGTGATACAAAAAAGAAACGTCTTTTGGGTTAGAAGAATTGGTTTGAAAGTTAGACAACCATGAGTCATTATTAACTCCTGTAGTCTTATCAATTTTAATAATATATCCCCCTGTTAATGAATCACCAGAAAGATCGTCCTCATCAAGCTTTGAAACTTTGACTCTTCCCTTGTCTCTTTTGATTTTTTCTACAAACAAGTAAACTCCTTTATAATCGTTATTGATGATTATTTCTACAAATTGAGTTCTGGGACAGTAGTTGTACATTCTAGATCCACAATAATAGGCCAAATAATTTCTTATCAAAGATTTATCGCTGTATGGTCCATGCATTACCCAGTCATTCTCAGACGGCATTCCAAAAAGAGAAACATTATTATTTTGACCCAAACTATCTCTTGTTTCCAACCCGTATCCCTTTTTAGAAAAAAAAGAAGAGCTTGACCCTCTTAACTCAATACCAATTAATCCATCATATTCATTAAACGAATCAGTTGGATGGTTGTATAGTCCTTGAGTTTTATTTATAATACCCATGTGAGCTGTTATTTTAGGTTCATCTAAAATTACCTGTCCCATAGTATTTATAATAATCAATGGCAAAACAGATGAATCTTGAAAGGTTGATTGTGCTAAGCATGAGTTGTTTACAGAGTTGAAAAAGCAAAGTACTCCTACAAAAAAAATAGCTTTATGTGTCTTTTTATTGTTTAATAACCTGAAAATCAATCTTTTATAATTTTATATGCTTTTTTATTTTCGCCTTGATTGACCATTAAAAAATAAACTCCGGCTTTGAGATATTCCATATTGAATATTTCATTATTGAATGTTGTTAGTTTTTTATAAAAAATATCATACACCTCGATTTCATAAGGTTCAACGCAGTTTGCTTGTTCAATATTTAATACTTCTTTTACAGGATTAGGGTAAAACTTAAAATCAAAAGTGGTGCTAAAAGCTTGATTTTGAAGTGGCCCCCAAGGGTTATTTGCAACTGGCCCATTCCAAATTACTGTTGCTAAAAAAGGATTATCAATAAAAGGGTTTCTGTTGCCTTGATTCATTTCAATAAGATCATTTCTGTTTAATTCATACTGATCAACAGGATCTAATTGATTCCATTCTAAAAATAGATTAGGCATATCTCCAAAATTAGAATAACTAGAAGCTCCTTCTCCAACATTGTTTGGCTTGCATTGTGAAGGGTATCTTAAATACATATACATTACTATTCTAGCTACATCTCCTTTCCATTCGTCTCCAGGGTACCAGTTTCCATAGGAGTTAACACCTGAATTTCCTGATTTATTTCCAAACTTTAAATTTCCCCTCCATGTGTTTGTAACGTAATCACAAGATCTTAAGTTATGGACATCTGTGCCTGGCCCGGGATTGTTAGTGCTTAAGGATGGGCTTGCTAAAGACTTTGGAAAAACATGCTCTCTATTCCAAAGACCATCACAAGGACTAGAGTGACATGAAAGTGTTTTGTCTCTTGTGCGATCATTTTCAAAGGCCTGATCGCTATCATCATAACCATAAACCAATAAAACACTTGTATTATCTAATAAACTAAGGTCTGATTGTTTTATAACATCCCATGTATCTGTTGAGCTTGAAGATGTATATTCTAAAGGAGAGGAGTGGGTATTAATAATTAAGTCTGACAGTTCTTGTTTAAGAGAGTCCCCTGTTAAAGTAAAGTCAATATTTTGATAATAAGTAGGGGTCTGAGCATTTACCAAAAAAAGTAAAAGCATAAACCAACATAGCAAAATATTTTTTGTCATCATTAAATTTCAAACAAGATAATGCAATATTTAACACCAAGAACTAATGTTTTAAATCTTAATATAACAGAAAACCTATGGTTAATTGAATAAGGTTTTTTAGATTTAATGTATGACATGTAAAAATAAAAAAGTACTCACATTTTTTTTTCTATTCATTTTCTCCTTTTCTTTAATTCAATGTGCTGCGTCAAAAAAAGCTCCAAGAAAATGCGATGGAAGTAAAGGTGTTAGAACACCAATGGGAACAATGTAATCATGGTTAACTGCAAATTTTCATTTTTATGATAATTGTATTAGATCAATACACTCCAACCGAACAATTTGTGGAAATACTAACTAAATCATTTAGTAAACAATTGGCTCAAAAAAGTTTGATTTCAAACAAAATAAAAACAACATCAGGTGGAGAGCAGCTTTCTTGGATCAAGAAATACAATAGTCTTTTTATTCATGGTTGGGGATACAAAGAAAAAAATATTTTCTAATAAAGTAAATCGTGGTTTCTTGATTCAATTTTTTAATAGCTAAAGCCTAATTTAAAATGTTAAAACATAAATTATATTGTTATCCTTTTTACATCCTTTTAATACCAATACTTCTTAATTTTCATAGTTTATTTAGCCAAGGAAACCCCAATCCAAGTACTTTAATTGATAGCCTTATTTTAAGTGAAATGACGGATAAAAACCTTCCTGGAGTATCCACAGTAATTGTAAAAAATGGGAAAATTGTTTGGGTTGAGTCTTACGGATATGCAGATGTAGAAAACTTTGTACCTGTAGAAGACAGTACTGTTTTTATGCTCGCTTCGGTATCTAAATTATTTACCGGTACCGTTGCTATGATGTTGCATGAAAATAATGTAATCGACATAAACGAAAATATAAACAACTATTTACCATGGAACATTGAAATCCCTGGCTTCAATTCTGATATCATAACTTTTCATCAATTGATGACACACACATCGTCTATTAAAGACAATTGGGCTACCATGGGAAATTACTACAATTCTCCTGACCCTACTATAACTTTAGGAGATTGTATGTACCGTTATTTCAACACTAACGGAGTTGACTACAATTCATCCAATAATTTTTTGACCTATCCTCCTGGAACTTTTTATAAGTACTCTAATATGGCTTCTGCATTAAATGGGTATTTAGTTGAGTTGGCAACTTCTACTCCTTTTGACCAATATTGTAACGACAACTTATTTGGTCCTTTATGTATGGAAAAAACTTCTTGGTTTTTTGCTGATTTTGACTCCACAGAAGTTGCAAGGCCACATCAATTTTCAAACGGAGTTCACGTACCTATAAATCACTATGGATTTGCGGATTACCCAAATGGACAACTTAGAAGTAATGTAATGGACTTGGCTAATTTTATGATCACTTATTTAAATAATGGTAATTTTGGAGCCTTTTCTTTACTTTCTGGGTTTACAATTGATGAAATGTGGACGCCTCAAATTCCTACTTTAAACTCAGGTCAGGGTATAAACTGGAGAAAAGAAGTGCTTTTTCATGACAATGGATCCAGTTGGCTTTGGGGACATAATGGAGGTGAAAGTGGTATATCAACCAACTTGTACTTAGACACTACAAACAAGATTGGAATATGTGTATTAGCAAACGGCTCAGGAAGCGGGTTGAATATATGTGACAAACTGTACAACTACTCTTTGTCTGCAAACATAAGTTCAGGAATTTCTCCGGAATGTATTACATCTGATGTTCAGGATATATATGATGGTTTTTCCGTTTACCCTAATCCTACAAACAACGTTTTGACCTTGGATTTAACTTTTGAAAATAAACCTCTATTGTTAGAACTTTATGACTTAACGGGAAAGTTGTTGCAAAGAACCAACAGCAAAACCATCAACTTACAGAATTACCCAAAAGGAATTTACTTGTTGAAAGTAGCTTATGGTGATCAATTAAAAGAGATGAAGGTTATTAAGCAATAGTGTAATTCTTAACAATGTCAGCAACTCCTTTTTTTTGTAAAAAAAAGAGCCAAATTCTATGAACTTGACTCTCTGTTGACACTTGTATTGACACTTTAGTTAGTGCCTAATCTGTTAATTGTTGTCCCACTAGGGCTGAAACAATAG
>JBELEU010000058.1:0-11063 GCA_042093455.1 Crocinitomicaceae bacterium | reverse complement strand
AGGACTTGTAAGACAAATAATAAGTTGGAGAGAATTTATTAGAGGCGTTTATTACGCCAAAGGTACTGAAGAAAGAACAAAGAATTTTTGGGGGTTTGATCGTAAAATTCCTATTTCATTTTACAATGGGACAACAGGCATCGAACCCCTAGATGATACCATTAAAAAAATAAATAAAACCGGCTATGCTAATCATATTGAAAGATTAATGATCGTTGGAAATTTTATGCTTTTATGTGAATTTGATCCAGATGAAGTTTATCAATGGTTTATGGAGCTTTTTATAGACGCATACGATTGGGTTATGGTTCCAAACGTATATGGCATGAGTCAATTTGCTGATGGTGGAATGATGTCTACCAAACCTTACATAGGAAGTAGCAATTACATAATTAAAATGAGTGATTATAAAAAAGGAGATTGGTGTGCAATTTGGGATGCTTTGTTTTGGAATTTTATGGACAAGCAAAGAGATTTCTTTTTAAAAAATCCCAGAATGAGAATGCTAATCAGCACTTTTGACAAAATGGAACCTTTAAAAAAAGAAAAACATTTAAAAACTGCTGATGACTTTTTAAAAAAATTACAATAAGCAAACCAATATGGCTGTTCACAACATTACATACAAAAACAAAGAAATTGATAAATCAATCAATAACGAATTAGGAAAAGCATTTTCGTTTTTTAAAAAACTTAAAATAGGTAGTATAGGATCTCGAAGGCTGATAATCGAAAATTTTAGTGATGGATTAAATAATCTTAAGATGAATGTTAGCGGAATTCAATATGCCAACATTGAAATAAGACCATTAGGAGTAATTGTTCATATCAATAAAGGAATTTACACTTACGCTTGGACTATTCCCTTTTATCAACTCTCAATATTTAATGGTGATTTTTTCACCCTTCATTCTCAAGGGCAATTCATTCAATTTAATAAGATTAAATCTATCAAAGAAAACAAAGCATTTATTAATAAACTGTTTGAATTAAAAGCTAACTTCATGCCTCAATAAATTTTATGTACCCTTATTTACGCCTATTTAGAGTAGTTATACAATCTAGCTTTAAAAAAAGACAGAATCTTTTATACGAGGAAAGCAAAATCAAACTAAGAGTATTCCCACAGGATATAGATCCTTTTATGGAATTGAACAACGGTAGATATGTTACATTATTAGATTTAGGAAGGTTTGGATACGGAGCCAACGTTAAAATAAGTAAGTTTCTAAAGGAACACAAATGGTCTTTAACAATAGTTGGAACATACAATGAATACCGATTTAGATTACGACTTTTTCAAAAGTTTACATTAAAAACAAAAATCATTGGATATGATGAAAAGTGGTTTTATTTTTTTCAAAAAGCTGAAAGAAATAACAAAACTCACATGGCATCAGTTGTAAAGTTTGCATTTACCTCTAAAAAGGGAATTGTTTTTCCTAAGGAAGTAATCAAAGCTATGGGTGAAGAATATAATCCTGATAAATTACCTTCATGGATCACAGAAATTGGCAAACACGAGTTGTTTAAAAAGTAAAAAGGAGGGTAACCCCTCCTTTTACTAACTTTACTTACTATACTTACACTAAATACAGCTATGCTGTTGCACTTTCTTTTGATGAATTAACAGCTAAGTTATAGACTACTAATCCAAATCCTATTTTATTGATAGCATCACCAATGTTATAAATCACATCCATGTCAATTGCCATGCCAAATAATTTACCAGCTTCACCGTACCATCCAGCTGTACCTGCCATGTATCCTAGTGGGTAAATAGCCCATCCTATTAGAATAAATTTACATAATATGTTGTGAGCTTTTAGTACATTTCCTCCAGCTGAAGTTGCTAAACTTTTAGCCCCCCCAAACATTATTAGATATACTATGTAGAAGTATGCTGCTCCTGAAATTCCACCCCATAATGCTGCATCTAATGGAGTTGCTTCTCCTAAGTAACCAGTCACTAACATTACCACTGATGCACTTATTAGTGTCCATAACAGTTTTTTTGTTGCTCCTGCTGCTCTTAAAATTAGATAGAATTCAACACACATTAATGGTACTGTTAATATCCAATCTACATATCTAAAGAATGTTGGTGAGGCTTCAGAAAGCAATGAACTTCCACTTACAGCTCCTTCTGTATCAGATGTTACTATTTCTCCATTAAGATAAAACTTTGCTGCATCAATTAAATCTCCAGCAATATATGCGTTTGTTGCCCAGTAATCTCTCATGTAGTAGTAATGAACTGCTGCAATGAATGTAATTAATCCTGAAACTAATATGGACGTTCGCCACTTTTTATCGAATGAATTCATAGATAGAAAAAAGAAGGCGGCCGCTGCCATCATTGCCATACATCCCACAAAAAACGTAAAACCAACATAATCGTTAGTTGCCATTTTAGGGGCGCTTAATAAAATTGAGTTTAAATTATACATAATATATTATTTTAAGTTTGTAAAACAAATTTACGTAAAAGTTAAACAAAATTCCAAATATTTGTTCACTTTTTTTTAAAAAAAGCTAAACAAAGTTAAATTCATCAGAGCAAAATCAATATTAATAATTTGTTATATTTAGAAAAAATTTGAAAATGAGAATAACAACAACACTTATTTCAATAGCAATATCAACTATTGGACTTACTCAAACAACTCACACAATAAATGCCGGTAGTTTTTACTATAACCCTAATACATTAACAATTGAAGCCGGAGACTCCATAATTTGGATCAATGATGGTGGATTTCATGATGTAAATGGAGATATTAATACCGTATCCGGTCAACCGTACAACAACCCTGAAACATTTGATTCTCCTGCCACAAACGTAGTAGGTGCTGTTATTTTTGCACATAAATTTAATGTGGCCGGAACTTACAGCTACGATTGTTCTGTAGGCAGCCATGCAGCTAACGGCATGATAGGATCATTCACTGTTGAAGACAACACTTCAAACATCAGTGAAATATCAATGTCTTTGTCTTCTTTGAGCTATGATCAAGTTTCAAACTGTTTACGCTTAAAGTTCAATTCATTAGAAAACGAGATATCTTTTCAGTTACACAACCTTGAGGGAAAGCTAATTCAAACAGAAAATCTTAAAATAAAATTAGGCTTAAGTGAGCATATTATACCAATAAACTCTTCATTGAACAAAGGCATATACATTGTATCTATTATAGACAAAGGTCAAAAAACATCAAAAAAAATACTAATAAACTAGGTTTGCTTATTTGAGCTTAGCTTATTTGGGTTATAATAAAATTTAAATTTCTAAATCGAAAACTATCCCCTTTCTTTTTGGAATGTAAAATTTGACCAATAGGTGATGCTGTAGAAATCACAAAATATTTGTGCGCATTTACATGAACTTGTCCCCATCCAATAGAAATAAAATAAACACCTTTATTGGTTTCTATTAAACTTCCAACTTTGGCTGAGTTGTGTTTTTGTGCTATATCGATACCTAGCAAATCATTCTTTTGTTTTTTAGAATTATCAAGTTGTTTTGATAGTTGGTCAATTTCAGTCTGAATTTTGGCTCTTGATGTTTCGTGTTTATCTCCTACACTACTTTTTGAATCTGCATCTCTTGATTCTTCAGCAGATTTAATGGCAATTGAAAGTTCATGAATTTTAACTTCTAATTGCCTTAATATTTCTGATTTTATAAATTGCTTGGTGGACATACTAATAAATTTTACAGGCAGTACTTACTAATAAATATTGATTAATCACAGCATTCACCAGAAACATGTGAGGTAACTCCAGATCCATCTGCATAACATGAATTTGAATAAGTAACACCGTCACATCCACAAACAGGGTCATATACTGTTAAACAAACAATAGAGTCGTTAACAAGATTCGAATCTATACAAATTCCATTCTGAAATGAAGGAGCAGATACACAATTATTAATTTTCTCACATGAAAAAAAGATGATAATTAATACTGCGAGGAATGAAATTGAGATTGTTTTATTCATTTTAATTGATCTATTTAATCACAACATTCCCCAGCAACATATGATGTAATACCCGAACTATCTGCTACACAATAATTGTCATAAGTAATACCATCACAACCACAAACTGGTTCAATTATTTCTATACATTCATCTGCATTCCCAATAAGGTTTGAGTCTATGCAGTTGCTACTCTGAATTATGGGAGTTGATTTACACGTTGTCTTGTTACATGAAAACATAAGTATTGATATTGTTGCGGCTAATATAACAGCTTCAATTTTATTCATAATTTTACTTTTTCATATTGGTATTAGTAAGAAATAAAATTATTTTTTTATGAACCTTATAGTTTGATTTCCTTTATTATAATTCACGTTTATAAAGTATAGTCCTGAGGGTAAAAAAGAAACATCTATTTTTTGGTTTCCATTTTTATTTTTCATTTCATGAAATAATTGACCTTGAATATTCAAAATTTGTAAAGAATAATCTTCTTTGGGTCCTTCTAAATTAAGAAAGTTAGAAGTTGGAGAAGGGAATATCTTTAATTTAAATTCATCAATTTGTGATTCATTTATTGCTGTAATACTGTTTTGATCTACTCCAGGATTAGAATAATTACCTGCAATAAACGCCCATCTTCCCCACGGGATGCCAGATGGATAAACCCCTGTCTCCCAATATATTTGATCTTCAAAAATACAGTTAATTGAATTACCATTAATGGGCAAACCTTGATTAATATACCAGGCATCCAAATTAGCTGAATCATTTCTTAAATATACAGTTACGTTCACTGTATCAGTAAGTGACCAACTATGACCAAAATTACAAAATGCACCATCAACAATCGTGTTTTGGTATAACATGTTTCCTTGATGGTCCGTAAACTCCCAAGTAAAAATATTTTCTGTTTGTGGGTGAGTCATGTATTGTCCTGAATGATAAATACTAATAGCTGTAGTGTCAGACCCTACATTAACACTCATTCCTAATTGATCACAAGGAACGCATGTTATCACCTGTGCCTCTAAGCTTTGAGATAACCCAAAAGTGATAGTAAATATGAGTAAAATATTTTTCACAGTTTTTATTTTGAATATAGCTTTAACTATTGTAATTAGAATTAGTTTCACGGTTAAGCTTGATTTTCATTATTAATTTATAAAAATCACATCTTAGTCAAATATACAAATACATAATTTATAATTTCTTAACATAGATTTAGAATCTATTGTTTATTCCTTAATCACTTTTACAAGATCTAAATTGTATCCATATGTTACTTTAAGCAAGTATATTCCACTAGGGTAGTCTATCAAACTAATGGTTTTTTTCGTAGTGTTTAATAGTTGGGTTCCAACTAAATCAAATACTTCAGTTTGAATATTACCGTTGTAGTTATTTACTGACAAAAAGATGCTTTCTTTGGCAGGGTTAGGATAAACTGACAATAATGTTGAGCCATTAATAGTTTCAACTGAAACCGTAGAACAATCGTTACTAAAAAAACTATGGCTATCAATATTGGTCCAATTATTAGCGGACCAAGTACTGTTGTCAACAGTGATACAATTTAAGTTGGGATTATTAATTGCGCTGAAATAAGAAAAGTTAAGGTTATTTCCGTTGCTAATTTTTAAATCTGTAAGCAGGTTGTTATCGCAGCTAAATGAAGCTAACAATGTGTTTGAAGCAAAGTCTAAGGTTGATATTTGGTTTTGATCACAATTTAAGGTGTTTAGAGCGCTTTGAGCTTTTTTCTGTGAAAACGATAAGTTATTAATTTGATTGTTACTGCAATCAACATAAGACAACAAAGAATTTTGAGATAAATCCAGATTCACAATTTGATTGCCACTACAATTTAAATAATTCAAATTGGTGAAATCCTTAATGCCTGTTAGATCATAAATCCCAAAATTTGAAATATCTAATGAATCAATATTCATAATATTTGATTTAAGGACATATCCATCATGTATAGAGTCATGCCCCAAAACCATTAATTTTAATTCGAACAATGAGTCAGGTATAACAGTGTAAAGACTAACAGGAAAAGGAGCAAAACAGTAGGAAGGAAAATTGCAATTTGAAGTAAAAGTTACATTTTGATTAAAATCCATTTGATTCAAAACACCGATTGGACCAACAGCAGAAGGACCAAAATGTTGCATTACAAAAACAGAATCATCAACTTCTACACAAGAAGTTGAGTCTTGAGGCCATTGAAAAAAACTAAAGTTATATCCAAAATTAGGAGCAAAAAAAACATTGAAGACAATGTTTTTCAAATTTAAGCATGTAAGTGGGTTCCAATCAGCATGAATTTTTTTTATACCAGGGCAATAGCTAAAGTCCAGCCCCACTATACCATTGTTGTCACACCATAATTCTTCCAATTGACTACTAACAGTAACATCCAAGCTAGTTAGATCGTTGTATTCACATTTTAAATATTCCAAAACTCCGCATCCCGATATGTCCAAGTTTGCCATTTGATTCCAACCGCAATCCAATATTTTTAAATCAGTGTTTTGACTTAAATCCATTGAGGTAATAAAATTATTATTACAATATAGCTCTATTAAACTTGTACATTGGCTCACATCTAAAAAAGGAATATCATCATTCCAATCGCAGCTTAAAAAAAGTAAGTTAGTGTTTTGACTTACATCTAAGGCAGTTAGATCGTTTCCCCCACACCACAGAGTATCTAAAAACGGGCTATTGCTTATATCTAATGTAGTGAGCTAATTACTAAAAAGGCGTACGTTAGTTAAAAGAGTATTATTGCTTAAATCTATACTAGTAAGATGATTTCCATAAAGATTTAGATGGGTTAAGTTAGGACATTGACTTAAATTAACACTGATGAGGCCTCCTGGGTGGACACCTAGCTCAGATTTTAAATGGGTTAGATTAGGTTTGTTACCTAAATCCAAACTCGTGAAAAAATTATAAGAACAATCTATATATGATAAAAGCGGGTTATTAGTCAAATCCAAACTAGTTAGACAATCCCAATTTAATCCATTACTAGAAGCATCACAATTCAAATAATTCAGAAGCGGATTATTGGTTAAATCCAAACTGGTAAGCCTGTGACCATCAATATCTAAATAATTTAGATTAGGGGTATTACTTATATCTAATCCAAACAAACTATTGTATGCACCTAAAAGATGTGTTATAGAGGTATTGCTTACATTTAAATAAGCATTTGTTCCAGAGTAATAATGAAACCCAGAATTACAATTTAAATAGGTGAGGTTGGTGTTTTGACTTAAATCTAATGTATCAAGATGGTTTGTACTGCAATCTAAATACGTTAATGCTCTAAAATCTTCAATTCCTGTTAAATCTAAATATGCTTGAGAGCTTGCAGGATGAACAGAAGTATTTGAAATTTGACTAATATTTAAAGAGTCAATATTGTTTATGTTAGCAGTTAATACTTGACCATCAATCACATTATCATGTCCTAAGTTAATTAAGACCTGCTCAAAATACGGATCTGGAATTGAAGTGAATTGACCAAAACAAAATATTGGGAACATGAATAATAACGATACCTTTTTCATATTAAAATTTCAAGAAAGTTAAGTAACTAAAATCAAGTGTAAAATAAATACATTTGAAATGAAAAAATTAATTCCAGAAATAATATGGTTCTTCTTCGAATAATTGCTTGGTCAGAAGGAATCTCTTTCCTTCTTTTTGGTATTTCAATGCCGTTAAAATATATTTATGATATTCCGCAACCCAATTATTTTATCGGAATGGCCCATGGTATTTTATTTATAGTTTATAACTTAATGATATTAGGCAGTGCTTCAAAAAACAAATGGAAGATAAAACAGGTAATACTCCTTTGCTTCTTATCACTTGTTCCTTTTGGAACGTTTTACGTAGATAATAAATATTTAAAAGCCCATAGCAGAGAGTAGAGAATTTTTAGTAAATCATTATTTCACTCAAATTATAAACTAATATATCTTTAATAAAAGACTTAAATAAATAATAATTAATTAACATGGTGTATGACAAACACTTAGTAAATTTGTGAAAAATTAAATTAATGTTCAAAAAACAAAAAATCAGTTTACAAACAATTAGCAAAGAGTTAATTAATAAAGGAACAGAAACTTGTATTTTAAAAATTAGGTTACTTGATATTTCTAAAATTGAAGATCATTTCATATACGAATGTATTTACATTGATGAAAAGATTTTAAAAACAGTTCCTATTGTTGCCAAAAATATAAACCATGTGGTTAATATATTATCACCTTATATAAAAAAAGGTAAATCTGAACAATGGACTGCCTTTCAAATAGGTTCTGAAAATGCTGTTGTTTCTAGAATGAAACAAGAAAGCCGCTAACCAATTGCATAACAATCAATTAACGGCATTTTTCTTTTTTTTTGGTACCCGAGGCGGGACTTGAACCCGCACGACCAATGGTCACAAGATTTTAAGTCTTGCGTGTCTACCAATTCCACCACTCGGGCAACTACCACTTCCGAAGAAGTGGTTGTTCACAATGTTTCCGAAGAAACCGTGGTTTGGCAAGAGCGAAAGACGAGATTCGAACTCGCGACCCCGACCTTGGCAAGGTCGTGCTCTACCAGCTGAGCTACTTTCGCTTATTAAATAATGAACTTGGTCGGCAAAATTAAATAAATTTCGTTAATACAAAACCTTTAATTCATCCTCCTACCATTTTTTTTATCTCATTGAGCTTTAACAAGGCATCAACTGGCGTCAAAGAATTGATGTCTAAACCCTCAATTTGATCCTTAATTTCACTTAAAACCGGATCATCCAACTGGAAGAAACTGAGCTGCATTTCTTCATCCTCTTTTATTTTAGAATTTTTAGAAACACTATTTTTTTGTCCAGAATTATTTTCTAAATCTTTTAGTAAATTTTCTGCACGATTTACTATTTTTTTTGGCATTCCCGCCACTTTTGCCACGTGAATACCAAAACTATGTGCACTTCCACCCGCTTTTAATTTTCTTAAAAACAAGATTTTTTTATCCATTTCTTTTACCGAAACATTGAAATTTTTGATTCTAGAAAACTTGTCTGCCATGTTGTTTAATTCGTGATAATGGGTAGCGAACATTGTTTTTGGATGAAAATTCTTGTTTTCATGTAAATATTCTGCAATGGCCCATGCAATGGAGATGCCATCATAGGTACTTGTTCCTCTTCCTATTTCATCCAATAAAATCAAGCAATTAGATGATAAGTTATTCATGATACTTGAAGTTTCATTCATCTCTACCATAAAAGTAGATTCACCAGAAGATATATTGTCACTTGCCCCTACTCTTGTGAAAATTTTATCTACAACTCCTATTTCAGCAACCTCTGCCGGTACAAAACATCCAATTTGGGCCATTATTACTATAAGGGCTGTTTGTCTTAAAAGAGCTGATTTACCGCTCATATTAGGCCCAGTTATCATCATTATTTGCTGCTTATCACTATCTAAATAAACATCATTTGGTATGTATTCTTCACCTAATGGCAAATGTCTTTCAATGACAGGGTGTCTTCCATTAGTTATAGCCAATTCTTGACCATTTTTAACAATAGGCTTATTGTAATCGTTAGCTTTAGACACCTTAGCAAAAGAATGCAAGCAGTCTAATCTAGCAACTAGCTTAGCGTTGTGAACGATCCACTTGACTTCATCTACTAAGTCCAATACCAATTGAGAAAATATATTTTGTTCTAATTTGAGTATTTTATCTTCTGCTCCTAAAATTTTATCCTCATATTCTTTGAGTTCAGCTGTAATGTATCTTTCAGCAGCTGTTAAAGTTTGTTTCCTAACCCAATCTTCTGGGACTTTGTCTTTGTGAGTATTCCTAACCTCAATGTAATATCCAAAAACATTGTTAAAAGCAATTTTCAAACTTGAAATCCCAGTTGCTTCAATTTCTCTTTTTTGTATGGACAACAAAACTGCTTTACCATCAGAAGAGATGGCTCTTAGTTCATCCAATTCTTTAGAAAACCCTTCTTTTACTACTGCTCCTTTTCCAATAATTACTGGAGCATCGTTTTCAATAATTTCGTCAATTTTATGAATGACATTATTATTATCTCGAAATAATTTTGCTATCGTACCAAGTTCAGAATGACTAGCTGATAAACAGTATTCTTTGATTGGGGTTATGGCTTTTAAAGATAATTTCAACTGATTTAACTCTCTAGGTGATGTTTTTTGAACAGCTAACCTGGAAGCCATTCTTTCCAAATCACCAACTTGTTTTAACTGACCAGATAAATGTTGTAATCCTGAATTATCATTATATAAATGGTTAACCATTTCTAACCTTGAATGAATGGCTTTTTGCGATTTCAAAGGAAATAATATCCAATTTTTAAGCATTCTCCCACCCATAGATGTAGCAGTATAATCTAGAATATCAGCAAGAGTGCGGCCATTTGCATGAGGAGAATGTATTAATTCTAAATTATTAACCGTAAAATCATCCATCCAAACGTGAGTATCTTTTTCTATTCTTTGAATTGATGAAATATGACTTGTATTGTGATGCTCAGCTGATGTTATATAATGCAAAACTGCACCACTTGCAATGACAGACAAGTCCATTTTATCTATCCCAAACCCTTTTAACGATTTCGTTCCAAATTGGTGGTTTAACTTTTCAATTGCAAAATCAGTTTTGAAAACCCATTCGTCTAGCCTGAATGAATACGCTTTAGTTTTAAACTTTTCTTGAAAAACTTTATCCATATTTCTTTGATAAAGTACTTCATTGGGCCTAAAATTATTTACCAGTTTAGATATGTAATCTAAATTACCTTGAGCTACATAAAACTCACCTGTACTTATATCTAACAATGCTATTCCAGCCATTTCTTTATTAAAATGAATAGCAGCTAAAAAATTATTTCCTTTGTTTTCTAAAATTTGATCATTAAGTACAATACCAGGGGTTACCAGCTCAGTAACACCTCTTTTAACTATCTTTTTTCCTTTTGTTGCTTCTTCCAATTGATCACAAACAGCAACTCTAACTCCCCAGATCG
>JBELEU010000057.1:0-11095 GCA_042093455.1 Crocinitomicaceae bacterium | reverse complement strand
TTTTACAAGAAGCCACACAAGCACCACATCCAATGCAAGTTGCGGCATCAAAAGCTAAATCTGCATTTTCCTTAGGAATAGGAATTGCATTAGCATCTTGGGTATTACCAGAAGTATTAACAGAAACATACCCCCCTGCTTGTTGAATTCTGTCAAAAGCAGAACGGTCAACTACTAAGTCCTGTACAACAGGGAAAGAGTTAGATCTAAAAGGTTCAATGTGGATAGTATCTCCGTCCTTAAATTTCCTCATGTGAAGTTGGCAAGTAGTAACTCTTCGATCTGGTCCGTGTGCTTCTCCATTGATGTAGAGTGAACACATTCCGCAGATCCCTTCTCTACAATCATGGTCAAAGGCAATCGGATCATCCCCTTTTTCAATTAATTCTTCATTTAAAACATCCAACATTTCAAGAAAAGACATATGCTCTGATACATCTTTAATTGGATAAGTAGCCATACGACCTTTATCATTAGCGTTTTTTTGTCTCCAAACTTTTAATGTTAAATCCATGTTTTAATTATTTGTAGGATCTCTCCTTTACTTCAATATTATCAAATTTCAATTCTTCTTTATGCAAAACAGCATCAGATGGTTTTCCTTTATATTCCCATGCAGCAACGTATGAGAAATCTTTATCGTTTCTTTTAGCCTCACCTTCTTCTGTTGCATATTCTTCCCTAAAATGTCCTCCGCAAGATTCATTTCTGTGAAGGGCATCTTTAGCAAATAACTCTCCTAATTCAAGAAAATCTGCAACTCTTCCAGCTTTTTCAAGCTCTCTATTCATTTCGTTTGCATTACCAGGAATTTTTACATTTTCCCAAAAATCTTCTCTCAAAGTAGCTATTTCTTTGATAGCTTCATTAAGGCCTTTTTCAGTTCTAGCCATACCGCATTTATTCCACATGATATTACCCAATTTCTTGTGATAATAATCTACTGAATGAACACCGTTAGCATTTGCCAGCTTATTTAACTTATCTCTAACATCATTCTCTGCATCTTCAAATTCTTTTGTCTCAGTAGAAATGGGGCCTGTTCTTATGTCGTCTGATAAGTAATGTCCTATTGTATATGGTAAAACAAAATATCCGTCAGCTAATCCTTGCATTAAAGCCGAAGCACCTAAACGATTGGCTCCATGATCAGAAAAATTAGCTTCACCTATAGCATATAACCCAGGAACAGTTGTCATTAAGTTATAATCTACCCATACTCCCCCCATTGTGTAGTGTACAGCAGGATAAATCATCATGGGCATCTCATAAGGATTATCATCCACGATTTTCTCATACATTTGAAATAAGTTTCCATACTTGGCTTTAACAATGTCTTGCCCTAGTTTCTTGACAAGTTTTGCATCATTTTCATCAAGACCTTTTAAAGTTGCTTGCTCTTTACCATACCTTGTTATAGCAGATTTAAAATCTAAAAACACAGCCTCACCGGTTTGGTTAACACCATAACCAGCATCACACCTTTCTTTAGCAGCTCTTGAAGCAACGTCTCTTGGAACAAGGTTACCGAATGCTGGATATCTTCTTTCTAAGAAATAGTCACGATTTTCTTCTGTAATATCAACCGCTTTTAAAGTCCCTTTTCTAATAGCTTCAACATCTTCAATGTTTTTTGGGACCCAAATTCTACCATCATTTCTTAAAGATTCTGACATTAATGTCAACTTAGCTTGATAATCCCCTGAACGAGGGATGCACGTAGGATGAATCTGAGTATAACATGGATTAGCAAAGAAGGCTCCTTTTTTGTGAGCTTTCCAAGCTGCTGTAGCATTACTTCCCATAGCGTTTGTTGATAGGAAATAAACATTTCCATATCCACCAGAAGCTATAACTACAGCGTGAGCTGAATGTCTTTCAACTTCACCGGTAGTTAGGTTTCTTGCTATTATTCCTCTTGCTTTACCATCAACTACAACTACATCAAGCATTTCATGCCTGTTGAACATTTTTATCTTACCTCTAGCTATTTGGCGATTCATCGCTGAGTAAGCACCTAAAAGAAGTTGCTGTCCTGTTTGCCCTTTTGCATAAAAAGTTCTTGAAACTAAAACACCACCAAATGAACGATTATCTAAAAGCCCACCATAATCTCGGGCAAAGGGAACTCCTTGTGCAACACATTGATCTATAATATTTGTTGAAACCTCTGCTAATCTATGAACATTGGATTCTCTAGAACGATAATCTCCCCCTTTTACAGTGTCGTAAAAAAGTCTATAAGTTGAATCTCCATCCCCCTGGTAATTTTTTGCTGCATTGATTCCACCTTGAGCTGCAATAGAGTGTGCACGCCTTGGACTATCTTGATAACAAAATGTTTTAACGTTATATCCTAATTCTGCAAGAGTTGCAGAAGCAGAACCTCCAGCTAAGCCACTACCAATTACAATTACATCAATGTTTCTCTTATTTGCTGGATTTACAAGATTTATTGAATCTTTGTATTGAGTCCATTTATCTTTTAAAACTCCCTCTGGAACTGATGATTTAAAATTTGTCATTTGATAAACTAATTTAATGTTGTTGGGTTAAAAAATGGAATAGAGCAATAAAAATAAATCCTAAGGGTACAATTACAGCGAAAATATTTCCCATTTTGATTAATTTAAACCTTCTATCTTTTGACGAAACTCCTACTGTTTGGAAAGAAGATTGAAAACCATGTAATAAATGCAGGGAGAGAAAAACGAAAGCAACCACATAGGCAATCACACGCTCAGGTTGCATAAATTTTTCATGAAGCTCATGAAAATATCTAAATTCAGTTGAGTTATTTATTAAACCTGTTGTATCACCAATAATGTACTTTGTATTTATTTCTGGAATCCAAAAATCAATAAAATGAACAGCTAAAAAAGCTAAAACAGTTAACCCACTTATGATCATATTCCTGGACATCCAATTTGAATTAGCTGAGGGTTTGTTGTAAACGTATTTGGTAGATCTAGATTTGTTATTTCTATATTCTAAAACCATTCCCATGATGAAATGAAAGATAACAGCGAAAATCAAAATTGGCTGCATTACAAATTGCACAATTGGATTGGTTCCCATGAAATGTGATGCCTCGTTAAAAGCATCAGGACTAACAACAGAAAGCATATTAATAACTAAGTGTTGCAAAAGAAAAAACATCAGGAAAAGTCCTGACAATGCCATTAGGATTTTGTATCCTATTGAAGTATAAAAAGTTGATTTGCTCATGGTCTAATAATTGTCAAACTTGAATCTAATGTATAATTTAAAATTGTATGTTAATTCTCTCGTCAAAAATAGATGAAAATTAGATTACAACACAATTTGTTAAGTATTTATAGCTATTTAAAACTATTATAAATAAGAGTTTGGCAAACAAACTAATTTAGAAAATCTTTAGCAATTTTAGCTATCAAAAATTCAGCCATTTTAAGTTTTGATTCTTGAGACCATCCAGCAATATGAGGACTCAAAACAACATTATCCATCTCAATTAAAGAGTTAAAATGTTTATTTGAACTTACTTCAACTTTTTCAAAAGAACTGGATTCAATTTCTAAAACGTCTAAGCATGCACCAGCAATTTTACCAGATTTCAGACCTTCTACCAAGTCTTTAAGAACAACAGACTTTCCTCTTGCAGAATTTATAAGAACAAAAGACTTTCTAAATTTTGAAATAAAATCATTATTTACCATCCCAATGGTCTCATTAGATAAGGGCGTATGTAAGCTGACAAAATCGGCAGAATTAAAAACCTCATGAAGTGTAACTTGCTTAACTATTGATGAAGAAAAATCATTTTTATACTTATCATAAGCAATAACATTGACACCAAATCCAGATAATCTTTCTGCCAATGCCTCTCCCATAAATCCATACCCTATGATTGCAAAAGTTTTCCCCATTAATTCACTTCCTCTATTGGTCTCCCTTTTCCAGATGGAGTTTCTAACTTGTATGTTTGAACGAAAAAGGTGTTTGTTTAGCATCAAAACCATTCCCACAACATGTTCCGCTACAGCATCTCTATTTCCTTCAGGAGATCTGAAAACTTTGACCGTGTTTGAATTACAATAATCCAAATCAATATTTTCTAACCCCGATCCAGGGCGAGCAATGAACTTCAAGTTTTTAGCAAACGATAAATTTTGTTCATCAAGAACCAATCTTGACCTAATTACAATACCATCAAAGCTGGATATGTTTTTTTGAAAATCATTTTTTGACCACTTATTTGCCAAAACAACCTCCCAACCCCATTCATTAAATGTTTTTTCAAAAAGAGGATGAACATTGTCAAGTATAGCAACTTTCATTTTAGAAATATAATACCCAACCAATTGAAAAGTAAATCAACAGTCCAATCACATCATTTGTTGTTGTGATGAAAGGGCCCGTAGCTAAAGCTGGATCAATTTTATACTTATTTAAAATTAACGGCACAAAAGTACCAAATAAACCAGCATAGGTGAAAACAGCTAAAATTGAAAGCCCAATTGTGTAAGATAATGCAATATCATTTTCAGTTAAATAGCAAAATACAAACGTTATAAGCGCACAAATGACTCCATTAAATAAGGCAATTAGTAGCTCTTTAAATAGCTTTTTTGCAATTGAATCAAAATCTAAAGAGTTATTTGCAAGGGATTGAACAATTATTGCTGAAGATTGAACACCAACGTTTCCACCCATTGCTAAAATCAATGGTATGAATGAAGCCATAATTGGAAAAAGCTCTATCTTATCTTCAAACATTCCTATTACGTAAGCCCCTAAAATCCCACCTAATAACCCAATTAACAACCAAGGTAATCTGGCTCTGCTTATTACAAAAACACTATCTGAAGATTCTATTTTTTCAGAAATACCACTTGCCATTTGATAATCCTTTTCGGCCTCTTCTTTTATAACATCGACTGCATCATCAATAGTTATTCTTCCTAAAAGTATTGAGTCTTCTCCAATGACAGGAATAGCTACCAGATCATATTTCTCCATAATTGAAGCTACTTTTTCAGCAGGTTCTGTTACATCAACTGATATGGGCTCATCTTGAAAAATATCTTTTATCAATGTATCATCTGATGCATATAAAAACCTTTTCAGAGATAATGTTCCCATCAATCTTTTATTATCATCAACCACATAAATGGTATAAACTTGATCAACATTATCAACCTGAGCTCTTAATTTTTGCAAAGTCTTCTTCACTGTCCAACTCCAAGTTGCTGCTACAAAATCTAAATCCATTACTCCTCCAGCACTATCTTCATCGTAATTTAACAGTTTACTTATTTCCGATGACTGCCCCTCATCTTTGATGGCGTCTAAAACCTCTTCTTGCTGACTTTCAGATAATTCTTGAATAACATCAGCAGCATCATCAGATTGCATATTTTCAAGGGATTCTGCAATTTCTTCCGTTGAAAATGATGCCAAAAATTGCTCTCTAGTATCCTCGTCTATTTCAACAAGAACATCTGCTGCAACATCTTCATCAAGTAATTTATATAAAAACTGTGCCTCCTTTAAATTAACAACATCAAGGACTTCAGCAATATCAGCAGGGTGCAAAGAATTCAAATGACCAATTAAAAAAGAGCTATCCTCTTTTTCAATGGCGAAAATTATATCTTCAATAAATTCTTTAGTTAATTCAAACTGCATAAAAGTCTCATTGTTTTACAATACGAAAATAAAAATTATTGATTTGAATCAATGTTTTTAATTATTGATTGTGTGTAATTAGTTAATGTTATAAAATTATCAACACTTAATTGCTCTGGTCTTTTAGCAAACAATTCATGATCAGAATCTAACTTCCCGGTTATTCCGCGAATAGAATTTCTAATCATTTTCCTCCGCTGATTAAATGTTGTTTTAACAATCTTAAAAAATAAATTCTCATCACAGTCTAATGTTTTAACATTATTTCTTAACATCCTTATCACACCAGATTTCACCTTTGGGGGAGGGATAAATGAGTCTTCATCAACAGTGAACAGGTATTCAGTATGAAAATATGCTTGCACTAATACAGATAAAATTCCATACTTTTTTGATCCCGGTGGTGATGCTACTCTTTCTGCTACTTCTTTTTGAAACATTCCTACTAACTGGTTAACATCTGATCTATTTTCAATAGCCTTAAAAAGTATTTGAGAAGAAATATTATAAGGAAAATTACCAATAATACTTACGGGCTTCAACTCAAATAAATTAAAATCATAAGACAAAATATCCTGATTTAAAACATTTACATTAGGGTAATTTGAAGCTAAAAAAGAAATGGATTCTCGATCAATCTCAAATGCTAAAAAGTTAACTTCTTTATTCTGAAAATACTTAGTTAAAGCACCTGTGCCTGGCCCAACTTCCAAAACAGTACCGGTTTTGTCTAAGCTTTGAAGAGATAAAACTATATTTTCTGAAATAGTTTCATCCTTTAAAAAATGTTGACCTAAATGTTTCTTTGGTTTTACCATTATTTATAAAGTCTGTAAATCAATAAACTTTTTATAGAAATTGTTCTTTGTCAACAGCTCTTCATGACTACCACTTTCAACAATTTTACCATTATCAACCACGAAAATCATATCTGCATGTTGAATGGTTGATAAACGATGTGCAATAACCAATGAGGTTCTATTTTTCATTAAACGATCAAGAGCTTCTTGTACAGCCTTTTCAGAAGCTGTATCTAGTGAAGATGTGGCTTCATCAAGGATTAATATGGTTGGGTTTTTAAGTAGTGCTCTGGCAATACTTAATCTCTGTCTTTGACCGCCAGATAATTTATTCCCAGCATCTCCAATTAATGTTTGGTAACCGTTTTCTAGTTTAGATATAAAGCCGTGAGCGTTTGCCATCTTTGATGCCTTAACTACATCCTCTTCTGAAATATTGTTTAAACCAAATGCAATGTTGTTAAATATTGAATCATTGAATAAAACTGATTCCTGAGTAACAACACCCATTAAAGACCTTAACTCATAAAGGTCTAGATTTTTGATGTTTTTTCCATCAATAAGTATTTCCCCTTGCTGGACATCGTAAAACCTAATTAACAAATCTGCTAGTGTTGTTTTTCCAGAACCTGAATGACCAACTAATGCAACAGTTTGACCTTTTTTAATAGTTAAATCAACATCTTTCAACACCCATTCTTCACCATATTTAAAACCAACATTTGAATAACTTATTTCATTGGAAAATGTTCCTAATTCTTGAGAGTCTGAATTTGTTTTGATCGTTTCCTCTTCAAATAGAACTTCTTCTACTCTATTCAAAGCTGAAATACCTTGAGACGAATCATATATAGCTTTAGAAATAGACTTAAAAGGGGTTATTAATTGAGAAAATAAAATTAAATAACCTATGAAAACATCTGGGTATATTTCACCTGCAAATACTAAATTACCACCATAAAGTAATACTCCAGCAGTTGCTATAACTCCTAAAAATTCACTTACTGGAGAGGCAATATAAACTCTTCTTGAAATACCTACCATAACCTTGAAAAGTCTATTATTACTTTCTTCGTATTTATTAATCATGTGAGATTGAGCATTGAACCCTTTCACAATTCTCAAGCCATATAAGGTTTCTTCGGTAATAGACATCATTTTACCAATGTCAATTTGCCCCTGATTGGTTCTCTTTTTCAAGCCATTGCTAATTTTAGAAATGATAAAACCTGCAATTGGTAAAAAAACCAAAATAAAAAGAGTCAGTTTAAGGCTTATAATAGTTAGAGTGATAAAATAACCAACTATATAAAAAGGTTCTTTAAAAATAGCATTCGTTGTTGCCTTTATTGATATTTCAACTTCTTTAATGTCAGCAGAGAAACGCGACAACAAATCTCCTTTTTTTTCATCTGAGAAAAAAGACATGGGTAATTTTATAATTTTTTGATACATCTTATTTCTTAAATCTCTTATACTAAGATGAACAATATTAGTTAGATAAAAATTACTCATATAGGTAAATAGGTTTTTTAAAAAAACCATTGAAACTAAAAAAATACATATGTATATGAGTGTTGCTTCTTTTCCATTATTTAATGAGAAATCAGCCAATTTATAATTGAAAAAATCCAAAATTGAGTCTTTATTTAAAGAGACATTGCCATGGTATTCTGCAACAGTTTTTTGAAAAACACTTGCATCTGAATTAAAAACAACTCTCAACAAAGGAATGATCATCGCAAATGAAAAGATGGAAAAGAACATTCCTAGTATGTTAAACATCAAATTAAAAAACAACTGTTGTTTAAGTACTAATGCAATTTTTGCTATTCTAATTAAGTTTTTCATGAATTTAAATAGGGTTACAAAGGTAACATAGTTGAGTTATAAATGTAAAGATTGAAATATTATAGAAACCTATTAACTGTTTGCATGTCCCTTTTTCTAAATTTGCAAAGAATATGAGTATTAGACAAGATAAAATAGCCAACGTTATAAAGAAAGAATTAGGATTATATTTCCAACAGAACTCTGCTACTGTCTGTAAAGGAGCAATGGTAAGTGTAACAACTGTTAGGATGAGCCCTGATCTTTCAATTGCAAAAGTATATATAAGCTTATTTGGAGCAAAAGACAATATGGAATCTTTTGAAAATATTGAAAACAATTCAAAAGCCATAAGACATCATATTAGTCAAATTGTTAGAAATCAATTGAGAAAGACCCCAGAACTACATTTCTATGTTGATGATTCCTATGATTACGCAAAAAAAATTGACGACCTTCTTAAATGAAAAGATTTTATAAATTTCTACTTAATAGTCTTCCCAGACCGTTATTAATTCGCCTAAGCTATTTTTTTAAAATAATTGCCCCAATTGCATATAAAGGTAATAATGTTTATTGTCCAGTTTGTGATAGAAAATTCCGTAAATTTCTTTCATATGGCTCATCTATTGCACACAGAGAAAACGTTCTATGCCCATATGATTTAACACTTGAGAGACATAGACTAATGTGGCTATATTTAAAAACTACTGATTTTTTTAAAACTGAAAATTTATCCGTTTTACATGTTGCTCCAGAACAATGTTTTCACAAGAAATTTAAAAATCAAGCAAATCTTAATTACACAACTGCTGATTTAGAATCTCCAATTGCTGATTTACATTTTGACTTACACGCCATCCCTTTGGATGACAATTTATACGATGTAATATTTTGCAATCACGTTATGGAGCATGTAAATGACGATCATCAATGCATGAAAGAGCTATACAGGGTAATGAAACCTGGAGGATGGGGAATATTTCAAGTGCCCATTGACTACAACAACGATAAAACCTATGAAGACAAAAGTATAACCAGTGAAAAAGACAGAGAAATACATTTTTGGCAAAAAGATCATGTTAGGTTATATGGCTTAGACTACCCTAAGAAATTAGAAAAAGCGGGGTTTAAAGTTGACATTTTTGATCCTGTAAAAAACCTCAAAGAGATTGATTACGAAAAATTAAGACTTAACCCTAAAGAGTTAATTTTTATTGCGAATAAACTTTGATCTTGAAAAAAGAATTTGAAATAAAAAATCTTATAGAATTACAAACTGTAGCAGATGAGTTGATAATCCTTATGAAAGAACATAAGATATTTCTTTTTTTTGGAGAAATGGGAAGTGGAAAAACAACACTTATTGGAGACCTGTGTAAAAAGATTGGAATTGAACGACATTCATCACCGACCTATGGAATAATCAACAATTATCTATCTCCAAGTTTTGGAGAAATATACCATGTAGATTGCTATCGATTTAATAACGAAACTGAGGCAATTTCTTGTGGACTTATCGAGCTTATGGATGAGAATGAATTTTGCTTTATTGAGTGGCCCGAAAAAATTCAAAACCTTTTGCCTGAGAAATACGTTAAAGTAACATTAAAAGTTCTAAATAACATTAGAAAAATCACACTTACCTTATGATATCATCAGGAGACGCATTAAAATCACTGGCCATCGAAGCCGCATTATCACCTCAAGAAGAGATGTTGGAGATTGGAAGAAAAAAACAAAGCCTATTCATTGGGATTCCTAAGGAAACTGAATTTCAAGAACAACGTGTTGCCTTAGTTCCTGAATCAGTGGGGTTTTTAGTATCTAACGGTCATAAAGTTTTAATTGAAAGTGGAGCTGGAGAAAAAGCTAATTTTTCAGACAACGACTACAGTGAATCAGGTGCAGAAATTTCTTATGATACTCAAGAAGTATATAGAGCAGACATTATTTTAAAAGTTACACCACCAAGTGTTCAGGAAATTGAAATGATGAAATACAAACAGATTTTATTTTCAGCTTTACAGCTTACTGTTCAACCAAAGGATGCTTTAAAAAAATTAATAGAGAAAAAAATTACAGCTATTGCATGGGACTATATTGAAGATGAAGACGGTTCTTTTCCAATAATTCGATCAATGGGAGAAATAGCTGGAACTACCGCTGTTTTAATTGCTGCTGAACTCATGAGTAGTTCTAACAATGGTAAAGGTTTAATGCTTGGAAATGTTGCTGGAATAACCCCACCTGAAATGGTTATAATTGGTGCAGGTACAGTTGGGCAATTTGCCGCAAGCGCTGCATTAGCTTTGGGTGTTTCTGTAAAAGTTTTTGACAACTCTATCTATCGTCTAAGAAGACTTCAACGAGATATTGGAAATAGAGTTTTCACTTCTGTCATACAACCCAAGGTTTTGGCTAAAGCATTAAGGAGATGTGATGTTGCTATAGGAGCACTTCGTGTTCCTCATGGTCGAACTCCGTGTGTTGTTAGTGAAGAAATGGTCAAAACTATGAAATCTGGTTCAGTAATTGTAGATGTAAGTATTGACAAAGGGGGGTGTTTTGAAACCTCTAGAATTACTACTCATGAAAAACCAACTTTCAAATCATATGATGTAATTCATTATTGTGTTCCAAACATTGCATCCAGTGTCTCTAGAACTGCAAGTTACGGACTAAGCAACATATTCTCTCCGCTATTGATTGAAATTTCAGATCGTGGGGGTTGTGACAAATTAATTCAGACTGAAAAAGGATTCAGACACGGTGTTTACATTTATAAAGGAACC
>JBELEU010000056.1:0-11300 GCA_042093455.1 Crocinitomicaceae bacterium | reverse complement strand
TCCTTTAAATATACACGTTGATACACCAGTACCGCAGCCGCTTGGTAAATTAGGTTCAATTTTTAATTGGCTGACTAAAGAAAGGGGAACATCTGCTATTTTTGCTTTTGTTGCTGCACCTCCAGTAGGATTGTTTATGGCATCATGTGCATAAATACCTGCATCTTGTATATTAGCTTCAGGTCCATTCCAATATGCCGGATTTGCTGCATTTGGGCCAGTTTCTTGACAGTTGGTGTATGTAGTTAAAATTATTTTATATCTGTAAAATCCTGCAGCAGTTTGTCCAAGGTATTCGTAGCCAATGCTTCCTCCGACTAAATGCGAAGCCCAAGAATTTTGAATTCCAAATGAAAGAAAGATAAAAAGAAAAATTATTTTTTTCATGCTCAATTACTTCAGAATAATTCTTTGAGTATTAAAATTATTCATGAAATCTTTCATTTCAACGATGTAAATACCTTTTAGTTCGCTCATTAAGGAAATTTGATAAAAATTATCGTGAATGTAACTAAAATCTTTATTATAAACTTGTTTTCCCAAAACATCGTAAATTTTAATAGTATTTATTGGAATAGTTGATTCTATTTTAAAAGTACCATTATTGGGATTAGGATATAGGTTTGGTTTTTTTACCGTCAGATTTTGAACATTGGTAAATGCATCTACGGGCCCAACCCATCCAGTGCTACTGTAATTACAATTTGATTTCACATAGAAATCATAGTATTGAGCGTTTGAAAGTCCAGTAACTACCCATTGGTTATTTGATACATTACTTATAGTGGTATAGGAAGATTGTATGTTAAAAGAAAAACCTGAGCTACCGTAAGCAATATCCCAATTGTTTTCGTTTCCACCAGCTACCCACTCAAGTCCAATGTAATTTGGTCCAATATTATTTATTGCCAAATCAGTAGGATTATAGCAAGTTGTGTCATTTACTACTATTGTATAATCTTCAACTTGACCACGGTTCATATTGTCACATGAACTGAAGTTATTACCTACTTCATCAGATGAAACTCTCATTCTTAAAGGAGTTTCTGAAACAGCGTTTGTGGGTATATAAACGTTTGCTACTGGGTCATAATCGTTTGATTTTGATAAAACAAGTTCGGTTAAATCATCAAAGATGCCGTCATTATTGAAGTCTATCCAAACCTTTGTGTCTTGAGGGTTGTCAATTCCAGTAAATACTTTAATAGGATAAATATCACCCATAACTACTGAAGTTTGATTTGAACATGAAAAATCTTTATATCCTTCACTTGCATCATATGAAGGGTTATCTATATCGTTGAATTGAACTCTTGAAATTCCATAATTACAGCAGTAACTCAAAGTAGATGGCTGGCAAGATGCTGTAGTAGGGTTAATAGAAGTATTAATTTCAATGTACTGAGATATCAAAGCTGTATCGGTTCCAAATTGATTTGAACTAATCAGTGTTACATCATAGATTCCATCTGTAGTGTATGTGTGAGTTGGATTTTGTGCAATAGAGAAATATCCGTCTCCAAAATCCCAGTACCATGCAAATGGAGCATTTGAAGATAAATCAGAAAAATTCACAGCTCCATCACAACTGTAAGTTACATCAGCTTCAAAATTAGTTAAAGGAGGTGAAGTGTTTTGGGCAACAAATATGGTATAATCTTCAGCTTGACCGTATTGAGGGTCTGAACAAGGGTCAACAGGTCCTATTAAGTCATAATCTGCTACAACACGTAATCTTAAAGGAGTATTTTGAACTGCGTTGTTTGGTATTTGAACTTGTGCGAATGTAGAATCAGAGCTGGTACTTGAAGCAATAAGCTCTAATATGGGATCAAAAATACCATCATTGTTAAAATCAATCCAAGCGCTACAATTGTGAAAAGTTGGGCTGCTATGAACAGCTAAAAAATCATAAAAACTACCAAGATGAACAAGAGTTGAATCGCATGTAAAGTCTGCATAACCTTCGACAGCACTTTGCGAAGTGTTGGATAAGTTTCCAAAATGAACTTCTGTAATCCCAAATCCTAAGTTACCACTTAGTGTTGCAGGAGTACAACTGTTTGTTATTGGATTTATTCCAGCTAGATTTACAGATATTAAGTTAGATTTTAACATAGAATTATTTCCATACGGATTTGTTGCTGTAAGCTGAACAGAATAATTTCCAGATGAAAGATAAGTATGTACAGGGTTTTGTTGACTTGAAGTTGATCCATCACCAAAATCCCATAACCAACTTGTAGGACTATTGGTTGTTTGATCAGTAAATGTAACGCTCCCTCCACATGTGCTGATTGTGTTTACGGTGAAATCTGTTGCTGGTGGACTTTGGGGGTTTTGCCATTGAAATTTAATGTTAGGCCTTTGAGTTTCATATCCATTAATCCAATTTGATGTACAAGGAGTTGTATTGTCTCTTCTTCTGTAAATTAGCGTATTGTATGAGTAGTTAGACATATTCATTACCGCGTTGTTGCTCCATCCATTGTTATAAAAACAAGTTTGTATTAAAATATTTGAAACTCCATCCCAATTAAAAGGCGTGTGAAATTGATGTTGATTCCATCCGTTTTGATCTGTATGATTGATTGGGCCAAAGACTGTAGTTAAACTATTGTTATCCCAACCATTTGTAATGCTATTGCTAGTTGTATGCTTCATCTGAATTTCAAGATTCTGAATGGTTGAACCAGACGGGGTTACAACATCAAAACCAAGACTTGTAATGTTGCCAGCAGACATACCAGCAGCGGTCAATTCATTGGCTCTTATAATGATTTGATGTTTTGCTCCTCTGAAATAATTACCGTAAATTGAAGGATAACTTGTAGATGTATTTTGAACATTTGAAGCACCAATAAAGTGAAAGGAACCCTGACCTAAACTAATTATTGGAGATATTACAAAAATGAATAAGAAAATTAAAATTCTTTTTTTCATGGTTTAATTTTGTTGTTAATACTTACTAAACATTAGTAAGACGTATTTAGTTGCCTAACGGTTGTCAATTTACAGCTATTAAAGCAAAAAATCGTTAAAAAGTTGTTAAATAGGTCAAATGTTGTTTAATGTTTGTTACCCAAAGTTAAACAAATAGTTTTTATTTTCAAAATAATGGATTTTGAATATTACACTCAAACTAAATTTTCTAAACAAATATTATTTCAAATAAATTCTAAATTAGATTTAATTGAGATGAAATGTTAAAGTTTAGTCTTCAATCTTTTGAATTGATTTTAAGTTTTAAGAACTGATTCCAGATGTTTGGAGTTGATTTTATGACCTCCTTTGTAAGTGTGTAAGTTAAAATTTATCTCATAATTATTCAATTTTGATTTTGTTTTTGCCAATTCTGATTCTTTGATATGAGAGTCTTTATCACCAATGTGGAATTGCAACTTTGGAAGTGTTTTTTTATTCCATTTTTCAAGTAAATCGTCAGGGAATTTTCCTGAGTGTAAATGAATTGAGCTCAACGTAATTTTAGTTCTATTTGCCCATCTTGAAATAGTTGACGTACCCTGAGAAAAACCAAAAGCATTACATACTACCTTATTGTTAAGTTTAGGAACAATTTCATTTAATACATCTTCAATGAAATTAACATAATCCTTTATTTCATTTTCACGATTTTCTTTAGTCATCCATGAAGAGACTACTTTCCCATTAAATCCATCCCAATAAAATTTACTTAAACCTTCAGGTGCAACAACTAGTGTATCTTTTGTAAATATTGATTTAAAAGAATTTAAAAAACCTATTGCCGTTTGACCGTACCCATGACAAACTATCCATAAATTTTTCACTTCCTCAGAGGGTTCTGAGGACAATACATATCTAGCTGATCTTGAAACTTGAATGGATTTAATCTTCATTGCTAAAGTCAGTCAATTTTTTCTTCTCGATAAGTACGTTATTGATTAATAAGTCCATTTCTGATAGCTTTAAATTATCCTGAAATATTTTTGATAAATTTAAGATTTTAGGTGATATTGAATCTGGATCAAAATACATTTTTCCTGATCTTCTCATGAAATAATCCATCGGAAAACAAACTCCTTCATTCTCAATAGTATAAATAATTTCAACTTCTTCAAAAGAACTATTTTTTAATGAGTTATATTCATTGATAATTGATAAAGAATTAAGACCATAATTTTGTATTAAATAGTCCGATATATCATCATCTAAATTCTTTTTTAATAGTTCAGCTTTAACTGTTTGTTTAAAATCATTATAGTCTTTAAATTTTGGATTGAAATTACCTGATATTGGAATGTTATCTGTGAAACATTCTAAATTGATATTCAAATCTTTTGAGATAATGTCTACTACCTTTTTACCCATAAGTCTATATCCAGTTAGCTTTCCACCAGCTATAGAAATCATGCCTGAATTCGAGATAAAAATTTCGTCTTTTCTTGATAGTTCTGTACTTTTCTTCCCCTCCTGTTCTATTAGAGGTCTAAGTCCTGCCCATGAAGAAATAACATCTTTTTCTGTTAAACTTTTTGAGAAAGTTTTATTTACATAATTTAAAAGATATTTAACATCCTTATTTGTTGTTGTTGGTGAGTCTGGATGTCCAGAGAAGTCATCATCTGTCGTTCCAACATAAGTAACACCCCCCCTAGGTATTGCAAAGCACATTCTGCCTTTGTCAGCATCAAAATATACGGATTGTTTTAAGGGTAGTTTATCATGGTTTAAAACGATATGAACCCCTTTTGAAAGTCTAATTTTAGAGGTTGAATTTTTATTCTCATTATTTCTAGTAAAATCAACCCAAGGACCACATGCATTTACTAACTTTTTAGTTTTAATTGTAATGTTCTTTTGTTGAATAGAATCGAAGCACTCAATTAAGAAATAGTCATTTTTGACAATTGATTTGGCTTCCAAATAATTTATTGACTTCCCCTTAAATTTCGTTGCAGTTTTTATAATTTCAATTGTTAACCTTGCATCATCAGTACGGTATTCAGCATAGTATCCAGCACCTGTTAATTTGTTGTCGTTTAGACAAGGTTCTTTTTTAAATGTTTCCTCTTCTGAAAGTATTTTTCTTTTATCACTTCCTTTTACTCCGGCTAAAAGGTCATAAATAAATAATGCAATATTTAATTGCCATTTTTTAAATGATCCATTTTTTGTTAACGGAATAAGCATTTTTTCAGGAATGACCAAGTGTGGCGCATTTTTGTGAGATATTTTTCTCTCTCTTCCTACATCCCTCACAATTTTAAATTCAAGTTTTTTTAGATATCTAAGTCCTCCGTGAATAAGTTTTGTTGATTTACTAGAAGTTCCTGAAGCGTAATCTCCTTTTTCTATTAGTAAAGTGTTTATCCCTCTTGAAGAAGCGTCAAGTAAAATTCCTGCTCCTGTAATTCCTCCTCCAATGATTACTAAATCATAAACTTGATTAATTTCGTTATTTAAAAAATCAGATCTTTTTTTAATGTTGATCATACATTTTTATTAATGCATCAATAGTTTTGTTCCATTTTTTTATCCATCTATCTCGCTCTTTTTGAGTCATATTTGACTTGAATATGGTATCAATTGATCGTTTTTCTTTAACTTCTGAATGAATGTAAAAATTACTTTTGATTCCTGCAAGAAGTGCAGCGCCCCAAGCTGTTGACTCGATATTTATAGGTCTAATCACATTTGTGTTTAAAATGTCAGCTTGAAATTCCATTAAAAAATCGTTTGCACAAGCACCACCATCCACTGCTAACTCGTTTATAAGAAAACCGGCATCTTTCTCCATTGATTTGATAACGTCTCTTGTTTGAAATACAAGAGATTGAAGTGCAGCCTTGCATAAATCATTTATGTTTGTGTCTCTTGTTAGACCAAAAACCCCTCCTTTTACATTCATTTTCCAGTGAGGAGCTCCTAATCCGGAAAAAGCAGGTACAAATATGACATCCTCGTTAGAACTCATTCTTGCTAAGTCTTCAGTTTCACTTGCTTCTTTGATTATTTTAAGACTATCTCTTAGCCACTGTATAGCTGAACCTGCAACAAAAACACTTCCTTCAAGAGCATAATTAACCTTTCCGTTTACTGACCATGCAATTGTTGTTAGCAGGCCATTTTCGCTTATTATAGGCTTTGATCCAGTATTCATTAACATGAAACATCCTGTTCCGTAAGTGTTTTTAGCCATTCCCTCCTCAAAACAATTTTGTCCAAAAAGAGCAGCTTGCTGATCTCCAGCTACGCCATATATAGGAATGTTTTCGTCTCTGAATTTCCAATTGCCAAAATTATCACTACTTTCTTTTACTACAGGAAGAATTTCAGATGGAATATTGAAAATTTCTAATAATTCAGCATCCCAAGACAAAGTATTAATGTTAAATAATTGTGTTCTAGAAGCATTTGTTATATCTGTAAAGTGATTGTTTGTTAAATTCCAAATGAGCCATGTGTCTATGGTTCCAAAAAGTAAATCTCCATCTGATAATGTACTCTTGGCTTCGTCACAATTTTTTAAGATCCAATTGATTTTTGTCGAAGAAAAATAGGAGTCTATAACCAATCCCGTTTTTTCTGAAATTTTTTCTGAAAGACCTTTGTTTTTTAATTCCAGGCAAAAATCACTTGTTCTATTATCCTGCCAAACAATTGCATTGTAAACAGGTCTACCTGTTTTTTTATTCCAAAGTACTGTTGTTTCTCTTTGGTTTGTAATTCCTATTGAATCAATTTCCAATACATTAATATTGCAATTATTGATAAGGTCATTTAGTGTTTGAAGTTGAGTATTTAAAATCTCCAAGGGGTCGTGTTCTACCCATCCATTATTTGGGAATATTTGTGTGAACTCTTTTTGTTCAATTCCTTTTATGTTTCCACTTTTATCAAATATTATTGAACGACAACTTGTCGTTCCTTGATCTATTGCGATTACATATTTCTTTACCGTTTTAGTCACTTATAATATTCCATTTGTTATTAGAATCACATGATTTGTAATTTTCGTCAATTTTGACGTATGTGTTTTTTGAAGTTCTTGAGATCCAGTCTGTCATTTTTTCGATTTGCTTGTTGTTAAGAGCAAAATTTTGAATGATTTGATAGTCTTCATTCATGTTAGCTTTATGAGGATTAGTTCTTGCTTCAAGTTTTAAAATTCTATAACCAATATTACCTTTAGCATCTTCGTAGTACAAAGGAGAGCTGTATTCTCCAACTTCAATATTTTTGATTCCAATAAAAATTTCTTTATCAATGTTTTGCATGTCCCAATACATTTCTCCACTTGCTTCGTTGTAAATAATTCCATTAGTAGCTTTTGTATTTTCATCTGTAGAGAATTCAGAAATCGCGTTGCTCCAATTTTTATTATTGTTGTCTATTTCAGATTTAATAGAGGTTATTTTTTCTTTAACATTTACTAATTCTGATTCGCTTATTTCTGTACATAAAAGTATGTGTGATCCATAATACTGTTCTCCTCTTCTTTTTTCAATTTTAACAATATGATATCCAAATGGACTCTCAAAAACATGTGATACCTCTCCAATTGGAACACTAAAAGCAATTGCATCGAATTCTGGAACAAAATCTCCTCTATCAACCCATCCAAAATTTCCGTTATTGGCTTTTGTTCCTGGATCACAAGAATAAAATTCAGCTGCAACTCCAAAGCTAATATCGTTGGATAGTATTCTTGTTCTTATTTTATTTAATTTTTCTTTGGCATTTTCTTTTTGATCATCACTTATTTCTGGGGCGATTACAAGTTGAGATACTTTTACTTGACTGTTTATAAAAGGTATACTATCCTTAGGAATTGATCTAAAGAATTCTTTAACTTCTCTAGGAGAAACAACAATAGATGATGTTATTTCTTGCTGCATCTTTTGAGCTTTCATTTTATCTTCAATTTGTTCAAAAAATTCTTCTTTAATTTCCTGAATAGATTTATCATAAAACTCTTCTAACTTTTCAATTCCACCGATTTGAGCAGAGAAATATTGAATTCTTTGATCTAATTCAGCCTTGACCATATCCTCGGTAACTTCTATACTGTCAATTTCGGCTTGGTGAATCAAGAGTTGTTGAAGCATGAGTTCATCCAATAAAAAACAATCTAAATTATCCTCAGCAGAAGCTCCTTGCTGAATCATTTGTATTTTTTGATTTTGAAGATCAGAAAAAAGTATTGGTTTTTCTCCAATTACTGCAATAACCTTGTCAATCACTTCTTGAGTGAAAAAAACGGTTGAAATTGTAGTTAAAATAAGAGTTAAAATGATTTTTCTCATTGTTAATATATTTCTATTGTATTGTTTTCTAATCCATCTGAATATAAATTAGCTCTTAGTTCTTTTCGTAGTTCGTTAGCTCTTATATTAAGAAGAATACTTTTTATTTTCTCTTTTTCAAAACTCAAGGGAGAAGTCCCATCTTTAACTCTATAATCATAAATATTTACAAAATATATGAAATCTTCTTTTTCGAACTGTACTTTTTTCTTTTTAGTGATGAAATTAACTTTGTTGTACCCTTCCAAAGGAATTTGCTTAATTAGGTCATCATAAAAAATCCATTCATCTTCGTTGAAATAAAATATTTCAGCACTTTTTTGAGCATACTTAGTTAAGATGTCAATATCATTTTCTTTAGTGAGTCTGAAGTGTTTTTTTATACTTTTAATTTGTTTTGAATTTTTAGGAACTTTTAAATACAAACATTTTATGATGTAATCATTAAGAACAAAGTCATCAGAATGTTGATTGTAGTATTCAAGAGTTTCAAATGTTGTAACAGATGTGTCAAGTCTTTTGCTTATGTAGAATTGTTCAAATTCGTATGATATTAGAGATTTTCTATACTTCTCAATCTTTTTGTTCACATTTAGTAAGCTATTTGGAATCATCTCATTGGCTTTTTTTACAATGAGTTGACTGGTAATCCAATTGTTTATGTAATTATTGATATAAACAATACTATCTTCTTTGTCGATATTCAATGGAATTTCATCAATAATATCATCAAGATATAATAAATTATCTTCAATTCTAGCAAGCTTAATTGATTCATTTGAATCTAAGTTACATCCGCTTAAAATTGCTGCGCTGATTAACCCAAATAGGATGTTAGTTATGGTGTTCAATTACTAAGGTTTTTCTCTTATGCTGTAAAGTACATCAAAATTAACATCAATTTTATGTTTTTGTTGCATTTCTTTAAGCCATTGCGATTCAAGGTATTCTTGGAATTCAGAAACAATTAGTCCCTCAGCTTCTTTTAGTTTTTTTGGTGCAGGTTGAATTAACTCTTTGATAACAAGAAAAGTGTATTTGTTGTCAATTAGTTTAATATCGCTAATTCCAGGTTTTGTGTCAAAGTTTGATAAAACTTCATTGCCTTTAAATGGTAGAATGCCATTTTCAAAAGATAGGTTCAATGGAGAAGATGTATTTGCAATTTTAACAATGGAATCGCTTGATATTTTATCTTCTTTCTTAAGTACATATGATTCCTCTAAAATTTCTTTTTTTGAAGAACTAAATATTTCAACATTGGCTCTTAATGGCCATGCCCATTTATCAGAATTTAATTCATAAAATTCTCTTAACCCGCTTGTGTCTTTTATGGCTTTACTCCAAATTTTCTGATCAGAGATTTCAAATAATAATATGCCGTCTCTGTATTCTTTTACAAGAGCTTTAAATTCAGGATATTTTATCTCCAGCTGACTTTTTTCGTAATCAATTAATTGAAAATTAATAAAGTTCTTAAGCGATTTATTAATGTTGTTTTTGTTAGCAATTAAAGTTTGATTTTTTAAAGTTTTATTTAGATAGTTTGCAAAATCCAGATTACTAAAATTTTGATCACTGAACTTAAACAATGTCTTGTTTGGTTTTTTTAATTTTGATAGGTCAGCTGAATCCTCATCAGAGTTATAAATTGCTGTGAATACATCTTCTTTGTATTTCAGTTTGAAATCGTATTCAGATTTTAATTTGTTTATGAAAGATGATTTAGTTTTTGCTGATCTTGAGTCTTTTTGTATCTTATTTTTTAATTCATATCTCATTGAAGACAAATCACCTATTGGTTCATATGCTAATCGTTTAACTATGTGCCATCCACCAGGTGTCTTGAAGGGTTTTGAAATTTCATTGTCATTTTCAATACCAAAAACTGCGTCTTCAAACTCTTTGTAATAATTTCCTCCTGATTTAATCCAACCTAGTTCTCCTCCTTTTTTTGCTGAATTTCTATCGCTTGAAAATTCCTGAGCTAAATTTGAAAAATCAGCTCCATTAATGATCTGTTGGTGAATTTCATTTATTTTTAGCTGAGCAGCATTTTTTCTTGTTTTATCACTATTGTTAGTAACCATTATGTGTGCAGCTTTTACTCTTCCTTTAGCAGCTCTTATGTCATTAACTTTTAATATATGATAACCATATCTTGTTCGAACAGGATTGGATAGTTCACCAATTTTAGTATTGTATGCTTCGTCTTCAAAAGAGTAAAGCATTTTAAATGCAGTAAAGTATCCGAGATTTCCTTTGTTGTCTTTTGCAGATGGGTCTTCAGAAACTTCTAAAGCTGTTTCTCCAAATGATTGTTCATTTAGTAAAAGCTCTTTTCTTAAAGCCGTTATTTTGTTGTAAGCTTTAAGTGTGTCGTCAGGGCTTGGATTTGCACCCAATTTTATCATAATATGTGAAGCACTTATTTCGTTTATTGTTCTGAAATATGCTTCTTTAATTAATTCTTCATTTATTGAAGTGTCTATTAGATAAGGTTTTTCAAGTTGTATTCTATATCCTGCTAATTCATTAATGAACTTTTTGGCTGTGTCTAGACCTTTTTCTTCAGCTGCAATAACTTTTAATTTGAAATTTGTAAAAAGTTTAATGTATTCATCAAGATCTTCTTTTGTTGCAATATTTTCTTTTTTGTTTTTCCAGTAAATCTGTTCAAATTCAGATTTGTAAACAGGTTGATCGTCAATAGTTAATAAAACTTGGTCTTGCGCTGTTGTTTCTATTGCAATGATGCATAGGAACAAAATCCATTTGAATTTCATTTATAGTATGATTTTTTGGTTTATGTCTTTAAAATCCATAAATATTTATTTCTCTGGGCATATTGAAAATCCCGGAATTAATCTTGTACACCCTTTTTCTGATATTTTCTCAGCTATTGTTCAGGCAGGAGGCATAGATGAAAATGGCTCATTGAGAGAGATACAATTAATTAGAAATGATCAAATAATTGCTAGAGTAGATTTTTATTCTTTCTTTATGAACGGG
>JBELEU010000055.1:0-11397 GCA_042093455.1 Crocinitomicaceae bacterium | reverse complement strand
AGAGGTATTGTTGTATGTGTTCCTAGAAACATGACAATAGCTGCTGGTTTTTACAATACTTTAATCAAATCCGATGATCCTGCTTTAGTTGTTGAATGTTTAAATGGTTATAGACTTAAAGAAAAAGAGCCTTCAAATTATGGTGAATTTACTGTTCCAATCGGAATTCCTGAAATAGTTAAAGAAGGAAGTGATATAACTGTTGTGAGCTACGGATCAACGTTTAATCAATGTGAAAAAGCAGCTGATGAACTAGAAAAAATGGGCATTTCTTGTGAGTTAATTGATGTTCAAACATTACTGCCATTTGATATCAATCACATGATAGTTGAGTCTTTAAAGAAAACAAACAAAATTATATTTATTGATGAAGACGTTAAAGGAGGAGCTACTGCATTTATGATGGAAAGAGTTTTAACAGATCAAAAAGGATATTACCATTTAGATAGTGAACCAGTAACTCTTACTGCGAAAGATCATAGACCAGCTTACGGTTCAGATGGAGACTACTTTTCTAAACCAAGTTTTGACGATATAATTGAATCAATTTATCAGATAATGTGCGATTACAACCCTTCAAAATACCCAGCTATAAACATTTAATTTTTCCTCAAATTTGTGATTAAGAAGGATATAAAAATAAAACTTGATCAACTTGTTGAAATTTACAACAACAAAGAGTTTATAGAACTTGACCCAATTAGTATTCCACATAAATTTTCAGCAAATTTAGACATTGAAGTTGTTGGGTTTTTAATTGCAACTCTCTCTTGGGGGAATAGAAAATCAATATTAAATAGTGGAGAAAAACTCATTTCAATAATGAATAATTCTCCATATGACTTTGTAATGAATTACAAAGAAAAAGACTTCTCAAAATTAGAATTCAAACATAGAACATTCAATTCCTTCGATTTACATTTCTTTTTTTTAAGACTCAAATATTTACTTGAGAAATATAAATCTTTGGAAAATGTTTTTTTGAAAGGGTTCCAAAATGATAACACATCTATAAACGCAATTGATCACTTTAGAAATGAATTTTTAGGTAGTTATTACGAAGAAATTAGAACAAAAAAGCATATTGCAAATCCAAAAAATGGATCAGCTGCAAAACGAATTAATATGTTTTTAAGATGGATGGTCAGAAAAGACAATAATCAAGTTGATTTTGGAATATGGAAAAAAATATCTCCAAGTAAATTATCATGTCCTCTAGATGTTCATAGTGGGAATTCAGCACGAAAAATGGGATTAATAAAAAGAGTTCAAAACGATTGGAAAACTGTTGAAGAACTTGATGCCGTTCTAAGAAAATTAGACCCTTTAGATCCAGTAAAATATGATTTTGCATTATTTGGATGGGGAATTGATCAAAAAAAATGATATGTAACTGATTTTATCTTAATTTAGTTTTTTAATGAATCTACTGTATCCAGAGTTCTTATGGGGATTAACTCTTTTAATATTCCCAATACTCATTCATCTATTTAATTTACAAAAGCATAAAACTGTATACTTTTCAGATATTAGTTTATTAAAACAAATTAACCAATCCACAAAGAAAAGATCACAAATCAAAAACTTTCTAGTTCTTCTCTCAAGAATTGGAGTGATTTCATCAATAGTAATTGCCTTTTGTTTCCCTTACAATAAGTCAAATAAAATGGAGTTGAAAAAGAATTCGATTGGAATATACTTTGACAACACATTTAGCATGGAAAGACAAGGGGAAGCTTCTTCATTGTTAAATCAAGCTAAAAATGATGCCTATTCAATAATTGATGCACATGATGAAAATACCGATTTTTTTCTTTTAACTAATTCAAAAAACTTTGGATCAAACAATAAATTAACGAAACAACAAATAATTGATTTAATTGCTGAAATCCAACCCTCTCAAGAAGTTTTAAGCTACAATAACATTTTATTGAGACAATCTGAACAAATAAAGTCAGAAGCAGATTTTTACTGGTTTACTGATTTACAGAAGACCAGTTTAATAGACCAAGAAATTGAGTTCGATTCACTTTCAAAAGTAAACATCATTAGGTATGAGGGATTAAATAACAACAACTTATACATAGACTCTATTTGGTTTGATGACAACAACAGAAAGATAAATAAAGCTGAGAAATTAAATATTTCAGTAATTAACAATACTCAACAAAAATTTGATTTTAAAGCTGTTTTAAATATCAATAAAAAAGAAGTAATAAGTAAAAGATCTTTTAATATTAATCCACTTGAAAAATTAACAATAAAACTGGATTATAAGGTCAAAACCGAAGGATTAAAATCATGTCATGTTAAATTGGAAGATTACCCTTCTCCTGATCATTTATTTGACGATGATTTCTACTTTACATATTGGCTAAAAAAAGAATTTAAAATATTACATGCTTACGTTAGTGAAGAGAATTCATATTCCAAGATAAATTCATTATTCAAAACAATTGAAAATACTGAAATAAAATCAATAGATATAAATAATAATATAGTTACAAACTACAGCGATTATGATATGTTTATATTGGATGGGATAAGCGAACTAAATAATGAGATATACAGTGCAATTTCATCTTATTTAAACTCAAAAAAAACAGTACTATTAATACCCTCAATTAAAGACTTAAATATTAAATCTTTCAATGAAAATTTAACTTTTTTAAATATTACTCTTGAAAAAAGAGATTCAACAAAATCAATCCTTAAAGAGATTAATAAAAATAATTTATTTTTTAAAAATGTTTTTGAGAAATCAAATTACAACGTAAGTCTACCCTTCTATAAAACTCACTACAAAATTAACAAATCAGCAAATCTTAAAGAACTTTTATTATTTGAAAATAGTGACCCATTGTTACTGAAAAAAAACTATCAAGATGGGGAATTCTACTTTTTTACAGCAAACATGTCAATTAGCAACTCTAACATTACTGAACATTCATTATTCGTACCTTTATTTTTAAGAATTTTTGAGGAAGCTAATAATTATCAAAAGCTATATTATGGCTTAAAAAACAGTCTCTCAGTTGAATCAAATTTAATGAATATTAACGCTGATAATATTAACATTAGTTCTAAAATCGACCCAACAATTAATTTTATTCCATCAACCAAAAAATTCAATGGAAAAAACTATTATGATCTTGATAAAAACATACTAAAAGCTGGTAACTACAACATTAACTCATTGAACAAAAAAGTGGATGGTTTTTCACTTAACTTCGATAGATCTGAATCAAAAATGGAGTTTTTCACAAAGGAAGAGTTTAATCAAGAAATATATAATGCCGGTCTTGGAAAACAAATTAAAATTTATGATGATAGTAATAATAGAATAAGTAATTTAATAAAATCAAAAATATCAGGGGAAGTTTACTGGAAATATTTTATAATTTTAACACTACTATTCATTATTTTGGAAATAATTATTATTAGAATAACTACTAGAAAATGAGCAAGATCCTATTAAAACAAGTCTGTATAATTGATCCAAATTCTTCTCACAACGGAAAAAAATTGGATGTTTTAATTATAAATGGATTCATAAACAAAATTAATAAATCCATTTCTATTGATGGAGACACAACTCTTATTGACCAAAAAGGTCTTTATATAAGTCCTGGGTTATTTGATTTTTCAGTTGACTTTGGAGAACCTGGAGATGAACACAGAGAAACACTTGAAAGTGGATGTGAAGCTGCAATTTATGGTGGATTTACAGGATTTGGATTAAACCCTACTGATACACCACCAAGAGACAATAAAAGTGCAATTTCATTTTGCAAAAACTTTGCTAACTCACTTCCTGTAGACGCCTTCCCGTATGGTTGTGTTTCTAAAGATATGAAAGGCGAACAGCTTGCAGAGATGTTTGATATGACAAAATCTGGCGCTGTAGCTTTTACTGATTTCAAAAAACCAATTACTCAATCAGGATTGCTTTCCAGAGCATTACTTTACACCAAAAATTTTGATGGACTTGTTATCAGTTTTCCTCATGATCCAACAATTTCTCCAAATGGTCAAATGAATGAAGGAGTCTATTCAACCCAAATGGGAGTTGATGGAATTCCAAGTTTGGCAGAAAAAACAATACTTAAAAGAGACCTTGACATAAATGAATACAATGAAAGTAGAATTCACTTTAACATAATTTCTTCAGAATTATCTGTTCAAGAGATCTCTAATGCAAAAAAACTAAAACAAGATGTTAGTTGCGGAACATCCATTTATCATTTATTATTTGATGATTCAATGCTTCTTGATTTCAATAGTGATTTTAAATTTATTCCACCACTTAGAACTTCAAAAGATAGAGATAGTTTACTTGAGGGTCTAGAAAATGGTACAATTGATGTAATAACATCAAATCATCAACCCAATGACATTGAAACTACACAAGTAGAATTTACTCAAGCTGCTTTTGGATCAATAGGGACACAAATTGCATTTCCTCTTGCTCTAACCCATTTAAAAGAATACATTGGGCTTGAAGGTATTGTTTTAAAAATGTCCATTAATCCTAGAAGTATTCTTCATTTAGACATACCAATTATTGAAGAAAATCATAAAGCTAATATTACAATATTTGATCCTTCAAAAAAATGGGTTTTCACAAAAAATGAGAACAAATCATTAAGTGAAAACACGCCTTTATTTGGAACAGAACTTGAAGGACAAGTATTTGGAACCATTTTAGATCATCAAATTCATCTTAATTCATAAAGTAATTAGGATTCTTTTTAAAAAATAATACTTTTGCAGTGGGCAAGTCTCATACGACCAGCTCCTGCTGAATCCCCCAGGATGGGAACATAGCAAGGGTAAGCGGTTGTAGCGGTGCGATATGAGTAGCTTGCCCATTTTTTGTATCTTAAAGGGTTGTGAAAAATCAAATCCTTATAAAAGACCTAATTAAATCAGATCACCAGAAACAATGTTTAGAAATTTCCAAATCAATATTTGGAGACTCTTATCATGAACTTTCATTCTTTAAAAAACGAAACAATACCATCTCAATTGTAGCTACAATTAATAACATAGTTATTGGTTTTTTAATAGCCCATTTTATTTCTGAAAAAAAAGTCAAATTAGATTGTGTTGGTATTACACAAAAGTTTCAAAAACAAAAAGTTGGGACAGAACTAATGTCTCACTTTATCGAAAATAAACTTCAAAAAAAAATAAAAATAATAGCTCATGCATGGAAAAATAGTGACGGAATAAATGCAAGTAAACTCAATACTAAATTTGGATTAAAACAAACAAAAAACTTAGGTAAAATTTGGATTAATGAATGTAATAAAACATTTACTTGCCCTTATTACAATTGTGGCTGTCATTGTGAAAGTATTGAATTTTGCAGTTAATTGTTAGCAACTACCATAAAATAAATTTTGGCTGTTTTCATATATCATTACATTTGTAAAAAACTTATAAAAACTATGAAATTCTTTATCGATACAGCTAATTTAGAAATGATCAAAGAGGCTGAAAACCTAGGTATATTAGATGGTGTAACAACTAATCCTTCATTAATGGCAAAAGAAGGAATATCTGGAAAAGAAAACATTATTAATCATTATAAATCTATCTGTGAAATAGTTGATGGTGACGTAAGCGCAGAAGTCATTTCAACCGACTATGAAGGTATGATTAAAGAAGGTGAAGAATTGGCAAAACTTCACGAAAATATTGTAGTTAAAGTACCCATGATTAAAGAAGGTGTAAAAGCAATAAAATATTTTTCGTCAAAAGGAATTAAAACCAACTGTACTCTAATATTTTCAGCAGGACAAGCTTTATTAGCTGCAAAAGCTGGCGCTACTTATGTATCTCCTTTCATTGGAAGATTAGATGATGTAAGTACTGATGGAATGGATTTAATTGCACAAATCAGAATCATTTTTGACAATTACGCATATGAAACTGAAATTCTTGCTGCATCAGTAAGACACCCAATTCATATTATTAAATGTGCTGAAATTGGAGCTGACGTTATGACGGGTCCATTAAGTGCAATAACTGCTTTGTTAAATCACCCATTAACTGACATTGGTCTTGAAAAATTCTTAGCTGATTATAATAAAGCAAACGGTTAAGTCACAAAATGCTCATTGAGTTAGTACAAAACAACCCAGATCAACGAGAAATTAACAAAATTGTTAATATGCTCAATGACGGAGCTGTAATTGTTGTACCAACAGACACAATTTATGCCTTTGCCGCTAGTCTTAAAAGTAAAAAAGGATTAAAAAGATTAGCTAAATTTAAGGAAGTAAAACTCAATCAGTCTGAGTTTTCATTAATCTGTGATGACTTAAGTGAAATTTCTACTTATACAAAACCAATAGAAAGAAGTGTTTTTAAATTACTTAAGAAAACACTTCCTGGTCCATTTACATATATTTTAGAAGCTAGTAATTATGTAGCTAAGTTGTTTGGAACCAATAAAAAAGAAGTTGGTATAAGAGTACCTAATCATAATATTACCAGAGAAATTGTAAAAAACCTTCAACACCCCTTAGTGAGTTCATCGGTTCATGATGAGGACGAAATCATCAAATACACAACTGATCCTAAAACTATTTTTGAAAAACACGAAAATGAAGTTGATGCCGTTATAGATTGTGGATACGGAAAAAATGTTGCTTCAACAGTTGTTGATTGTAGAGGTGGCGATGTAAACATTTTAAGGCAAGGAGCAGGAATACTTTCTGTTTAAAAAAGCACTTATACAAAAGTATTGTTTAATAACTTATACTAAGTTCAATTTTTGATATTCAAAAATTTAAGTATTTAGTATAAAATAAAATTCCCGTGGTTTTAAATTATATATGGATTAGTTTTTTCATCATTGCTTTTTTTGTTGCTCTTTTCAAAACATTTCAAGGCGATTATGATATTTTTTCATTAGTTGTTAATTCAATCTTTGAAAGAGCAGAACTTGGTTTTAAATTATCCCTAGGTCTTACAGGAATAATGGCTCTCTGGTTAGGAATTATGAGAATAGGAGAAAAAGGTGGAGCAATAAATATTTTATCAAGAATATTTGCACCTCTTTTTAATAAATTGTTTCCTGAAATCCCTAAAGATTCAAAGGCACATGGCTCAATTATCATGAATATTTCAGCAAATATGCTTGGTTTAGATAATGCTGCTACTCCACTAGGTTTAAAAGCAATGGGGGAACTTCAAAAACACAACAAAGACAAAACAAAAGCATCAAATGCTCAAATTCTTTTTTTAGTATTAAACACATCTGGACTAACGCTAATACCCACAAGTATAATTGCACTAAGAGCTACAGCAATGGCGGAAAACAACATTATTGGAAACCCAACAGATATATTTATTCCCATTCTAATTGCAACCTACTGCTCTACCCTAGCAGGTTTAATATTTGTTTCAATCATACAGAAAATCAATTTATTTCAAAAAGAAGTATTAGCGTACCTTGGAACAGCAACTGCACTAATAATAGGGTTAATTTGGTACCTAGCAGTTCATAAGGAACAAATTGAGATTATATCTTCTATTGTTTCAGGAGCATTTATTTTCGGGTTTATTATCAGTTTTATTCTTTTAGGACTAAGAAGTAAAATTAATATCTATGATGAATTTATTGAAGGTGCAAAAGATGGCTTTACTATTGCTGTAAAAATAATACCCTATTTAATTGCTATGTTATGTGCCATTGGTGCATTTACAACTTCTGGAGCAATGCTATTCATTATAAATGGAATTGAAAGTTTTTTTAGTCTTTTTCTAACAGACACAAGATTTGTCGATGCTTTACCAACTGCAATTATGAAACCTCTTTCTGGTGGAGGAGCAAGAGGAATGATGGTTGAATCTTGGGGGCAGAATGCATCTCAAATTAACTCTTTTGTAGGTAAATTAACTTCTACACTTCAAGGTTCAACAGAAACAACATTTTATGTACTTGCTGTATACTTTGGTTCTGTAGGTATTAAAAATACAAGGTATGCAATAGTAGCTGGATTATTTGCTGATTTAGTCGGTGTAATTGCTGCAATAGCAGTTGCCTATTTGTTTTGGGGGTGATTAAAGTTTAATTGACTTGATTATTTCATTATGAGTTTCTTTAACTTTTGATGCTAGTTCTTTTAAAGTTGAATTATTAAAAATAGTGTAATCAGAAAATTTTTGTTTTTCTGATTCAGAAAGTTGATTTTCAATTCTTGCAACAACATCTTTTTTCACCACGCCATCTCTAGAAATAACTCTATTAATTCTCATTTCAAGATCAGCTTGAACGAGTAGAATGCTATCAACTTGCTTGTAGGCTCCACTTTCTATTAAAATAGCTGCTTCTTTAATAACATAAGATGTTTTGGAATTATTAGTAACCCAATCTTCAAAATCAACCTTTACATAGGGGTGAACTATTTTATTTAGTGCTTTAAGTTTTACAGAATCGTTAAAAACTAAATCAGATAAATATGATTTATTTAAAACTCCATCAACATATGTATTTACACCAAATGATTCAACCAATTCACCTTTAAGAGAATTGTTATTATTCATTAACCATTTGGCCTTGTTATCAGAATTATAAACAGGAATACCTAATTGAACAAACAAGCTAGCAACAACTGATTTCCCAGTCCCAATCCCACCTGTTAACCCAACTATATGCATTAAATTTTATTTTGTTCCTTCTTCAACTAATTTAGTGGAAGCATCTAAGGAAACAGAGCTTTTGTCTAATTTAATTTTTGTAGAAGCATCAATTTGAAGAATTACTGTTGTATCCTTAACTTCTACAACTTTACCATGAATACCACCTGTTGTAATAACTTGATCTCCTTTTTTTAGACCTTCTCTCATTGATGCGATTTGCTTTCTTTTTTTATTTTGAGGACGAATCATAAAAAAATAGAAAATAGCAAAAATAGCTACAATGAAAATTAAGTTTAATGACGAAGTTGGAGCTGGTGCGTCTTGAGCAGCTTCTGCAGCTTGTCCTACTTGAGCTTGTAATAACATATGATTATAAGAGTTTATTGATTATTAATTGAATTAAGTTTAAATACCAGAAACATGTCCTTGAAGGTAAAGTTTTGTTGTTGCTGGCTTTGTGTTAGCAAGTATTGATATGTACTTTTTAGTAAATCCTGATTTTTTTGATGTAAACTCAATTGGTATCTCACCTACTTCACCAACCATAATTGGTTTTTTTGGCCATTCTTTGAGAACAGTACATCCGCATGCAGCTTTAACAGAATGAATTAACAATGGTGAAGGTCCTAAGTTTTCAAATTTAAAAGTGTAACTAACAGATGATCCAAGAGCAATAGTATCAAAGTCAAAAACATCTAGTTCAAATTTCATTGAAGGTGGGTTTTCAGGAGCTATTATATCTGCTGTGATAGGTCTATTATCAAGCTTATCAGAAATACAAGATGATAAAAAGACACTGAAAATTAAAAAATTAAATAAAATGTGTTTCATAGTTTAACCAATTAATCCTCTTCCAACTTTAACGACTGAGCCTTCTTTTTTAAGGTCGATAAACAGCTTATCCAAAACTCCATTAATAAAACCATTACTTTTAGGAGTACTGTAGAATTTAGAAATCTCTATGTATTCATTTAAAGTAACTTTTAAAGGAATTGAAGAAAATTCTTTTGCTTCAGTAATTGCTAAATTCATTAACAATAAATCCATTTTTGCTAAACGATCGCTTTCCCAGTTCTTTGTGTATTTCTCGAGCAATTTATCGTTTTCTTCTTTTTGCATAATTGCCTTTCTAAAAAGCTCGATGGTATATTCCTTTTCATCATCTTTCCACAACGACAACACAAAATCATCTTGATTTAATTCAATGGATTTAAATGTTTTAATAACCATTGAAGCAATATGATCTAAATCATCATGCCAATAAATACTTTTTTCTTCAAAAAAATGATGAAGTAATTCATGGTTACAAACCTCATTTTTAAATAGATTAGAAATCTGTGTTTTATTGTTTTTAAACTCTTGATTGGCATCAGATAAAATTTCACTGAAAATTTCTGTTTGACTGATTGACTTATAAATCTTTTTTATCAAATCTTGCTCAACATCGCCAACCCAAGAGATTTTAGATTCTTTTGAAATTGCTTTCAGTTGAGATGAATATTCAAGAGCTAAAATCAACTGATTGTTCACAAAATTTAAATTCAATAATTCATCATTATTTACTAAGTATTTTGAACGCTTGGTTTCTTCGATTTTAATAGCAGCATGTCTCTTTAGTTCAGAAAAAATAAGCAGTAGATATAAATACATATCATACATCTTATTAATGCTATGGTGAAGTTCTTTTTCACCCGCAGGATAGCTCTGATTATCAGATTGATAATAAGCATAAAAAGCTTGAAGTATTTTTATTCTTAAATGCCTTCTATTCAGCATGATTTATAATTTAATTATTCAATTCCTTTTTTAACCTTTCTTCCGCTTTTTGATTTGCTGCAAGAAACGTAGGAATATTAAGATTTTTTGAATGTGTTATTATTTCTGAAGTAGTTTGATAAATATTTTCTGCCATTTGCATTACTTTTTCATTAGAAAAATCATGTAATTCTGCGTAGCAGTTCATTACACCACCAGCATTAATCAAATAATCAGGTGCATAAAGCACCCCCTTGTTCATTAATACTGAACCGTGAATATTTTCATTTTCTAATTGATTGTTTGCTGCTCCTGCAATAACAGAACAATTCATTCTTGATATAGTGTCGTCATTAACAGTGGCACCTAAAGCACATGGAGCATATATATCCATATCAACGTCATAAATAGCTTCTGGCTTAACTACTTTACAATTGTATTTTGAAGCAACTTTATTGAGTAATGAATCATTAATATCTGTAAGAGTAATGTCGGCACCTTCTTTGCTAAGGTATTCAACCAAATACTCTCCAACATGGCCTACACCTTGAACAGCTATTTTTTTACCATTTAATGAATCACTTCCAAACTGATTTTTCACTGCTGCCTTCATACCCATGTAAACACCAAATGCAGTTACAGGAGAAGGATCGCCTTTTTTACCAGGTAACCCAGTCACGTATTTAGTCTGTTCAGCAACATGTATCATGTCATCAGGAGATATTCCTACATCTTCAGAAGTAATATATTCACCATTTAAACTTTCAATAAAATTACCAAAGGCTTTGAATAATTCAACAGATTTCTGTGTTTTAGAATCACCAACGATAACAGCTTTGCCTCCGCCTAGGTTAAGTCCAGAAATAGCATTTTTATAAGACATGCCTCTCGACAACCTGAGAACATCTTTTAAAGCAGCTAAATCGTTACTGTAATTCCACATTCTTGTACCACCAAGAGCTGGACCACAAGTTGTAGATCGGAAGA
>JBELEU010000054.1:0-11452 GCA_042093455.1 Crocinitomicaceae bacterium | reverse complement strand
TCGGAAACATTTTCACTTTTACTTTGTAGACATCAATCTCACCACCTTTCGCTGCTCTAGTTGATGAAAAATATGCATTTTCATTTGCTCCATCAACAATGTATAATATATCATCGTCAGGTGAATTAACCTTATAATCTAAATTCATAGGGGTACCGTAAGAATCGGTTTCTGGATTATAATAGCATCTAAAAACATCATATCCACCCATAGAATTATGACCTTTAGAACAAAAGAATAATGTTTTACCATCTGGGTGAAGGAATGGGTAACTATCATCATAAGGAGTATTAATGTTGTCAGGCAGTCTCACAGGTTCTGACCAATCTCCGCCAGAGACTCTTTTAACTCTATATAAATCCAACCCGTTGCTTCCATCCTTTCCATAACTTGAATAAAAAACAACGTCTTTATTGATACCTGATGAGGCAAAATAAATAATTGATTTATAATTCAGCTTTTCATCTTGTTTAGACTGAAAAATTGCTGCAGGAATTACTTTACCTCCAATTTCTGTTAGGTCATAACTGTAATTGAATTTATTTAATGCTGTAGTTGTTTTATCCTGAACAACTAAATCCGTTAAATTTTTCATTAAATTATTTCCGCTCTTACACATGTCAATATGCATGTCGACTTCCAAAGCACTACTTACTTTTGCTGGAGCTAATTTTTTAAACTTTTCGTAAAATTTAAGTGCATCTTTAAATAAGTAATTTAAGTGCTTTGCTTTTCCATAATAGAAATAAGCTCTTGGATCTACATTTGGATCTTTAATAGCAAATTCAAAATATCGTAAAGGTTTGGTTTTATCTGAATAAGTAAACAAAGCACAAACTCCATATTTAAAACTATATTCCGAGTTATTATTTAAACTTAAAAAATGAAGCATGTGAGGTTCTGCTTCAGTAAATTTTTCATCTTCAAATAATTCATCAGCATGCTCCTTTCTTTCTTCTTCATTTTTGAATTGAGCATAGGAATTCATTGTTCCCAATAAAAGGAACAAAGTAAAGAGTTGATATTTAAGTATTATTTTAATCTGTTTCCTTTTTTTTCAATGGTTTAAAAACCATTTTATTTTCATTTCCATTGAGTAATCTTTCAATATTTTTTTTGTGGGTTGAAATGACTAACATTGATATCACAATTGAAAAATAAATTAGTGTTGGTGAGTCTGATTTAAAAACATAAATAGTAATAATTGGAAAAAAGAAGGCTGCTGCAATAGCACCCAAAGACACATAATTAAAGGATAGAAATAAAACAAGAAATAAACCTGCACATATCAAGGCAGCTGGCAAATTTATAGCCAAAATAATACCCATCAGTGTAGCTACTCCTTTACCCCCTTTAAATTGCTCATAAATAGGAAACACATGACCAAATACAGCAGTTATCCCTATTACTAATTCCATATTTATAAACGCATCTGAACCTTCTGGATAAACACATAAATACCAAATCAACAACTTAACAGACCCCCAGCCCTTTAGAATGTCAAAAAACAAAACAGTGAAACCTGCAACTTTACCAATTACTCGAAAAGTGTTTGTAGCACCTGCATTTTTACTGCCGTAGTCTCTAACATCAACACCAAAAAACCATTTACTAACCCATATAGCCGAAGGAACTGAGCCTATCAAATAGGCAATTATAACAGATAAAATATTATTGAATTCAAAAATTTCTTGCATGACAAATCTATTTCATAAATGCAGTTTTAAATGAAGTAACTAACTTCTCTGTTCCTAACATATACTGATACTCAACTTGTTCTTTAGTTCCTTTAAACTTAGTATCATCCTTTTTTGTTTCATTAATTATGGTATTGAATTCTTCCATAGAACTATAAACTTGCATTAACCCTCTCTTATAGTTAAAATAATAATAAGTTTTATCATCTAGCTGAAGATATATGGTTATGTCATTTCCAGTTAATTTTTTAGATATCACAACTTTACCTTCAACATACTTCATCAATTGTTTATTATAGATATTTGCTATTCCAATATCTCCATAGGAAACGTATGCTTTTCTGTTGGCATTCCACTTAAATCTTATATCACCTAAAAACATGGGTATTTGCAAATCATCTGGTAACTTTTTGATTTTATTGTTTATTGTAATTTCAGAAACCATTTCATCAGCTCTCTCAATACCAAACAATTCACGCAAAGCTTTTTCATAATAAGAATTGGAAACATCAAGAGATCTCAAATCTGGATATTCCAATATAGTTTTTGCCATATTTTCTAAAGCAGGTTCACTAAATGGAAAATTAATCATAGTTGAAGATTTAACATCTGTAGACCATTTCTTAGGATTAAATTTTATTTCACCTGCAGGTTTTAGAACAACTTGATCTAATAAAATTCCAAAATCAAATAGTCCATCTGCCTTTAATCTACAGTTATCAGTTCTCAGCGATACATAATTGCCTGGCAATCTATATTCGTTTAACTTATCTCTATTAGAAATCCTATATTCTTTTGAAGGTTTATCATAAAATAAATATCCATCAGCTGTAATAAGTTTTAGATGATCTTTATCAGACATTTCAGACATAAAAGATGAATAAAGTGATAAAGAATCAGTGGTATTTAAAATTACACCACTAATTAACTCAGATTCAGATGAAGTATCAATAGGTATGTAAATTTCCTTTGGGTCAATACTAGCTGTAAATGGCATCCAATCTTGAACATTATTTTTACAAGAATGTACAATTTTTACAGATCCTGTAAATTCTAATTGTTCCAAATTTGAACTTAACCTAACATCACCTTTGTAGTCAAAACTTGGGCTAAGCTTGAATTTTTTCTTCTCAGAAATAGATCCTGTAGCAATTGACTGGTTGGTTGTGTCTGGCTTAATGTATGAGAAATAAATCTCTTGTTTTTGTTCGTTTTCATCAATGTAGTCATACGTGCCAGATCCCACATATTCATTGCGTGAATTTATATCAACTTTAGCTTTATAGATTTCATGATACCTTGTAATGTCATTTGTTATTATATGAGCATTACTAAGTGTTTCAATTCTTGCTTTCTTTCGAATAATAATCTGACCACTATCTGGAACTACCCTCGAATCCGCAACTTTTATATATTCAATTTTGTTGCATGTAATTTTATTTTTCTTAACATCAAATTTTGCTTTAGGAGAACTAAAGTTTAAAGAGTCTTGATCTGGGTGTACTGAGAAAAAATTAGATTTTGCTAAATTCAGGTCAGTCTCAATGTTAATATCGCCTTTTTGACTGTTCTCCATCTCTAAATCATCACTATCCATGTACCAGTTAAATTGGTCCATGTAACATATGTATTGATTATCTGGGAATGTAACAAAACTTTCACCAGAGTTAGATTTAAACTCACCTTTTCTAGTTCCAAAGTCAACCCTAGCGTTAACATTTTGAGTTTTAAATGCCAATGCGTCTGAATCCATGTCGTTGGATATTAATTTAAACTCTGAAGTATCAGCATTTATCGCATCGACTTCGTAAGTATACTCTAAAGATTTAACCTCACCTTTTCCAAACCTCATAACTCCAATTCCTGTCATACCTTTTTTTGAAAGAGCCAATTTTCCCTTCAAATAAGCGTCTGCATTATCAAAGAAATCAAGTTTATTATCAATAGTTGATGCATACAACAGTTCTTCGCTAGGTAAGTAAGAGACTCTACAATCAGTTCCTATTACATATGGAATTTCTGGATCACCATCGTTTTTTTGATTTACATAAGATTGAGCAATAGCGTTGACCGAATCTGGGAAGAAGGTCAATTCATCAGAAATAGCCGTTGAAGTGAAAAACTCAATTGTTCCACTACCCTGCAAACCCTTGTGAGACAATCTAATATCATTATCAAAATTAGCCAAATGACCATAAAGATTAAATCCATCTGTTGGTGTTTTTCTTATGAACCCTAAAGAATAATCTTCTTGTAAGGTTAAGTTCTCTTCAAATTGTGGAAAAATGCCTCCAGACATAAATTCCCCAGCAAATGAAATAGCTTGATTGGTATAATCATCCAAACTATCCATTACAAATGGATGAATTATAAACATAAAACTATCTCTAGCATAAACTCCGTTCAGAACGGATTTATCGTCATAGTAAACATAAGAATCAACGTTACAAGTTAGTTTAGGAAAATCATGAAGTGATGTGTCAATACCTGCCTTATTGTTAGAACTATCAATTTGAATTACTCCTTTGATATTTTCAAGCAATGAAAGCGATTGAACCAATTGTCCTTTTTTCTTAGATTCCACATAATCTGGCCATAAGAACATTGAATCGCAAGCACCTAAATGCAATTCAAAATTATCATAATCAAAGTTAAATCCATTGCCATAATACTGTGTTTTACCAGCTGTAATAAGTCCATCAAACTCAAACTCTCTATTTCTTTTAACCATTAATTCTTCGTTAAATGGCTTAAACCAAACCTTTTGAGCACTGCTTAAAAGCACTCTGTCAACTCCAAATATTGATAGATCATTGGAGGACAAACTTAGTCTTGCATTTGTTTTATTATTTGAGTTCACAACAATAACATCGTAATCCATTTTACCTGCTCTTGCTTTAATATAATTGAATAGTTTATCAGAAATCGTTACAATTTTCCTGTCAGAATCATAACTAACAAACCCTAGCTCTGTCAGCTGAAACAAGGTGAATTCTAGGTCTTGTAAAGATTGATTCATGAAAGTAGCAAGCCTTGCAGCAGGAAAATTTACATCTCCATAATCTTTTGAAAAGTTTCTAATTTTAATTAATGGATTAAAATCCATTCCCGTTAAATAATCATATACTCTTTTGTCAAAATAATTTTGAGAATCGAAATGAGCTTTAACATCTGTGCTTCCAAAAACAGAACCAAAATCAATAATAGGGTCTCCTACTTTCCAATAAAGAGCTTTTATGTACATATCAAGCTTGTGATAACTGTTGTAAAAGGGAGCCGCTGATACTCCATTATCTCCACTTGTAAGTGTTACCTTTTTTATTGTATTGGAATAATTTAATCCAACCGAAGGATGAAATATAGAATCTTCTTCAATATTAAATTTCACTCTAGTTTTTTCGGAAAATATTTCTGAATCATTAATGATGAAATTGAGAGCCTCTGCTGTTAAAAATTCTTCACCATGGTACTTGAACGTAACTCTAGCCAAATCATCAATAGATCCTGAACCAAATAAATTACGACCTCTAATAGAAAAACCACCATCATAATTAACATTTGGAAATAAATTCTCTATAAAAAGTCTTTTGTCAAAAGATTCAAAATTTGGATATTTCACTTTTTCTGGACCAAGATTAGAAAGAACTTTTTCTGTTAGTTTTCCAAGAACAGGATTAGAAAAATAATGTGTAGTAAACATTACAGAGTCTGCCATAAATCCCGAACTCTTTAAAGAAATAGAATACTTATTGATATCTGCAAAAACTTTATCTTTTTCAAGCTTTGCCCTCTCCCATGTTATTCTTCCACCTTTTCCAATCCAAATGTTGGTTAATGGAAAAAAATCTCCACTAGTATTGTAAATTACACTACTATCGTTTTTAGAATAACACTTTAAGTCTGTATTTTTAAAATGTATTACAGGAACCTTATCATAACTGAAAGTAAAGTTTTTATTGGTGATTTTCCATATCGTTGACCCTGGCGTTAAAGAAGCAACATAAATTGAATTATCAGAAAACAAAAAATTTGAGGTTTTTAGATAATTGGACATTCTTTTTTTATCTCTTCCGTTGAGAACTCTATCTAGTGTACTTTGCCAATCTTCAAAATTTTTGGGTGTTTTTCCTGAAGATGCAAAATGATAAATAGCTGAAAAATAATTTTTATAATCTGGATATGCCTTTAAATGCTTTTCACCCATTAAATTAACTGTAGCATAAACATGTGCCTTAATATCAGGGTTAAAAAAATCACCTAACCAAATGGGTTCAAAATCACTAACAAATTTCTTAGCATCTACTTTATTTACCGATCCTAAATAAGATTGGATTTCTTTTAAAAATTTTTCAGGCTCAGGAGTAAACTTAACAATTTTAGCTGTTAATAGATTATTATAAAATAAAATAATGAATATTATGTATTTAATTTTTTTAAACATATCTATATCTTTTGCATGGCTAAAATCGCCCACTCGTTGAGTGAATTTGAATATAAAAACTTTAAGCCACAACTTCTACCCTTTTCTTTAATCGTTGAAACATCTGAATTGTAAAAACCAGACAAAAGAATTATTGAATCTTTTATCATCGTAGATACATAAAACATAAATTCTTCTAGAATACTATTACGGTTTATATTAATCAATAGAAAATCGTATTCGTTGTTTTGAATGGATTTTCCAGATCCATTGATGAAATTTATTGAATTACAATTGTTCAACTTTCCGTTAAGTATAGCATTTTCATACACTTTTTGATCTAATTCTACAGCATCAATATCTTTTGCTTTCATTTGTTCAGCAAGAATAGCAAGTATCCCTGTTCCTGTACCCATATCTAAAACCCTTTTGTCTGAAACTTCAAAAGACAATAATTCAGAAGCCATCAACTGAGTTGTTTCATGGTGACCAGTTCCAAATGACATTTCAGGATCAATAATAACATCATATTTAACCGGTTCAGTCTTGTGAAAAGATGCTCGAATAATACAATCATCAGATATTTTAATAGGACTAAATGATTCTTCCCACTTTTTATTCCAATTTTGGTAAGGATGTGAAATAATCTTAATGCTATCGATAATTAATTTAAACGCATTCAAATTATTTAATGAATCCTCCTTAGAGAAAGTAACAGATGGGATGTATGCGCTAAATCCATTATCAAAATCAACAAAAGATTCAAACCCAGTTTCATTCAAAACAGCCTTGACAGAATCGTTAACAAGATCAACAGTTTTAAATGATATTTTAAGCTCTGTATAATCCATTAAAATGAAAAAATAATTTCCTTAAAAGAACTGTATTTTAAAGCTGCACCTCCAATTAGACCGCCATCAATATCTTTTTGTGAAAAAATATCTCTTGCATTTTCAGGCTTACAACTTCCACCATATAAAATACTTATTTCTTCAGAAATGTCCGAACCATATTTGTTAGCAATAACCTTTCTTATGTGAGCATGCATTTGTTGAGCATCATCAGCACTAGCTGTCAAACCTGTTCCAATAGCCCAAACAGGTTCGTAAGCAATCACTATTGATTTAATTTGTTCGGATGAAAGATGAAACAAAGAATTGTTAATTTGAGATTCAACAACATTTTCATGGTTATTATTTTCTCTTTCAGTTTTTAACTCACCACAACAAAATATTGGTGAAATATTATTAGCCAATAAAGCATCAATTTTTTTAGCCACTATATCATCATTTTCTCCATACATAGCTCTTCTCTCAGAATGACCAACAATGGAATACTTTAAATCAATTGATGACAACATTTCAGCTGAAATTTCCCCAGTGAAAGCACCATTAGATTCATGAGAAACATTTTGAGATGCAAGTTGAAGTCTCTTGTTGGTGACATTAAATTGCGTTAAATACAAAGAAGGTGGAGCAACAATTACATCAACACTTTCAGGAATTTCAGATTGGTTTATTTTATTAAACAAATCATTAGCTTGAGCTTTATTCATGTTCATTTTCCAATTTCCTGCAACAATACTTTTTCTCATAAACATTTAATTTAGTCTAACTCTTGGGTCAATTATACTATACATCAAATCAACAATCATGTTGATAAATACAAAAATAACAGATATCGTCAAAGTAATACCCATAACAATTGGCAAATCATCGTTCTTTAATGCATTAACAAGAACTGTTCCAATCCCATCCCAATTAAATATCATTTCAACAAAAATCGCTCCAGCTAAAAGAGAAGCAAACCAACCAGAAACTGCAGTAATAACAGGATTAAGTGCATTTGGCAATGCATGCTTACTTACTATAACATATGAACTTAGACCTTTTGATTTTGCAGTTCTTATAAAATCACTTGACAATACTTCTAACATAGATTTTTTAGTCAATAAAATTACTATTGCAAGAGGCCTAATGCCCAATGTTAAACTAGGTAAAATAAGGTTTTCCCAATGATACTCTTTAGCTCCAGTATAGTCATTTATTTCAACTATTGAACCACTAGGGTCTAAACCTGTTCCAGGAATTGATACGGATGAAACAATAAAATCAAAAGAATGTAAATCAAATATATTTTGAAAAAACAAATAAAATATCCAAACACCAATTCCAATTACAAAACCTTTAAAACCAAATAAGAAAATTGATTTAATACTATTTTTTAAACCTTTAGATTGCTTCTTAGCAATGAAACCAACAATTACAAAAAGAAGTGAAAGAACAAAAGGAAACACTGGTAATTCTATGTAATCTGCCCAATAATAACCCCCAACAACCGAAACAATAGAAGCCATAAAGAAAGAAGGTGAAGACATCCCAGCAATTGAAGAAATGATAGCAAATTTATTAAAGAACCCATTGGGGTAAAAAGCACTAATTGAACCAAATAAAACACCTAAAACAGTAGCAATTAAAATCGATGCAATAGCTAGAATTATAGTTCCTGGTAGTTTTTCAGAAATAATTTCTGTAACGTATCTATTTGATTGATATGATTTTTTTAAATAAGGAAGCTTAAAAATTAACTTAAAATTTGAAGAAATTGGAAATGCTTGAACGCCTCCATATTTATTTTCTTCGTAATAAAAGCGACTTTCGGAATTATTAGTATTGTAAAAAGATAATGGAGATACATCATTTATGAACTGAAGATAGCGATAGTGAATAGGTTGATCAATCCCCCATTCTTTTCTTATGTTATCAACAACTTCTTTAGAAGCTTGTTGACCTCCAGATAATGTAGCAGGATCTCCAGGTTTAATACTGTAGATAAAAAAAACAACGGAAATGACACCCAGTAGAACTAGAACACCATAAAATGATTTTTTTAAAAAATATTTTAACACTACAGAATTTAAATTTCAAAAGCTACTTGGAAAGTAACATTTCTTTAAGTTTTTCAACGTCAAATTCGTCCTCATTTATACCTTGAAAACTTCCAATAACATTACCGTTCCATAAATAGTATATTCCAGGCGTATCGTTTTCAAATCCTAAAACTTCCCAAAAGACAGCTAAGTCCATAATTTGAAAATTGAATTCAAAACCAGCAAAATCAAAAAATTCAGGAATTCTATCTGCTTCTTCATCCATGAATACAATATGCACACATGGGAAATCGCCTTTAAGCTCCTTTTTCAAAGAAGCTAATTCCTTTGCTGATTTCATGCAATGATCGCAACCAGGAGCAAAAAAGCAAAGAATTACTTCACCATTGTCAACAAAAGAGAGCTCTTTAGAAAACTTTGAGGATACTGGCTCAGGCCCATAAGGATCTAATTCTCCAATACAGGTATTATCAATTAATTTTTCAGAATTATTTTGAGAAGATTTAATTGGAATGTAAATAAAAAGTAATGCAAGAAAAAAACCATAAACAATATAAATTGAATTGGATGAATTATGCTCAATAAATTTTCTTTTAAGTATTGCAATTAACAAGAACAAAAAGCCAATAAGTATAATGTTTTTGACTATTGCTTCTAAAGGTGTCATGGGAAGTAAAGCTCCAAAACAGCCACAATTTCCACTATTTCCAACCAAATAAATATCTACTCCCAACTGAATACAGAAGAAAATTAACAATCCCAATGTTACAGGAATTATAATCTTCTTCAAATAAAAAGGTAAAAGAATCAAAACTCCTAAGGCAAACTCTAAGCCAATTAAAAACCTTGATAATAAAGCAGCTAGAAATGGATCAATTCCTAAAGGAACAATTTGCTTAGCTTCAAAAGTAGTAATTGAGAAATAAGCTGATGGATCAGGATAAATTTTGGCAATAGCAGAAACAAGAAACAACAATGAAACCCCAATTCTTATTATCCAAGATAAATATTTATATAAATTTTCCATAAATAATTTTTAAGATTGTTCTGAAAGATGAATCATTGCAAAAATTGCATAGTTAATCATGTCAAAATAATTAGCATCAATGCCCTCTGAAATGATAGTTTTCCCACTATTGTCTTCAATTTGCTTGACTCTTAAAATCTTCATTAAGATTAAATCAGTTAATGAAGAAACTCTCATATCTCTCCAAGCTTCACCATAATCGTGATTTTTTTGCTGCATTAGTTGTTTCGAAGTTAAAATGTAATGATTGTACATTTTAATGACATCATCAGAGGGTAACTCCAATCTTTCATCCTCCTTAAGTTCTAATTGAATTAAAGCCATAACGCAATAATTAATAATTCCAATGAACTCAGATTCTATTCCTTCATCTACTTTTGAAACCTTATTTTCCTGAATCGTTCTAATCCTATTGGCTTTAATGAAAATTTGGTCAGTTAGTGAGCTAGAACGTAGTATACGCCAAGCAGTTCCATAATCAATAGTTTTCTTTTCAAAAATCTCTGTACATTTGGAGACTACTTGATCAAATTGTGTTGTAGTATTTTGCATTTTAATGCTCAAATTTTAAGGGGTGAAAGATACGTATTTACTTGATAATTATTCAATCAATTGCAAAGGAAATCTAATTGATTTATCCACACCTAAAATTATGGGGATAATTAACGTAACTCCAGATTCGTTTTATGATGGAGGAAGAATTAAATCTGATAAAGATTTACTTTTAAAGGTTGAGTCTTTTTTAAAAGATGGGGCAAATATTATTGACTTAGGAGGTTATTCATCAAAACCTGGCGCAAAAGAAGTCAAAGAAGAGGAAGAAATTAAACGGATTATACCAAGTTTAAAGCTAATATTAAACTCATTTCCTGAAGCAGTAATATCAATTGACACATTCCGATCTAAAGTTGCAGATGAATCTTTAGTTCATGGAGCAAGTATAATAAACGACATATCTGCATGGGAAATAGACAACGAACTATTCAATGTAATTGTCAAACACAAATGTCCTTATATTTTGATGCATATGAAAGGAACACCAGCAACAATGCAAACTAACCCTTCATATGAAAATGTAACTCAAGAGGTTTTGCGGTTTTTTTCTGAAAAGCTTTTAAAATTGAAAAAAAATGGTCTTCATGATATTATGATCGACCCTGGATTTGGCTTTGGAAAAACTGTAAATGACAATTATAAAATAATGTCTGAAATTAATCAATTTGGATTACTTGAACATCCAATTCTAGTTGGAGTGAGTCGAAAATCAATGATTCATAAATTACTTAAAATCAATGTAAAAGAAACTATTAACGGAACAACTGCTTTAAATATGTATGCTTTGAATAAAGGAGCCAAAATTTTAAGAGTACATGACATTAAAGAAGCCGTAGAATGCGTAAAAATACATCACCAACTAA
>JBELEU010000053.1:0-11499 GCA_042093455.1 Crocinitomicaceae bacterium | reverse complement strand
CGCACGGAATTGCTGTGTTAGTAGAAACTGCAACAGATAACAACAATAGAACTGTCGCTAACTTAAGGAGTTATTTCACCAAAAACAATGGAAGTTTGGGGACTTCAGGATCAGTAGTTTTTATGTTTGATCACACTTGTAATTTTACCATTAGTGATGATGGAACTGATGTGGAGGAATTGGAACTAGAGTTAATTGATTATGGAGCAGATGAGGTGTTTAAAGATGAAGAAGGTGTACACATATATGCATCGTTTGAAAATTTTGGTGAAATTCAAAAGTATTTAGAAGAGAATAAAAAAGAAATCTTATCGTCAGGTTTTGATAGAATTGCTCAACTAAATAAAGAACTTAACGAAGAGCAAGAGCAGGAGGTTAATAAATTACTTGATAAAATTGAAGAAGATGATGACGTTAATGCTGTTTATCATAACTTAAAGTTTAGAGAAAAAGAGTAATGTATTTTAGAGCCTTTTTTTGTATAATTTAAATTCTAATTCACATTTTAGGAATTTCAAATGAGAAGGGTATTTAGATTCAAAAGAAAATGTTTCAACAAACTTAAACCCAAGATTAGTATACCATTTTGTTAAAAACTCTTTTTGAGAATGAGTCCAATGCTTGGGAGTTAAAACTTCAATTTCTAAATATTTAAAACCCATTTTTCTAGCACTTTTAAACACTTCATTTACTAGTAATTTACCAACCCCCTTTTTTTGATAGGTAAAGTCAGTAGTTAACATAGAAAATTCAAAAGTTAACCCAGACTTAGGACCCGCTAAAACAAAACCAACAACCTGATTATCTAATTTAGCAACTGTAATTTTACCTTCATCAATATAGTTTAGGCATTCCGTTGTAGATATCCTATAATATCCTTTTTTCCAAAACTCTTTTTCAGTTTCAAAATATACCTTATTTGCAATATTAACGATTTCACTACAGTCGTTAATGGAAGGTTTAGAAACGACTAAAGAAATCATTTTAATTTACTAGCTTTTTGTTGAGCATCGTTAATGACTTTATTTGCTCTTTGTTGTGCTTCACTTTCAATTGCTTTAGCAGTTTTCTCACTTTTCTCAGTAATTAAGTTTGCTTTTTCATCTCCTTCTTTGATAGCGTTGACTTCAATTTGGTCTGCTTTTAATTTTGCTTTATCTGCTACCAATTTTTTAGCTTTCTTTTCTAATATGTTTTTTGATTTAGCTACTTCATTATCAGCTAATTTGTAAGCATTTTCTCTCGCTATTTTGGCTGATTCATTGGTTTCTTCTCTTGCTTTATTTGCTAATTTCAACCCTTCAGCTCTTGTTTTATCTGCTTGAGTTTTTGCCATTGCAACAATCTTATCCGCTTCAATTTGTGCTTTTTCAATTAACTTTTGAGCTTCATCATTTGCCTTTTCTTTAACTGCGTCTTTTGCTTTTTCAGTAACAACAGAAACAACATCTTTAGCTTGATTTTTAAAATTCACTGAAATTTTAGGATTTTTAAAATCCCCAGTAATGATCATTTCCAAAGGAATAGGGCCAATACTATTTATTTTTGATTCAACCTTATTAAAAGCCTTGTTATTAGCTAACACTGAAGCTGGAATAGATGATAATAAAGCGTAATTCATCTCATTATTTATTTCAGTTCCTCCAACAACTTTAGCATCTATATCCTGCGGAAGGTTAAGATCAAAAGTATCCACATTTAATAATCCATTTTCGATTAAAAAGTTAATATTTACTTTTTTTAGCTTTAGCTGATTGAGGTCTTTTATATTTAATTCTTCACTAATTTTATTAAGAACAGGATAGTTCATTATTGTTAAATTTTGTGTTGTTAATTGTCCTGAACTATTAATGGTATTTATTATTGGTGATAATTGGTTATTTATTTCAGTTATTAAAGCAAAGGAAGTGTTAAGCTTCCCTTCACAAAACGTAGTAACTGGAGCCAGTTTTTGAATGGCAATAAGCTGTTTTGAGCAATCTTCAATAGAAATATTTTTCATTCTAAAGTTCATGTTTATTGCACCTTTGTTCTTGTTGGTTACAAAATAATTTCCGGCTGCTTTTATTTTTCCACCTAGAGCATTAGTACTTAAATTAACAATTGAAGCTTTTCCATTTTTTAAACTTAATTGACACAAAGTGTTTTTTAAGTTCATTTCATTGTATTCAATCGTATCTAATTTACAATTCAAATTAAATGATATGTTCACAGGAATTTCGATTAAAGGGGACGTATTACCTTCACTGTAAATAGTATCAGCTACAATATTTGAAACGGTATCTTCAATTGTCGATTGTGTTTCAATATTTGCCAACTCATGTAAATCAATAAACGAAGAAGAAATATTGAATTCACCATTCAGAGGCTCATCGATAAAATAATATTCAACTGCATTGAGTATTCTTCCAGAAGCTGATACATTACTCTGGCCAAAACTTGCCTCAAAAAAGGGCAAAACGAGAGCTTCATTTGAAAACATAAAAAGCATAGAATCTACGGTAAAATTAGTGTAGTTTAAATCCGTCACTGTTAAAGAACCTGTAGTTTTAAAATCGTTATAATTTTCTTTTTCTATTGCTGATAAATGTCCTTTACAGCTCAGATCAGACACAACTGTTCCTTTGAGCTGGTTTTCTTCAGAAATTGGAATGTAATTTTTTAATTCTTTTAAATTAATACTTGCATTAAATGAAGCATTTATTTCTGGATCAGAAATTGGTGTTGCAACTTCAAGTATCATTTTTACGGAATTGCTATCCATTGCTGCGCCAAAACTTGAAACGTCAATTTTAAGATTGTCTAACTTTGACCCCGCATTTCTTTTAATACTTGATAAAGTATTTATATCAGTTACTGTTCCCTTTAATTCAGGATATTTAAACCAACCATTTTCAACTTTTAAATTTACTTCAAAACCCGGCAAAATCGAATCACTGTACTTCCCGTTTAAACTTCCGTTTAAGGCGACATTTCCATTGGATGCAACATTGTTAAAATCTGCGGTAAGGGCTCCTGGTACAATACTTAACAGCTCTTTTAGCTCAGGGTTATTGGTTGAAAAAGACAAATCCATATTGTACTCTTCTTCTAACATTTCAAACCACCCATCAAAAGAGAAGTTAAGCATGCTCAACATTGCTTTATTTTTTTTAAAATTTACTTTCATTGATTTTTCAGACATCAATAAATCTAAATCACAATCAAGAGATGTATTTATATTTTTTAAATAATCCACACCGTTATACGATAAAGAAGAACTATTAATGTTAGTTATGGTTTTCATAAAGTAGGAATCTCCATCTAAAACAATTGATGAAGAATGGTTCAAATCAGTAAGTCTAAAATGTGTCAAATAAAAGTCATCCTTATAAATTATTGAAGCGTTTTTTATTTCAATGGATTCAAGGGCAAGCGAAAGAGCTGACTCATTGGTGTTATCTAAACTTTCAACGGCTGATGTGTCTGATTTAACAATATCATAGTTTGCTAATCCATTCTCATTAACTTGGATTTGAAAGGAAGGACTTTCAATTACAACAGATTTAATTTTGTATTGATCATCAAATAAAATAGAATTAATATTAACGCTTATTATAGTAGATTTAATTTCAGTTAAAACAATATCTTTAAATTCTTTTTGACCTGAAAGAGTTAGATCATTTATTTCAACAGAAAGGTCTGGGAAGGTTGATAAAAAGCTAATGTCAATAGTTTTAAAATCTAATTTAGCAGTCAGATAATCATTGGTAGTTTTTTTAACAAACTCAATAATTTCATTTTTATAGATATATGGAATTAATAGTGCTAAGACTATTAATGTTGTGAATAATATTCCAAACCATTTCAGTAACTTTTTAATTATTTTCATTTTTTATTTCCCTTTTTTCATAGAAATCCAAAGTTCATTATCTTTTCTAGGTGAAATAGAATTGTAGCAAGGCTCTAATTTTAAAATAGTAAACTTCTTATGAAATAAAATTTCATAATCTTTTTTATTTCCACCAAATGGAGGTGATTCTTTATTGAAATTCACATCAAATAACAGACCAATAATTGTACCATTAATTTTTAAAAGATCATAAGTTCTATTAATGTATTCTTCTCTTTTGCTTGGGTTTATTGCGCAAAAAAAAGTTTGTTCAATAATTACATCGAAAAAACCATTATAATTTTTCAAATTAAAGAAGTCACCAGAAATAATTTGACTGGACGGGAATTTCGGATAAGTTGCTTTGAATTTGTGAGCTGCTAAAGTTGAATAATCTAAATAGTAAATATTTTTGAACCCAATACTGTGTGCATATCCAACCTCATGCCCGCTCCCCGCACCAGGAATTAATATTTTTTTGGATTTATCATTTTGATGATTAAACCAGTTTTTTATGGGCTCGGAAACTTCCCCAATATCCCAGCCTATTTCATTGTTAAGATATCTATTGTTCCAATAATTTTTTGAAAGCATTAAGAATAAGTTAATGGGCCATCCCAACAGGAAATCCCATTTTTTAGATTACATGTATTTAAACCGATTTGTTCCATCATTTGACATGCATGCCAACTTCTGATTCCACTTTTGCAATAGACGTAATAGTTCTTAGATAAATCAAGGGATTTAATAAACCTTAAAAAGTCTGATTGTTGGTTAAAATCCATTTTTATTGCCCCTTCAATAATTCCACCCTCCCATTCCATTGGAGTTCTAACGTCAATTATCTTAGAATTGTCATTTTTCTTAAAAGATTCTCTCCATTCATTTGTAGATAAATTTTCCATATAAATTATTCTATTTTACCCTTTTCAGAAAGTAACATTGCAATTGGTTTAGTTGACGGAAATTGTGAACAAACAATTATTAATATTACAGTAATGGGTATGCTTAAAATCATTCCAGTAGTACCCCAAATTACTCCCCAAAAAACCAATGCCACAATAGCAATTAGAGGGCTGATATTCATGGAGTTACCCATCCATTTGGGTTCTAAAAAGTTTCCAACTAGTACTTGAATGCACCCAACAATAAAAAACACGAGAATACATTGTGAAAATTCTCCAAATTGGAGGAGACAGAAAAGAGCAGGAAAAACAGTAGCCAATAAGGATCCAATGGTTGGAATAAAATTTAATAGAAAAATCAAGAAAGACCAAAAAACGGCATAATGAACTCCAAAAATTTTTAAAACAACAAAGCTTAGTAACCCAGTCAATAAGCTAACAATAGTTTTAATTCCTAAATATCTTGCAATCGACCATTCAATTTTTGAAAGTGTAGTATTTAGTTTAGAAAACCGTTGAGGTCTTCTTTCAATTAACTGTTTTATCTTAGTTTGAAAGTTTGCTTCTTCAATAAAAATGAAAATGGCAAAAAGTATTATCATAAAAGCATTACCTAAAATACTAGATAGTGCATCCAACAATGGGTTTATAAACTGATTTATTTCTATTTTCTTTAAATTATTATCTACCCAATTTTTGGTGTCTACCCCAAATTGGTAATTAATTTTTTCTATTACTAGCTCAATGTTTTCATCATAATTTTGATGTGATTTGGCAATAGTATTAATGCTTGAGAGTACTATTTGAGCAAAAAATGTAATGACAACAATTAATATGGCTGTTGAAATTACTTTTTTAATCCATTTTGGAAAATAGTTTTTAAAAAACGAAATTTTATCAGCAAGTGCAGTCAAAATTCTTACTGTAAACCAAAGTAAAAGGGCGAAAATAAAAGGTATAATAATGCTTTGACCATAATAAAGGATAACAACAAGTAAAGAAATTACAATTAAAAAATGAGCGGTTCTTGAGAGCATAATTATGCATTAATTTACATAATAATAAAACTATGACAACTTAATAAGTATAAAATTAAAAAATAAATTATCATGAATAAGAAGTTTAGACATAAGTAGTTTTTTTTGTTATATTTAATAGTCAAATAGTAAAACAAAAATTATGAGATTAAAAACTACAACCTTTATACTATCGATTCTAATTTCTATTGTTACATTTTCCCAAAGGGCAAAGGGAACTAGTGTTAGTTATCAATATTATCGATTACCTCTCCAAAAAGTTGATGATAAAAAATATCATTCTGCTGTAGAGATTAGTTTCAAAAAAGACTATGAAGCTGATTTAGCTGCACATGATGCTAAGTCAAAAGAAATTGAAGCAGAGTTTTCTGAAGTTAACGCAGCATATAGTGCAATAAAACAAGAAATGCTAGCGGCCCATGAAGCTGAAGAAGTTAAAGCAGAAGATGAATACCAAGAAGCGGTAAAAAAATATAATGCGATGAGCACCGGAGATAAACTTGCTCAGAGAGTGCTTTTAAAAGATGATGGTAAGCCAGCCAAAAGAATAGTTGGGGCTAAGCCTACCAACAAGGATTTTGCCGAAAAAATGGACTTAAAATATAAAAGCTTGATAGGTACTGACTATCTCCCTAAAAAAAGATATTTAGCGCCATTTGTTACAAGAAATGACATCCCAACCGATGCTGATATGACCTCAGGAATTTCATTGCAGGGCTTTGAAAAGTCAACTGGAGAAGGTTTGAAAATTAAAATGGACGCTACTGACTTTACAGTAACCGAAGCAGTTAAAACTAGTGGAGAGGCGCCAAATGAGAAAAAATCAGCTAAAATCAATGTTTCTTCAACGGTTTCCATGACGGTTTTAAATTCTGCTGGCCAAGAAATATTTTCTAATACTTCTCCCATTTTATTAATGTTCAGCTCTGATAGTAAAAAACTAGCAGAATGGGATAAATACCAAAAAAGTAGTTCTTACAAGAGTTTAATTTTAAAACAAAAAAAAACAGGGATTAAGTCAAGTGTTTCATCATTAAACAAAGCTCTAAATAATGAGTTTGGCTACGCTTGGGTGAATAAAAGTAGTAGAATTTACACAGGTAGTGCTAAGAAACTTGATTACTCTGATTTGGACCAAGCACAAGTAGATGTCAAAAACGGACTCCGAGATTTGAGGATAAATAAAGAAGGTGCGATGTCAAAATTTACTGAAGCTATCCAAATATGGATAAAAGCACTTGAAGAGCTGGATACATCAGATAAAAAGGCTAGGATAAATAATAAAGTTGGAGCAGCATTACATATTAATTTAGCTTTAGTCTACACTTTAATGGGTGATTTTGATAGCGCTGATCAAGAGATCACTGCTGTTCAGTCTAACAGTGATTTTAAAGGAGGAGATATCAAAGAGGCTGAAGTGGTTAGGAATTTCATGAATGACCAAAGAAACAGGGCACAAAATTAAACAGTAGTATTATTCGCAAAAAAAAGAGCTAACCATGTGGTTAACTCTTTTTTTTGTGATTTTTTTCACCAGTTATTAAAAAACTTTTTTAAAATCTCTACAACCCCATAATGGCAATTAGAATAATATTAATAATTTCAATTTTTTCAATTTTTAATAGGGTTTTTTCTCAGCAACCAAGTTCTGCTCCAAGCTCAGTCTCAGATATTTACTTTGCCAATACATCTTTGTGGACAATTGGTGTTTCGAGTCAATTAGGAGAAGGTATTTATAAATATGTAGCACCAAATTGGACATTTTATGGTAACCCAAAGGCAAAAAAAATTACTGCTTCAGCATCAGGGGTTCCTTATTTTATTGATGAAGAACATAATTTATACCAATACATTGAAGCCAAATGGGTTAAAATTCAACAAAATGTAACGGATGCATCAGGCAGTAGTATGTCTTCTTCAATATGGGCTATTGTTAACAATCAACTTATGCATTACGATAGGAATAAGTGGATAACGTCCAAGGCTCCAAAAGTTAACAGCAAAGACCTAGCTGTTGTAGGTCAAAATACAGTTTTGGTAATTAACTCAAACGGGAGCATCAAAAAATTAAATGGCGAAAAATGGGAGGCTTTTGGAAATAAAAAGGGATTGTTTATTTCAGCGGTCAATAATTCAACCTTGTATTTAAGTCAAGAATTAATTAATCCTGGAATCCCTAATGTTTCTAAGTGCTTTGCATCTCCCAAATGGATTCCTACTGCTATATCAAGTAATGCAATAACTCATGATAGAAATCAGAAGACCTATTACATAGACATGTTCAATAGATTAATAATGAGTTATAACAATACAAGTACTGAGCTTACAAAATCTTTAATTTCATTATCACCTAATAATAACATAAAGTACAATAGTAACCCTAATTATGTAGATACTGTTTTTGGAGAAACAGCAGCTTTTTTAGCAGTAAGAAACAATGATTTAGCTTCTTTGTATGGTTTTCTAAATAAAGGGGCAAATATTAATTTCAAGAATAAAAAAAACGAAACACCGCTTATATTAGCTGCAAAACTAGGAAGGACCCAGTTAGCTACAAAAATCATTGAAATTCCATTTTGGAAACCAACAGTATTTTTGGATATGGAGATCCTGGATAAGTATTCTAAAAATGCGCTTTGGTATGCTTTTCAAAATCGAGATACCGTACTTGTAGAATCAATTTTAGGAGGAGGAGCAAACCCCCAATCGTTAGATTTTCTTACACCCATTGTTAATTTTCCATCAAACGACAAACAAAAGCAAAAATTAATAGACCTTTTAATTCAAAATGGATCAATCCCAAATTCATCACAACTTTTAAAAACAATAGCATTAAATCATGAGGCCTGTTTTTTTAAATTATTGAACACTTCAAATAGAATTAGTTTAAACACAGGAGATTACAACCTATTTTTAAAAGAAGCCATTCTTGTAAATAATGAGGAGATAGCAAAGCATTGTGTTAATAAAGGAGCTGATGCCAATTTACTTACTCCTTTTGCTGTAAAAAAAGAGGATAAAGACTTGATGTTGTTTTGCCTTGATAAAGGAGCTAAGGCTGACCCATATGTCGACTATGCCATTTCAAAAAACAACAAATCATTCATGTTGCTTTGTATTGATAAATACAACGGATCAATAAACAAGGCCCTGATGACTTGTTGTGTTAATGAAAAAATGGAATATGCAACAATATTACTAGAAAAGGGAGCTGATGCAAATGTTCCGATGCTTCAAATGATTGAAAAGAATGATACATCCTATGTAAGATTGCTATTGGCATATAACGCTGACGCAAATGATCCAAAATACATAAATAAGGCAATTGAAAAACAAACAATCCCATTGATTATAATGTTATTAGAAAAAGGAGCTGACGCTAATAATGGAATCATCAAAGCAATTGAAATACAGTCATTAGAGATCACCTCTCTACTCCTGCCTATTTCAAATAAAACGAACGAGGCATTAATTAAAACCGCTGCGGCTCTTAGTAATATTGAAATTCTGAAAATGCTATTAGATTCGGGAAGTATTGCACAAAATGGACTAATGAATGCAGTAAATAGTAACCAATTTAACAATGTGAATTTATTGCTAGAAAAAGGGGCCTTAGTAGATTCTGATGAATTTGTTTTATCAGCGATTAAAAACAAAAATCTTAAAGTGGTTCAACTTTTAGTGACAAAAGGAGCTAATATTAGTGTAGGATTAGAACTAGCTATCAATAAAAATGCACCCTCAATTGTTGAGTTTTTATTGAAAAAAGGTGCTGAGGTTTATGATAACAATAAGTATGTTTTCGTAGCGGTTAATAACAATTACTCTAAAACATTAAAAGTTTTAATTGACTTCGGCTTAGTCATTGATTTTATAGACAATAACAAAAACAGTATGCTTCATTTATCTTGTAAAAAATCTTTTTATGAAACAACTAAATTGTTAATAGAATCTCAGTCTATTGATATAAATGCTTACAATAAATTTGGCATAACCCCTTTGATGATTGTTGTTACATCACCCAAAAAAGATGTTAAATTCTGTAAGCTATTGGTAGAAAATGGTGCAAATGTTAATGCTAAAAATAACAACGGGACTCGAGTAAGAAAAATGGCTAAAGGATATAAGGTGAAAAAATACCTTAAAGAACAAGGAGCTAAAAAAAGATGAAAATTAGTTTATACAAATAGCCTTTTTTCTATACACAGTATTGTTAATGTACAGTTCTACAACATACATAGTATTTGAATAAGGTGCTGTCCATGTAAAGTTTTTCAAGCCCTTTTCTTGTTGTTCATCTAAAAATACATCTACAATACTTCCATTTACATCATAGATGTTAATTTTTATATTATTTGACTCTTCTAATTCATATACAATACTTGTTGATGAAGCAAATAATGAAGGAATAATCCTCAGGTAATCCAATTGACATGTATTTTCACTCTGATGAAAGTATAACGCACCAATGTCTGACCTACTACAATCATTGTCTTGAATAAGAACAGGATTTCCTTTGTCTATACATGGTGAAAATGATGTCAATTCAAAATTTCTATTGTACTCATCTACAAATTCTGGTTCTTCAAATAAGTTAGAATCACCCGCTAATAAATTATTATCACTCAATGAGTATTCTATATTAATATTAGAATATTGATCTGATTGAATGTCATTAGTAATAGAATTTGAAAAAATAGTATTTATAACTTCAACGGAACTTCCTACATTCCCAACTAAATCTTGAGAAACCAATGACGTGTAATTGTTATGGAATGTATTATTAATAAGTTTTCCAGATGACTCTTCTTTAAAAATAATACCTTCATTGCAACTACTAATAATATTGTTATGAATTAATATATTTATTGAATTTCCGTTATTCTCACTGCCAATTTCCATGCCTCTATCCTCAATATTATGAATGTAATTGTTTGATATAATTATATTTTCAGAATTATTCAAGTCAATTGCGTCATCTTTAGAGTTTTCTATAATGTTGTGTGAAATTTCACCAGAAAAAACACTTATTAGTTCAATAGCGTCAGGGATTGAATCGAAAGTGCAATCGTTTATATCAATATGGGTTGATCGTAAAAATTGAACACCTTCACCTTTGTTAATGCCTTTAAATTTACAGTTATCAATTGAGGCACTTCCTTCTTTTATGTAAAGTAAAACATCGTTCCAGTTTAAATTTTGACTATTTATAAAGTGTAGGCTTGAAGCTTGAACAGACGCATTATTTGTTTCTATTCTACCATCAGTAATATTTAGATGTTTAAGGTTGTAATGTATATCATCTAATTCAGTATTGCCTAAAATAATCCTTCCCCAACCAGTTCCTGTAATTAAGGGTAAAAATTCTATAGGGTTAGAATTAGTGCCGTTAAAAACAGCTGGACCTTTAATGGTGATATTAACCCCTGGTGATATAATGAAAATTGTGCCCTCTTCAAAAATTACATCTTCATCCATCTCAAAAACGACATTAGAGTCAATGTAGTATGGGGAATTGGCTTGATTAAAAATTAAAGCAAATGAAATATTAGCTAAAAATAGTGTTGTTAAAATTAAAGTTAGTCTAAACATTTTTAGTTTAAAAAACCGAAGGAAGGTTAATTTAGTGACCCCGGCAGGATTCAAACCTGCAACCGCTGGAGCCGAAATCCAGTGCGCTATTCAG
>JBELEU010000052.1:0-11637 GCA_042093455.1 Crocinitomicaceae bacterium | reverse complement strand
TATCGATAGAGATCGTCTAATTACTGATATACCTGGTGATATTGCAGTACTTAACAACAGTAATAATCAACTAATAGCTGATTGCAATTTTGGGTTGTATTGGAGCGGAGAAAGACATTTTTTAGGTGTTTCTGGGTTTAATTTATTTGAAAACAAAACTGACCTATTTGCTCTTACTACTCCTGTGATTAATACCTTAGATAGAGTTTTTTATGGCCATGGAGGATATAATTTTAAACTTGGTGCTGTTTTAGATATTCAACCTTCGGTTGTTTTTAGATATATGCTTAACTCTCCATTTCAATTGGATGGTAATTTAAAATTCACAGTTAAAGATGCTTTTTGGTTGGCAGGTTCATATAGAATGAATGATGCAATATCCATTATGGGAGGCGTTGATTTAGGAAGCTTTCAAGTTGGCTACTCCTATGATTTAGGCATTTCAGAAATTAAAACATACAATACAGGTTCACATGAAGTGTTTTTAGGGATCAAACTTAATAGAGAACCTAAAGACAAAACTCCTTGGAGAAAACGAAATAAAGTTTATTCTAATTATTCCACTGGAAATTAAAATCGAACTGTTGGATGAATAAAAATCTCCTTACTATACTATTTATTGCTATAAGTAATCTCTTATTTAGTCAGAAGCCTTGGAAAGGAAATAATTCTTTTTTGGAGCACTTCGCTAAAGAAGATACTAATTATAGCATGCCACATAATTTTGCTGCAATGGGAGATTTGTTGTTCAACAATTTTGAATATGATGTCAGTGCTGAATTTTATGAGCAAGCAGATTCACTAAGTTCTAGGCAATTAATAAATCATTCCCTTTGTTATTATGAAAATCATGATTTTATAAATGCAATACCACTCTTTGAAAAAGCTTTAGAAGACTCATCCAACAGTACTAATTCCAATGTTAGTTTATTTCTAAAATACCATTATGCAGTTTCATTGAAAAATATTCATGAATTTGAAAAGTCAAAAGAATTATTTCAAGAGTTTTATAAACTTGACAGCAACGATTCATACATCAACTTACAATTAGCCTCAATTGATTCACTTATGAAATGGGATTCAATTTCATTTGTTGAAAAAATCATACCCTTTTCCCAAATTAATTCTAAATCATCAGAGTTTTCAACTTCATTTTATGATGATGGAATATTTTACATTAATGAGATTGAAAATGAAAAAAATTATTCTTCTAAAAATATAAATTTTGAACTCGGGTTAGATTCCTTATCAAAAGAAGAAAAAGCTTATTTTCTTGAAAAAATAAAAAACTCACTTACTTATGGTCCAGTTCTAAGCCCTAGAACTTCCGTTTATAAAATACCTTTAGACTTCAGTTCTTTCTTTAGTTCTGATTCTTCAGCTGAAATACCTGAATCTGCTGTAGACTCCTCTCTTTTAATAGTGAGTCATAAAGGGTTTAACGTAACAAATATTTCAACAGAATTTAATACTAAAACCGTCTACTACACCAGGCACCCTAGCATGAATAAATGGAATCCAGAAGCTTCTTTACATCCGCTTATTTTTCAAGGAGTCATAAATACTAAAAGAAAAAAACTAACCCATAGAAAAAAAGTTAATATTAAAGGCTTACCCAACACTTTTGGCTCTGGAGAAGTTTCTATATCTAGTGATGGAAATACTCTTTATTTTGTTTCAGATAAAAGAAAAGGTGAAGGAGGAACAGACATATATGTTACCCATAAGAACAAATCAGGAAAATGGGGAAGAGCAATAAACTTAGGAGGTAACATCAACACGCCATTTGATGAGGGGTCACCAAAAATATACGATGATAGCATCTTGTTTTTTGCTTCAAACGGATATGCTGGATATGGCAAAGCTGATATTTATAAATGTAAAATATCAAACGATTCTGTTTATGATATACATATTTTACCCTACCCCATTAACTCTGAAGGTGACGATCTACATTTTGATATTCACCCATTTGATGAAAGCATAGGTTTGTTAAATTCTAATCGATCTGGAGGAAAAGGAGATGAGGATATATATTTTGCAAGTTTACCTGTTGAAGCATATGTCAAAGGGTATATTAAATTAGCATCTGACTCCTCAATACAAGAGGGATCATTTGTTAGACTAATGAATGAGACAAATCATGAACTAAAGCAAGTTACTACCAAAGTAAATGGCATTTATAGATTCTCACTAAATGATGGTGAAACCTATAAAATTTCAGCTACAAAGACTGGATTACATGGACAAACTGAATTAAAAGCCGATGACAGTTTATTCAGACATGAAAGGCATGATATTTTTTTACAACCCGCTATAACAATTCAAGGTTTTACAATTGATGAAAATGACAAGACAGTCGCTTCAGCAACTGTAGATGTTTTTAATGAGAAAGATAGTTTGATACTTAAAATCAAAACGGATCAAAATGGATTTTTTCAGTTCAAAGCTGACGAAAACAAAAAATATTTGATTACTGCCCAAAAGGATAAAAAAATTGGTTCAAAGAAAATTGAAACCAGTGAGAGTTATAAAACAGATTCAACTATTCATATAAAGTTATTCAACACTAGTGCCATCATAAAAGGCATCGTAATTGACACCAATGGAACTCCATCAAACAATGCTGTTGTTAGATTATTAGATTCAAATAATATTGAAATAGAAAGGCTTAAAACCAATGAAAATGGGAAATATTATTTTTCAATGAGTATTTATCGTCATTACCGCATTATAGCTACTAATTATGGAATGGTTGAAGACACATCCTTTTATACTGGGAAAGAATGGGGAGAAGAACAAATAAAGAATTTATATTTAAAAAATCACCCAACTGTACAAGGTTATACCTACTCTATTGACAGCACAACTATTATTGATGAAGTTAAGATTGATGTAATCAAGGGAATTGACGCCAATTACTTAAGTATATTTTCTGATCAAAATGGATTTTATCAAATTCCCTTATTAAATGACTCGATTATAATAATGGAAGCACAGAAAAAACGAAAAAGTGGAAACAAAACTATTATAATCGACTCTAATTATATTACTTCTTCAATGAACAATATTATTCTTCATGGTAGCAATACAGAACTAAACGGTATAGTAAGGTACAACAATGATTCCATTGCAATTAATGTTTTAGTTGAACTATTGGATGAAGATGGAAAATTGATTTCAGGAATTAATACAGATTCATTAGGGAAGTTTCATTTTAAATTAAAAATGGACAATGATTATGAAATTTATTCTTCTGATGGTCAACTTGATGCTGTTGAAAATATTCATACAGGAATTCATTGGAATAAAGATAAAGATCAGATTCTTATTCTAAATCCAAAAGGTTCTGCAACTTATGGGAAAGTTGTTGATGCAGATGATCAAACTGCTTTAAGTTTTGTTAAAATAACTTTAACCGACTCTTCTACTAACATAAAAAATATCACCTATACAAATGATCAAGGAGTGTTTGAAATGGCTTTAAGAAAAAACAGTATTTATACTTTAAAACTCGAAAGAATAAATTATTTCCCTAAAATCATTGACATAAGAATTGGAGACACCATTCCAGATATAATTGATCTTAACAAAGAGTTCAATTTAGACTTGATTAAATCCGGATTTAAAGTTGAGCCTATCTACTTTGAATTTGCAAGCCACAACATTACAAAAAGTTCCAAAGAAGAATTGGATATACTAGCAAATATCTTAAAAGATCGAAAGAATAGAACGTTAACCATTTTTGGATACACAGACTGCAGAGGGAATAATGCCTACAATATGATTCTAGGAGAAAACAGAGCAAAAGCAGTCAAGGATTATCTTATTTCAGAAGGAATTAGCAGTAAAAGAATCAATGTAGTTGGAAAAGGAGCTACGAATTATGTCAACAATTGTTATCAGTCTGATGACTGTAATGAAGCTGAACATCGAATGAACAGAAGATGTGAGTTCCAAATTGACGATTGATTTTCTTCATTTTTAACATTTCCTATTACAAGAAAGATAAAACAATATATTTGCAAAAATTTTTGTTATGTCTGAAAGAAAAGTGCGTGTAAGATTTGCTCCAAGCCCAACAGGCCCACTGCATATTGGTGGCGTAAGAACAGCACTCTATAATTACTTATTTGCTAAAAAAAATAAGGGAGATTTTATCCTGAGAATAGAGGATACTGATCAAACTAGGTATGTGCAAGGTGCGGAAGATTACATTATAAAAGCATTAGAATGGTCTGGCTTAACTATAGATGAAGGTCCTGGAATTGGTGGTGACTTTGGGCCATATAGACAATCAGAAAGAAAAGAGAATTATAAAACATTTGCTGACCAGTTGATTAATTCTGAAAATGCTTATTACGCATTTGATACTGCTGAAGATTTAGTAAACATGAGAGAAATGGCTAAAAAAGCCAAAATGCCCAATTGGCAATACAACTCCATTACTAGAACTTCTATGGTAAACTCTTTGACCCTTTCATCTGAAGAAGTTGAAAAAAAGTTAGAAAATGGCGATCCGTACACTATCCGAATTAAAATGCCAAGAAATGAAGACGTAAGATTTTACGATGAAATTAGAGGTTGGGTTATTGTAAATACCAACAATATGGATGATAAGGTTATTTTTAAAGGAGACGGCATGCCTACTTATCATTTAGCTAATGTTGTGGATGACTATAAGATGAAAATTTCTCACGTAATTCGTGGAGAAGAATGGTTACCTTCAGCACCGCTGCATGTTTTATTGTATAAATACTTAAACTGGGAAGCGTTTATGCCAAAATTTGCTCACCTTCCCCTGATACTTAAGCCTGATGGCAATGGTAAATTAAGTAAACGAGACGGTGATCGATTAGGATTTCCCGTTTTCCCATTGGAGTGGAAAGACCCCAATAGCGGAGAAATTTCATCTGGGTACAGGGAAAATGGATATTTCAACGAATCATTTATCAATATGTTAGCTTTTTTAGGATGGAATCCTGGAAATGCAAAAGAGCTTTACTCTCTTGATGAATTAATCAATGATTTCTCTTTAGAAAGAGTAGGAAAAAGCGGAGCTAAATTTGATCCAGAGAAAACAAAATGGTTCAATCAACAACACCTAAGAAACAAAAGCAGCAATGATTTGGCTTTATTAATGAAAGAAAAAATTTCTGGTGAATTTAACATTTCGTACTTAGAAGGAGTTGCAGAATTAATGAAAGAAAGAGCTGTTTTTGTACACGAATTATTGGACGATGATTACTTTTTCTCAACTCCACAAAATTTTGATGAAAAAACTTTTCGTAAAAAATGGAAAGAAAACACATCTTCATTAATGACAGAATTAAAAAATATTTTTGAAGCTGACAATGAATTTAGTGTAGCCTCAATTGAAGAAAATTTTAAAAAGTTTTTAGAAACTAATTCTTTAGGAATGGGAGCAGTATTGCCTTGTTTAAGATTGGTTTTAACTGGCAAAGGAATGGGACCTTCTGCTTTTGCTATTGCCTCTCTGTTAGGAAAAACAGAAGTAATAAGTAGGTTCAATACCCAAATACCATTCTTTGATAATTTATTTCAAGAAAAAAAGAAAGGTTAATGAATACTATTCAAGTACACGGCATTAGATCATATGGTTACCATGGGTGTCTAAAAGAAGAAACTAAAATTGGTGGCAATTATATTATTGATATTGATATTAATTATAATTTCAAGCAATCTGCAATTCATGATGATTTAAATGAAACAGTCGACTATGTTGAAATAAAAGAAATTGTGATTTCTGAAATGAACATTCCTTCAAAATTAATTGAAACTGTAGCTTACAGAATTCTTCAATCAATATATAAAAAGCACCCATCTATAGATAAATGTAAAGTTGTTTTAAAAAAAATAAATCCCCCAATTGATGGCGATGTAGATTATGTATCAGTTATCATTGAAGAATAAGTTGTTTTATTAATGGGAAATTGTAATTTTGACCCATGTTGTAAATAAGGTCTCGTGGCCGAGTGGCTAGGCAGTGGTCTGCAAAACCATCTACATCGGTTCGAATCCGATCGAGACCTCCTTAAACCCCTGTTTTTAGGGGTTTTCTTTTTTTAAGAAACATCAAATGAATTTTTCAATTTTATAACAAATCAAAATTTCCTAAAAGCTTCTCAATTTTTATTTCGTTTTAAAATTTCGTAATATTAAAAATGCGATTTCTAATTATTTCTCTTTTTTCTATTTTAATTCTATTTTATTCTTTTGATTTTAAGACAAATGAAAAAAGTTTTTCTCCTGTTTTAACAACAAACTACAGTCAACAAATTGCTCCTATATTGTATTCCAACTGTACCGGTTGTCATCATGATGGTGGGGTTGGGCCGTTGTCATTTATGACTTATCAAGAAACTTTTGACAATAGATTCATTATTCAAGCAGCCGTTTTGAATGGACAAATGCCTCCTTGGCCACCTGATACAACATATTCAAGGTTCAGACATGAAAGAATTTTATCCTCCCAAGAAATCTCATTAATTGACGATTGGGTAAACTCAGGTGCACCAGAAGGTGACCCCACATTGTCTCCAACACCACCAACTTACAATCAAACTGGCCCTCAATTAGGAACACCTGATCTTACACTTTCTGCTCCAACTTACACTAGTAATGCTTTTTCAAGCGATGACTACGTATGCTTCACCATACCAAGTCAACTTTTAATGGATAAGAAAATTAAAGCTGTTGAAGTAGTTCCAGGTAATCTTGAAATTGTGCATCACTGTTTAGTTTATATTGATCCAACAGGAAGTTCTTCTCCTGGAATTCAAAACAATTGTATGGGTCCCAACAACGGTGTTCTTGTTGGTGAATTTGCTCCTGGATCTCAACCAATTACCTATCCAGGTGATAATAACATGGCTTTCGGAATGAATTTCCCAGCTAATAGCAATGTAATATTAGCCATGCACTATCCTATGGGTTCATTAAACATGATTGACAGTACCAAAGTTCATTTTTACTTTTACCCTGATCAAATAAGTACATTTAGAGAAATTCAAATTGAGCCCTCAATAATAGACTTTAATTTTTGTATTCCTCCAAACCAAACAAAAGCTATCACTGGCTCTTACCAAATTCCATCTAATTCACCTGCTATATCAATGTATGGTGTTTTCCCTCACATGCATCTTTTAGGAAAGAATATTTCTACATACGCATTAAGTAATACCGGAGACACGACTAATTTAATTAATATTCCAAATTGGGATTTTGAATGGCAAGGGGCGTATAGTTTTAGAAAAATGAAAAAAATAATGCCTCAAACTACCATTCATGCCAATGCATTATATGACAACACATCTGGGAATCCTCACAATCCCAACACTCCTCCTCAAACTGTTTGTGCCGGGTTCAATACAACAGACGAGATGTTTGTTCTTTACTATTTGTTTACTGATTACATGCCTGGAGATGAAAATATAGACCTTGACTCATTAATGAATAGCGGAATGGCATCAACACCTTCAGTCAATACTCCAATGCTGAAATCTGCAAGTATTTTCCCCAATCCAAGTAGAGGTAATTTCACTATTTCTTTAGACCAAGCCTTTAATAATGTTAAACTTGAAATTTATACTGTGGAAGGAAAGTGTATTTTCACAAAAGATGATATTCTTTGTGAGAACAATACCTTTTCATATTCTGTTAATATCAATGAAGTGCCAGAGATTAAAAAAGAAGGTATTTACTTTTGCAGACTTTATGCAGACAATGAGGTGTATTACACCAAATTACTAATTCAGTAATGTTTAAGCATTTACTTTTTCTTTTTTTCTTTTTATGTTGCTTCCAGTGTTTCTCAGGAAAGACATATCTTAAACGAACAAATGACACACTGAAAATTCTTTCTTGGAACATTCAAATGCTACCCAATGCTTACGCCCCATTTACTAAGTTGGTTAGAAAAAAGCAAAAAAAAAGATTACCTGAAATAATAAAATTCCTGGAAAAATCTTCATACGATGTTATTGTCCTTCAAGAAGTTTTTGATATTCAGATGAAAAATAAGCTGCAAAAACAACTTATTAATTCCTTTCCTTTCATACAGTTGCCCATAAAAAAAGGATGGGGTATAAAACTTAGCAATGGTGTTATGTTTTTAAGCAAACACCCAATTGAATTAATAGATAAGGTCATTTTTAAAGTATCTAAAAAGTCTGATAGAATGGCTCAAAAAGGCTGTGCTTTAGTTAAATTAAACTATAATGAAATTCCTTTTTTAATTGCAGGAACTCATCTAGATTCAAAAGGGCAAGATGTAAGAGACAAGCAATATCAACTAATTCACGATAAAATCATTCTTCCTTACCGTAAAGAAAATACTAATTTTTTGTTAGCTGGTGATTTAAATACTGAACAAAAATCCAAAGCATTTAACAACATGATTCAACTTTTCAAGTTAGAAAATTCACCTTTAAAAGAAGCTAATCCTTATACATTTGATGGAAACAACAGTTGGATAAAATATGATAGTAAAGGATGGATTGATTTTGTTCTACATCGACTTACTTTTAACAACAAAGTAACCGATCAATACATTATTCGCCCTAAAATGCAATACAAAAACAAGACTATAGATCTTGCCGATCATTATGGAATTGTACTAGAGCTTATAGTTAACTAAGTTTCTCCAACCTTCTAAGCAATGGAGGATGTGAATAATGAAAAAACACATAAACTGGGTGAGGGTATAAATTTGATAAGCTATCAACAGAAAGTTTCTTAAGTGCTAAAATCAAATCTGCAGCATTTGAAGTCTTTTTTGCATAGGCGTCTGCTTCAAATTCATTTTTTCTACTAAGAATATTCATAAATAAACTTAAAATTGTTCCTATCGGTGAGTACAGTACACCAAATGCTACAATACCTAAATGAAACACCATCTCAGAAGCACCAAGCGCCTGAGAAATGTCTTGTTGTTTTAAGCATAACTCAATAAGCCATGTCATTAACCCTAATTGAAGAATAGTAAGAATTAAAGATGTTATTACATGCTTTTTTTTGAAATGACCTACTTCATGAGCTAATACAGCAACCAATTCTTCATCTGTTTGTTTTTCAACAAGAGTATCAAATAGTGCAATTGTTTTTCTTGGCCCTAGTCCACTGAAAAAGGCATTTGCCTTTGTAGATCTTTTAGAACCATCAATGATAAAAATATTTTTGAGTTCATATCCAACTTTCTTTGAATACTCTTCAATTTTAGTTCTCAATTCGCCACTTTCTAAGGGAGTTAGTTTATTAAAAATTGGGACTATAACATCAGCATAAAACATATTTATCAACAGCATTAAAGACGCCATTCCCATCCACAGCCAAACCCAAAAACCAGTTTCCAAATAATCTATTAAGCCCATAGCTCCCCAAAGAATTCCTCCACCGATAACAATGGTTAATAAATAACCTTTCAATTTATCAAATACAAATGTCTTGTAAGTAGTTTTATTAAAACCGTATTTTTCTTCAATAATAAAAGTATTGTACCAACTAAAAGGCAAAGAAAGCAAATCGCTTGCTATAAATAATATTAAAAAAAACATACTGGTTTGAACAAATGGAACATCAGAAAAAACTATTACAATATTGTTCAAATATCCAAAACCATCAAAGAATAGCATTAGTAACATTAATGCCAAACTGATAGTTGAACTTATAAAAGATATTCTTCCCTTTTCTTTCCCGTATAGTCTCGCCTTATTGTATTTCTCTTTATCATAAAATTCTTTCATTTCAGATGGAATATCTTCTTTCCAATTCCTGTCATTAATGAAATTTAAAACCGTTGAGAATAAATAGTTAAATAATACAAGTGAAACAATAATTATAAACCAATAAGAAGGCATGATGATTTTTTTTTTGCAAGTATAACACTTAATATCAAGGTGCTCTTTAAAAAAAATTAAAGAAATGAAACTTAAATTTATTTGAAATTATGAGCCTATTTCACTACATTTAATAAGAATAGATTTTATATATGAGGCTTTTTATAACGTTCATATTTATCGTAACACTTTTCACATCTACTATTTACAGTCAAGATGAAAAGAGTAATGCCTTGCAATTATACACCAATGGCTTAGAGCAATACAATGGCCAGAATTATGAAGATGCAATAACTTTATATACAAAAGCTATCGTTTTAAATCCTGGATTTGCTGAAGCCTATTTTCAAAGAGGTTGTGCCAAACATTACTCTGATAACTACGAAGGTGCTGTTGAAGATTTTAACACAAGCATTAGTCTTCAGCCCTATAATGAACTTTTCTACAAACAAAGAGCATCTTCAAAAACAATGTTAAAAGATTACGATGGTGCCATCTCGGATTGTGACCAAGCGATATCAATAAAAGGAGATTACGATAAAGCCTATGCCCTAAGAGGAATTCTTAAAATTGAATTAGGTGAAGAAGATGGATGCAATGATCTAGAAAAAGCAGGAGAATATGGCTATCATAACGCTCCTATTTTCTTGAAAAAATATTGTATTAAGTAACTACTTAAAAGAAGTCATTTCTCTGAATTGATTTATTCTTTCTTCTATTTCTTTATGCTTTAAGTCTTTAATTCTTTCAATTCCAAACTTTTCAACAGTAAATGAAGCCATGGCTGAACCAATAATAACACCTTTTTTCATAGACTCCCAAGTAATTTCATCTTGACTTGAAAGATAACCCATAAATCCACCTGCGAAAGTATCTCCTGCACCAGTGGGATCAAATACTTCTTCTAAAGGTAATGCTGGCGCTGAAAAGATTCTGTTATTTTTATCGAATAACAATGCTCCGTGCTCTCCTTTCTTAATGATTAAGTAAGAAGGCCCCATAGTTAGAATTTTATTTGCTGCTTTTTTAAGTGAAAATTCACCTGAAAGCAACCTAGCTTCCTCATCGTTGATAGTAAGAACATCAATTTCTTTAATTACTTTATGTAAATCATCTAACGCAATCTGCATCCAGAAATCCATGGTATCCAAAGCAATCAATTTAGGACGCTTTGGAAGTTGTTTAATTACGTTTAATTGCACTGCTGGAGTTAAATTTCCAAGCATGAGGATATCACAATCGAAATATGATTCTGGCACTACTGGATTAAATGCTTCTAAAACATTTAACTGAGTATCAATTGTGTCTCTAGAATTCATATCTTGATGGTACTTTCCAGACCAAAAGAAGGTTTTTTCACCTTCTTTAATTTGCAAACCTTCTGTATCTATATTTTTTGAATGAAATAAATCAATAGTTTCTTTTGGAAAATCATCTCCTACCACAGAAATTAATTTCGGATTATCGTTAAAATAAGAAGCAGATAAACTTATGTATGTACAAGCTCCTCCTACTATTTTATCTGTTTTTCCAAACGGTGTTTCTATGGCATCAAATGCAACTGTTCCTACGCTAACTAATTTCATTTCTTTAATTTTTCAGCAAATATAGTATTTGCATTATGATGAGACAGTGATGATGGGTGTTTTTTTAGTTTGAAAAAAAATTGAAAGCTATTGCATAAATTTAAACTTTAGTGTAATATTGCACCCTCAACTGAAAAACGCTTCTTTAGCTCAGTTGGTTAGAGCATCTGACTGTTAATCAGAGGGTCCTTGGT
>JBELEU010000051.1:0-11800 GCA_042093455.1 Crocinitomicaceae bacterium | reverse complement strand
GTTTAAGACCTGGTTGGTCATATTAATTGTACTGTAATCGCAAGCAAAACTTTTAGAAATTAATGAAATGCAGATGAACTGAAAAATTGCAAGATTTCTTAATACTTTTTGAAATATCATTAATTAATTTTGAATCCAAGCAAATTTATAAAAACTAATAAATTTTACATGTAAATTAGAAATAAATAGAAACTAAAATTTAAAAAAATATTTCTAGGCAACAGGTGCGAGTACTTTATCTGGAAATGTTCCAATTTCTTCAATTTTATAGCCTTTCGGATAGGTTGCTCTTTTTTTAGTAGTTCCGTAAACCGGATTTTTCTTATCGCCAAGTAGACTCATAAACCACATTCTTATTTCTAAAAGAATCATCATAAATGTTTTTATAATGGGATTGGGTTTTTTAAAATTCATTGCTTTTAAAAGTGCATCATCCATGAGGCAATTGGTAAAAGGTCTTCCTATAAAAGCTAGTTTTTTTGGGATGAAAAAACTGATTAATAAGTCTCTGGTGTAATCAGCAACTTCTCTATTTGATTCAGCAAATTCAAAATTCTCCTTTTCATACTTAATATGAAAAGCTTTAAACTCTCTGTAATCTTCTGGAATGTTTTTAATGTTCATTTTCTTTCCCACCTCCCTGAAAAAATAGAAGATAGCTCTCTTTTCTTTTCGAGTGGGTTTTCTCCATGCAAATTTTTCAAGCCAAAAAATAGGAATAAATATAAATGTACTTAAAACATAAAGGAAGTCATCATTTGAAATGTTAAACGCACCATGCATTCCATTCATTCTGCTAAATGCTTTTGCAGCTCTTTCACTAGAATGACCATTTTCAATAATTTCGTACATTATTAATTCAGTATCATCATATCTTTTTTGAGTTCTTTTTCTGAATTCACCTGTGCTTGCAAGAATTCTTGAGATGCTTGGTACTGCAAAAGTTCTAAAAAAACCAAACTCTAAAGATCTTTCAACATCATAAGGAAAGCAGTGACATGCCAGTAAATAAACAATTCTTTCATGATCTTTTTTTGGGTCTAATCTTTCAATTTCTCTTGTGATGTTTTTTCTTCGAATATAGTTTTTTAGCATTTTGAAAAGATTTTAATTAAACTGAACTTCACTAAAATATTAAAATTAAGGTAAAATCAAAATTGATGTTAGTATTGATATGAACAATGTTGATAATTATGCTGTTGATAATTTATTGTAAATGAGAAGATATTTGAATTTATAATTCAATACTTAATTTTACATTTATATAAATTAAATCTCCATGGAAATAAAAGAACAATTACTTCAAGAAATAGAAAATTTAAAGTCAAAATTAACTGGTGACATGATGTCTGATATGGAAATTCGAGACCAGATTCATAACGTTGAAATGAAGGTTAATGGTGTAAAACCTGAAGATTCACATTTTGATTGCATTGGTTGCGGCTCTTAATAATTATATATCTCAATTTATTTCTTTTTGTTTCATCAAATGCTCAGTCAATTGATGTGCTATTTATTGGAAATAGCTATACTTATTATAACAATTTACCTTCACTTGTATCAAATATAGCGCTATCTTTTGGTGATACAGTAAATGCTGAAAGTAGCACACCTGGAGGCGCATCTTTATTTGGTCATACAAATAATAGCTCAACACTTTCTAAAATTAATCAACAACCATGGGATTATGTTGTTTTACAAGAACAAAGTCAAAAACCATCACTCAGTCCATCATTTGTATCGTCAAATGTCTTTCCATATGCAACTCAGCTTGTTGATGCAATTTATTTAAATAACAGTTGTACTGAACCCCTTTTTTACATGACCTGGGGAAGGAAAAACGGAGACGCAAGCAACTGTACTGCTTATCCTCCTGTTTGTACTTATTTAGGTATGCAGCAAAGGTTAAGAGAGAGCTATTTGGAAATGGGGGTGACTAATAGTGCTTCTGTTTCACCGGTTGGAGAAGCTTGGAAAAATTTTATGGAAATAGACTCAATTACAGATTTATATACTGCTGATGAAAGTCATCCTAGTATTTGTGGTAGTTATTTAGCTGCTTGTACCTTTTATGCTTCTCTTTTTAAAAAAAGCCCAATTGGATCAACTTTTATACCCAATCAAATTGATGCTGCAACCGCAAATCTAATTCAAAATGTAGCTTCTAATACGGTGCTTGATAGTTTGTCAACATGGAATATTTTTAATGCAGATTTTACAATTGACACTTCTTCTAATCCTGTTTTTTTTACTAATTTATCTTCAAATTATGATAGTTTAGTTTGGTTTTTTGGAGATGGAAATTCATCATTTGATACTAATCCTAATCATTATTACAATTCTGCTGGAAATTTTCAAATTCAGTTGATAATTTATACAAATGAGGGTTGTTTGTCTGACACTAATTATTATTCACTTAATGTTCCTTTATCCAATAATTTAATTGAAATGAAGCGTTATGAAAGTTATGTTTATCCAAACCCTGCTTCAGATTTCGTTGCTATAAATTATCCAGAATCATTGGAAGCTTTAATAATAGAAATATATGATTTTTCTGGAAAATTAGTTAAAACTTGCCATGATAAATATATTGATGTTTCTAATTTTAAAAGAGGATTATATTTTCTAAAAATTAATTTTGGAAATAATGTTTTTACAACCAAAGTATTTAAGAAATAGTATTTTTATCATTGCCCTTTTTGTTCTAAAAATTGGTATTTGTCAACAGAAAGATTCTGTGTTCATAGGAGAGTATAGAAAAGGTAAGAATTTATATGCTTCCTGTTATTTAATTGATAACACCAATTATAAAATTCATTTTAGTGATGTTTTAAACAATAACAATATTGTTTTTTTTAGTCTCAACAAAGATGAGTTTTTAGAACTTTACAATGATATAAACAATGGGCTAACTCTAAAGCCTCAATTTGATGTCATCAAAAAGTATTTTGACGGTACTTTAACAATTCACTTCAGTAAAAGTAATTTTCAGTTTATGTGGTATCAAAACAAAAAACTTTCTGTTTCACCTTTTATAAATAAGAAAAAATTAATCTTATTTTTAGGTAAAATTAATAAATGATGCACTTAATTAAATTTTTCTGTTATGCTTTAATTTTTGTTGTGACCTTTAGTTGTGCCGTTAAAAAACCGAATGAGTGTCAAATTAACTGTAGCTTAAAACCTGAAAAGGGCATGTGTAAAGCCATCATACCTAAATATTACTTCAATAACAATACTGGGAAATGTGAAGAATTTAGTTGGGGGGGCTGTAATGGTGTTGTTCCTTTCGATTCATTAGAAGAATGTGAAAAATGTAAATGCAAAAAATAAAAATGAAACATTTATTATTAATTATAATTTCAACCTTAGTTTTTGACTCTTCATTAACATGTCAAATTCAAGATTTACAAAATTGGTTGTCTTTACCTGATTCGTCAAGGCAATCTTTAGAATTATTAAGTTTTTCTAAAAAGGCACTTACAATACATCAATCTGAAGTTGCAGCAAATTTATTAATGCTAGATCATCAAAATAAGATGACGATTGAATACGGTTCTCAGTGGGATAGTAGGTCTTTGTTGTATCAAAATTATACTATGCCTTTTTACTATCAAATTTTTGGAAGTGAACCTTCTGATGGTCGAAGTTTGTTCATCTCTTTACATGGGGGGGGTGGTACAACTGCAGCAGTAAATAATCAGCAATATGTCAATCAGCAACATTTGTACGATGCTACCATGAATGGAATAGAAGGGGTATATTTAGCTCCAAGAGCTCCAACAAATACATGGAATTTATGGCATCAAAGTCACATAGACGATTTTTTAAATATCATAATTCAAATGGCTGTAATTAAAGAAAATGTAAATCCTAACAAAGTCTATTTGTTAGGGTATTCAGCTGGTGGTGATGGGGTTTATCAATTGGCTCCAAGAATGGCAAATCGATGGGCTGCTGCCTCAATGATGGCTGGTCACCCGAACAATGCATCGCCATTGGGTTTAAGAAATACACCTTTTGCTATTCATGTAGGAGCATTAGATGCTGCTTACAACAGAAATACTGTTGCAGAGCAATGGGGAGTAATTCTTGATAGTTTGGAATTGAATGACAATGGAGGATATGTTCACGATGTTCAATTGCATGCAGGTCTTGGGCATTGGATGAATTTACAAGATGCAGTGGCTTTACCTTGGATGAAGAATTTTACAAGAAAATTCGTCCCCAATAAAATAGTTTGGAAACAAAGTTCAAGAAATCATTCACAGTTTTATTGGCTAGGAACACATGCTAGTAAAATTCAAAATGGTGGAGTAATTAGGGCAGAATATGATACTGTTGCCAATTCAATTAATATAACTGAAAATTATAGCGACTCCATTTCTATTTATGTAAATGACGAAATGTTAGATTTTGATAATAATGTTTCCATTCAATTCCAAGGAAATGAATTGTACAATGGCCCTATTAATCGATCTATTCTAAACTTATATAACTCCATTCAAAAAAATGGAGACAAATACCATCAGTTTCCATGCAATTTAACACTATTAAACAATGATTCTATTTTTGAAAATAATGTTGATCAGTCAACAGTTGCAATAAAACAAGTTAAGAGTATTGAGTGGGAAGTATCGATATATCCAAATCCTACTAACGAAAAAATTACTATTGATTTTAAAGAAACTAAACAACAAGAAAATCCAATACTATTAACCATTTCAGATAACAATGGTGTAATTATATTCAATAAGGATATTTCCAATGAGATTTCGGAAAACATTTACTCATTTACAGGGGAATTATGTAAAGGTTTATACATTGTTAAATTGAAATCTGGTAATTCTATCAGATCTTATAAATTTATAAAACAATAAAATCAATTTAGTATAAGAATATGAGTGATCAATTTAATATATATCATTCTATATCTGACTTAAATGAAAAGACTTGGAATAACTTTGTTTCCGATCATAATCCTTTTTTAAAAACTCAATTTTTAAAGTGCTTTGAAAAATTAAATTCTGATGAGGTTTTGCCTTTTTACATCACTTCCGACAAGGGTGTTATATACGGTCATCTAATAACTATAGATGGAAAAAAAGCAGCTAATTATTTTGATTTAGGTAAAAAAGTAAGTGTTAAAAGATGGTTGCTAAAAAAACTAAAGATTAAGTTTTTTTGCTTTGGCAATACTCACCTTTCTAATGTTTCGTCAAATAGCTATGACCTGGGTAAGCTAAATGTTGCAGATTTAGAAATTCTTATTCAAAAAATTCACAAATCTTATGGAATTAAGTTCTTTTTATTGCCCGATCATTTCCTAAATAAACTAAACGCTACAAATAATAAAATTAAAACCTTTGAAATTGACCCTGATATGGTTTTAGAAATCAATCATGATTGGAATTCATTTGATGACTATTCTTTTGATGTTCATTCAAAGTATAAAAAACGAATCAGAAAAGTCTATAAAGAAAGTAGCGATGTTGTTGTGAAACCCATTTCAAAAGAAAGTGTAGCTAAAGAGTTACCAAGAATGACACACCTCTATCAAAATGTGTATCAAAAATCAACATTTTCAGGACCTCCATTTAATACAGATATTTATTTAAATTTTATTGATTATGATGATATCGAGTTAATTATTTATGGTTATTATTTAAACAATAAATTAATTGCTTTCTCATCAGAATTTTTTGTCAACTCAGTTTTGTATTCCTATTTCATAGGTCTTGATTATATATTAAATGAAAAGTACAGTATATACAACCGTATTTTATACGATACTATTCAAAATGGAATTAGTAAAAAAGCTAGCAGAGTAGTTTATGGCAGAACAGCTGCTGAATTTAAAAGTACAATAGGTGCTGAACCAGTTCCATCAACAAGTGCAGTATACATTTCCAATACTTTTTTTAGGTATTTATTTACTCCAATTTTAAAAAGAATTTCTCCAGCTAATTGGGTTCAAAGAAGACCCTTTAAAAAAAAACTAATAAAGTGAATTGTATTCCCCTTTGAATTGATTTAAATCAAGTGAATCATCTATATTAATGGGGTCTAGTGTTAATACATCAAATGGGAGCCCATTTCCTACAGGATTTGATCTGTTGCTTTTGATTTTATAATTGTATGAACCCATAATGGTTGCGTTTACGAAATCTATATTTAGAATTCCATTATCAGTGCTCCATTCACCAGACCAGTTTTTAAGGTTTCTGTCAAATGTTACCGTGCCGTCATGTACAAAAAAAATGGTAGATTCAATTTCATTACCAGTACTATTGTCAAAATGAGTAGCTACCCATTGCTTTTGTAGTTTTACATCTTGAGGGTCTTTGTTGCAACTTGATGTTAAAACAATAATTGAAATTATAAAGATGTTTTTTTTTAAGATAGACAACATAAATATAAATTTAAGAAAAAAACATATTATTTGCCAATACAGAAATTAGCAAAAATATTGCCTAACAATTCATCGTTGGTGATTTCACCAGTAATTGTTCCTAGATGATACAAAGCTTGTCTTATGTCCATGGCAAGCAAATCTCCAGAAATTTGATTTCTTAATCCTTCTTCACATTTTTTAATGTCATTCAATGCATTTGACAATGCCTCGAAATGTCTAGCGTTTGAAACTATAGTCCCTTCATAATCTGGTTTAATTTTACTAAATACAGAGCTTATTGTTTCTTTCAATTTAAGTATGTCCTTTTTGTTTAAGGCAGATATTACAAGGTCATTACTACCAATAGGAGAGTTAGTTGATTGATCGGCTTTATTGGCAATTTTTACAATAGGAATATCCAAATCATCTAGTTCTTTCAGTTGTTTTTTAGCATCCTCTTGATTGTTGTTAGACACATCGTATAAGTAGATGACAATAGAAGAGCTTTTTATTTTTTCATAGGTTTTCTCAACACCCATTTTTTCAATAGAATCACTAGCGTTTCGTATTCCAGCAGTATCTACAAATCGGTACAAAACTCCATCAATGGTTAGTGTTTCTTCAATGGTGTCTCTGGTTGTGCCAGGAATGTCTGAAACTATGGCTCGATTTTCATTGAGCAGGCCGTTTAATAAAGTAGATTTACCAGCATTTGGCATGCCAATTAAAGCCGTTTGCACTCCATTTTTTATGGCATTACCATATTTAAAACTTTCAATCAAATCGCTGAGATGAATACTTAATTTATCGATTAATGATTTTAATTGTGTTCGGTCGGCAAATTCAACGTCTTCTTCTGAAAAATCCAATTCAAGTTCAACCAATGAGGCAAACTCTATAAGAGATGCTCTAAGTTGATTGAGTTCTTTAGTAAACCCGCCTTTCATTTGATTCATGGCCATTTTATGCGATGATTCACTTTGAGCATGAATTAAATCAGCAATGGCTTCGGTTTGGCTCAAGTCCATTTTGCCGTTGTAAAAAGCCCTTTGAGAAAATTCACCAGCTAAAGCCATTCTACAGCCGTTTTTGATTAAAATTTGAAGGATTTTATTTTGTATAAATTGTGATCCATGACACGATATTTCTACCGTATCTTCTCCTGTAAATGAGTTAGGCCCTCTAAATAAGCTTAAAATAACATCGTCAACAACTTCGTTGTTTTCTTTAATTGTTCCAAAATGTAAACTGTAGCCTTTTGCTTTAGAAATGTTTTTAGAAAAAATGTTGTCGACTAATTCAATAGATTTATTTCCAGAAATTCTGAGAACCGAAATACCTCCAGTTCCTGGTGGTGATGAAATGGCACAAATGTTGTCAGTTATGTTGTATGAAAGACTCATTTATTAAAGATAATGATCGAAATCATCAGATTTCAACAGAAACTACTAATTTTATTGGCAATATTATGAAACTACTAGTATCAATCTGCTTTTTTATTGCTTTTAATTCAAATTTTGGGCAAGGAGATGGTGAGCCTCAGTTTACAGTAAGGGGTGGAGCTAAAGTGAAAGGAGCTGACAGATATACTCCTAAAAGGAAAGCTTCCGATTGCAACAAGGATTTAGAATTTGATCAAGGAAATAAATTAGTTTATCACAAAAAAACAAGAAAACCATATACTGGTACTTGTGTTTGTTATTATGACAATCAGCAACTCGAGAGAACTGCAAGTTATATTTTGGGTAGGGAAGATGGGGAAACTTTTGCTTATTACAAGAATGGTCAAGTACAATCAAAATCTGTTTGGGTGGAAGGTGTTCAAAATGGGACATGGGGATATTGGCATGAAAATGGTCAGGTTTATTGGGGTAATACTTATGATATGGGTTCCAAAACAGGTGAGTGGCCTTACTATTCTGAAGACGGAACAGTAATAAAAGTTTTAAATTATGATAAAGATGTATTTGACGGTGAGGTGAAATATTTTCACAAAAATGGGAAACCGAAAAAAATAATTGAATACGATCATGGTCAGATCGATGGAGTTTTTCAAACCTTTTATGAAGACAGTACTTTTAAAATGAATAAGTTTTTCAAAAATGGTAAAGTAGATGGAGATGAATTTTTTTATCATAAAAATGGACAATTATCGTTTTCCAAAAAATGGAACAATGGTGAGGAAAAAGGTAGGTGGGAGTTCTTTTACCCTAATGGTCAATTAAGTAAATCTGGATCATGGAAAGATGGTTTAAAAGACAATGTTTGGGAATATCATGCTGAAGATGGTAATTTACAAGCCAAAGTTTTATTTAGTCAAGGTAGAGAATGGTATGTTTTAGAATACGATCGTTTTGGTGAACCAAAAAATAACGATCATGTAAAAGAGTTTGATAAATTACTTTCTGATAAATCTGAATTAGAGGCAGCTGAAACAAAAAGAGGGAAGCGAAAAATTAGAAGAAAGCAGAAAAGAGAAAAAAAGGCAAAAGAAAAAGCAGAAAAAAAGAAAGCAAAAGAAGCACAAACTAAAAATATTACCAATAAAAAAGATGAATAAGTTACCCTTAATGGAACAATTTGTCACCATTCAAGGTGAAGGATACTACTCTGGAAGATCTGCTGTTTTTATAAGATTAGGCGGTTGCGATGTTGGATGTGTTTGGTGTGATGTTAAGGAGAGTTGGGAGGCAAGTGCTCATTCAATGGTTAGTGTAGAAGATATAGTAAATGAAGTAAAAGGTTTCAAAACTAACTTTGTTGTAATAACTGGTGGAGAGCCAACTATGCACGATATTTCAAAATTAGTTGATGAATTGAAAAAGAATAATATTTACGTTGCTATTGAAACTGCTGGAACTAATCCAGTTTATGAGGGGGTTGATTGGATTTGTTTTAGCCCAAAAAAGTTCAAAAAGCCAGACCCAACAGTTTATCCAGTTACAGATGAGTTAAAGGTGGTTGTTTTTCATAAAAGTGATTTGCTTTGGGCAGAAGGTCATGCTTCTAAAATCACAAAAAAGTCAACCCAGCTATATCTTCAGCCTGAATGGTCAAAATCAGATAAAATATTACCTTTAATACTCGATTATATTCAAGAAAATCCAAAGTGGAAACTTTCTTTACAAACGCACAAGTATATAAATATTCCCTAATTTAAAATTGATGAATAAATTCATAATTAGTACTCTTTTATTTTTTTTAATAACAGGATGTTCTTCAGCGCAAAAAGCATTCTATTCATCTAACGATAAAAAAGCTATTAAAGCATATGAAGCTGCTCTAGTTTGTTTTAATACCATTGACCCTATTACTGGATTACCTAATGTTCCTTGTGTTGAATCATTGTTAGACAAAGCACTTAAAAGAGATTCTACTTTTGTTGAGGCCTACAGTTTAGCTTCAAATATGAGTGTTGAAAATGGAGACATTGAAAAGGCGATTTTTTATCGAGAAAAAATGATTGAAGTTGCACAAAGAGTACCTATTCAAGAATATTTTTACTTAGCTAGTATGCAAATGGCAACTGGTAGATATGAGTCATGCTTGAAAAATGCAAAACGTTATTTAGATTCACCTTTGGCTAACTCTCAATTTTCACCCGGTGCAAAAAAAATGATTCAAAATTGTGTATTTGCTTTAAAAGCTATTAATGATCCTGTTGATTTCAATCCCATAAATCTTGGTAAAGAAGTCAATACTGAAATGCCTGAATATTTCCCTTCTATTACTGCTGATGATTCTACATTGCTTTTTACAAGAATGGTAAAGGATGATCTAGCCCCTCTAGGAAACAAACAAGAAGATATTTTTATTACCAAAAAACAAGAAGAAATGAATTGGTCACAAAGTCAATTGATCAGTAGTTCTGTTAATACAAGGTTTAATGAAGGTGCTCCAACGTTTAGTTCTGATGGTAAATATGTCATTTTTGTTGGTTGTGAAACAGGCGCAAAAGGAGATTATGAGTATGGTGATGGTAGAACTGGAAAGGGAAGCTGTGATTTGTTTTATAGCCAAAAAAGCGGAAATAATTGGTCTCAACCAGTAAATTTAGGTTCACCCATTAATACCAAGCACTGGGAGACTCAGCCCTCCTTTTCCTCAGATGGTAAAACACTGTACTTTGTGAGAGGACTAACGTTTGATAGGCAAAGAAGAAGCCCAGATAATCAAGATATTTATTCTACACATATTACAAAAAACGGATGGTCAAAGCCTGTAAGGTTGTCTTCTGTCATTAATACTCCATACAGAGAAGAATCAGTTCAAATTCATCCAGATGGTCAAACTTTATACTTTTCCAGTAATGGACATCAAGGGATGGGGGGATTGGATATATTCATGTCAAGAAAAGATGACAATGGCAATTGGTCTGAGCCGGTTAACATGGGATATCCTCTAAATACCTATATGGATGAAAATTCAATATTAATCTCCTCAAAAGGAGACTTAGGATATTTTTCTTCAAATAGACCTGGTGGATACGGAAGCTTAGATTTATATAGTTTTGAATTGTCAGAAAAGTTTAAACCTGTTCCAACGACCTTTGTAAAAGGTTTTGTTTATGATGAAGAAGATTTTCATCCATTAGAGGCTTCATTTCAATTGACAGACTTAAACTCTGGTAAAATAGTTTCAGAAATAGTAGCAAATGCTGTTTCGGGTCAGTTTTTATTAGCATTACCGACCAATATCGAAATGGCTTTTCATGTTGAAAAAGAGGGTTACTCTTTTGTTTCCAAAAACTTCTCTTACTCTGATCTTGAGGAAACAGATGAGGGTTACGTATTAAATATTCCAATGCGAAAAATCAAACCTGGAACTTTTGTATTGGAAAATATTTTCTTTGATGTTAACAAATGGACCATCAAACAATCTTCTTTTGTTGAACTTGAAAAAATATTAAAACTACTAACAATAAACCCATCCATCAATGTTGAAATAGCTGGTCATACAGACAGCGATGGTGATGAAAAAGATAATCTAATTTTGTCGACCAACAGAGCTAAATCTGTAGTTGATTGGTTGCTGAGTAGGGGAATATCTATGGATAGATTAACATATAAAGGATACGGTGAACAACAACCAATTTTTGAAAATACAAATCTGGCTAATAAAGCAAAAAATAGACGAACAGAGCTAACAATCAAATAATTTATTAAATTTAAAGACAATCAATTTACTTCATGGATACTCAATCAGTTAAGTCATTAGTGAGAAAAGTTATTTTTCCCATAACACTTAACCAAAAATATGACAAGCAGACAAAGCAAATTATGAAAATTGTTTTGGAACAATCATCTACTTTCGTTGATGTAGGTTGTCATAAAGGTGAGGTTCTAGTTAATGCTATTAAATTCGCTCCCAAAGGAAAACATTTTGCTTTTGAGCCTATTCCCAGTA
>JBELEU010000050.1:5654-11957 GCA_042093455.1 Crocinitomicaceae bacterium | reverse complement strand
CATTGACGGCAGTTAATTTGTTGATAGTTAATATTACATTTGAAGTACCGTCCCATACAAAAGGTTGATCTAAGGAAATTTGTTTAAAACCACTTGTAGTCCACATTAATGGAGCACGAGATTCATAATATTTTTCAGCAATAGGATCAAATGGAGTAAAAGCAGTTCCTGAATGTGTTGAAGATGGATGATTCTGCATAAAAACTTGAAAAGTAAGGTTATCATAACCACTCCATGCAGAATAAACTTCAAATTCTAGTGCAGTGATTTCATGTGCATAACCTGCTGTTAAGCCAGCACTTGTCAATTGAGCTGCTGTATATATTATTTGAGAAACTGAACCTGGATTATGACCAATTAAAATATCATTATAAGTGTTGTTATTTCTACTTCCATCCAATATAGGCCAAGTTGTTTGGGAAAAACAATTTGAAAAAGAAAGAGTAAATAATAAAATAAGCTTAAAGCTAATTGAACGAAATCTTAACATTGATAAATTTCTCATAATAGTAGTATTAGAATTTAATATTATTTGCTTAAATTATAAAACATTTAATGTGCATAACTAAACGTTAAACGAAAATAATACAACGTTAACACAAATAAAAGGTTACATTAAAATAATTTACTACAATTTTACTACGTTAATTTAATAAAAGGCGTTTGTTTATGTATATTTAACATTAATCATGAAAAATTATCATTTTATCAAACAAATAACGAAGCTAATAGAAGGGGATGAATAAAATAACAAATTACTTTCTATTAAAAAGGACTCAAAAAACAAGTGAAAAGAAATCATTTCTTGAACTGACATGCCTGTTAATGATAATAATGAGCTTAGTTTTTGCTATTTATTCGTTAACGTTTATGTACTTTAATGTTACGATAATTGGAATTTTATCACTTATTAGCTTTTTAGGAATTATAGGTGTTTTATTTCTTTTTAAAACAAAAACCAAGGTCTCTACCATTGCCAATTTATTCATAACCCTACTATATCTGATATTTATAGCTCTTACAGTATTGACTGGAAACATAAGCTCTCCCTTTATACCATGGGTAATAATAATTCCCGTATGCTCATTTATAACCTTCAAAAACTTAAACGTTTTTGTTTGGACTATTTTTTCTATTTTATTTTATACAGTTTTATTTGTTATTTCAGAATATGAAATAGTAATCTATAATGGAATAAATAATAACAGCAGATTATCTTCATTGATAGCTGTGCAACTTGTTATGTACATTGCGATTTGCGGTATTGCCTTTGTTACATGGAAAAAAATGTATAAGAATGATGCTGAAGATGTAATTTCTAAAAATTATTCGTTTATAAAATTTACAGAAATTGAATTATTAATAATGGATTGGAATTTTTTAAAATATAAATTCTCTAAAAAATTCAATTCTCAAATTGAAGTAATAGAAAATTTAGAGTTTTTAACTCCTCATGAAAAAAAATACGCCTTAATTGACTATTTTAAATTGGACCTAATACTAATTGCTGAAACACTAAATGTATCTACTAGAACTGTTGAGACAAATTACTATAGAATTAGAAAAAAACTAAAAGAAAATAATAGACAAGAAAAATTTCCTTACCATAAGATAAAATAAGCCCTAATTAAAAACTTTCTATTTATAAATTTATAGTTTTGCGGTTTAATTAAGCCTAATGTTTTAAAATGGAAAAAGAAGATATTTTAAAGAATTTAACCTCATTTTCAATGGCTGAAAATGAATTAGCCATTAAAGAAGCCAATCACTTGATTGATGTGTTTAATGCTTTGTACCTTAAAGAACAAGAATCGTTTACCAATTCCTCAGAAAATGAAGACAATACTGAAATATCAGACCCTAAAGAGGACGAACTAAATATTAAGATCAACGCTGTCATAGACCAATTTAAAAAAGCTCAAAGAGAAAAGAAAGAGCAAGAGGCTAAAAAAGAGCAAAGCAACATTAGAACTAAAAAAGAAATTTTAACACGTTTTAAAGACTTAATCGACAACAAAGAAAAAATTGCTGTATTAATTAACGGTATTAAACAAATAAGAGAAGATTGGAAAAACTCTGGCGATGTTCCAAGAAAAGCTTTTTATGAATTACAAAAAACGTACAGCCAATTAAACGAATCGTTTAATTACAACCTCAACATTTACAAAGAGCTAAAAGACAACGATCTCAAACGAAACTTCTCTTTAAAGAATCAAGTAATTCACAATTTAAAGGCTTTATCAGAAGAAAAATCAATCCACAAAGTCGATTCACAATTGAAACAATTTCAAAACGAGTGGGAAGAAATAGGCCCAACTTTTAAAGAACATTGGGAACAATTAAAAAAAGGATATTGGGACGAAGTTCATGCCATTCAAAAAAGAATTCAAGACCACTACGTTAAGCTTAAAGAATCATCAAAGGAGAACTTAATAGCCAAGAAAGAATTAATTAAGAAAGCTGCCGATTTGGCTCAATCAATTCCAAATAATCATTCAGGTTTTGAAGAAAAATCTAAATTATTTAAGACGCTACAAGACGAGTGGAAAAAAATAGGTCCGGTTGCAAAAACACAAAGCGACAAAATATGGAATGAATTTAGAGCACATTTTGATCCGTTTTTTAAAGCCAAAAAAGAGTTTTACAACAAACAGAAAGAAGCCTCAAAAATAACGATTGAAGCGAAAAGTAAACTTATAGAAAAAGCTAAAAAAATAGCTTCTGAAGCTTCTGCTAATTCAAGTACTCAGCTGATTAAAGACTTGCAAGAGGACTGGAAAAAAATAGGACATGCCGGAAGGTTTGCTGAACAAAAACTTTGGAAAAAGTTTAGAAGTGAATGTGATGCTTTTTTTGAGAAAAGAGAAAGCAGTAAAGGAGCAAGAAATGAAGAAGAGAAGAAAAACCTTGATGCCAAAAAGTTGATCATTAAAGAAGTTATCAATTTAAAGGAAACTAGTATTACTATTTTAAATGAATTGGTTTCTAAATTTGAAGGCATTGGTAAAGTTGCACCTAGAGAAACACAGCCTTTGTTTCAGCAATTTGAAAAAGCAATTAATGATAAAATTAAAGCTTCAAAAATTCCTGACGAAGAAATCAATAAAATTCAATTGGCCATTAAAAAAACGTTGTTTGCCAATTCTTCTGACCCTGAAAGAGCTTTTAACGATGCTAAGTTTAAAATCACAAAAAAAATAAACGAAGCTTTAAAGGAAACCTCAAACCTAGAAAACAACCTTGGATTTTTCTCTGTCAGCAAAGGAAAGAACAAAATGCTTGACGATTTTAACAAGAAAATTGAAGATCAAAAAAAGCAAATTGAATCTTGGAAGCAAGATTTGAAGAAATTGAGACAAGCCTATACTCAAAAATAATTCTTAATTTACTGTTGAGTTAAAACCAAAATTACTATGAAAAAATTAGTATCTATATTTATTTTTAACCTAATAGTAATTGTTGGGGGTTATGCAAATACTAAAACTATAAAAGTTGATGAAAGTCATTCTATAGAATTTATTGCAATAAGTTCAAATTCACCCTCTGAAAATACAAATAATCAATTGGCTAATGATGCTCAGCTTGTTAACGTACAAAACAACAATGCCAAGTATTTTTTAGACGACACGCCTAACTTTTTAATTTCTTTGAGTCAACAATTTTACGTTAATAAAGAAGTTGAACAAATCAAAATTAAATACAACGGAGACTCGTTACTGTTTGAAGGCAACCCTATAGTTTTAGTGAAAAACTTACCCTCTGGTGAACAAGCATTTCAAATTGAAGGGATAAACAAAAACCATGAAACAGTCAGTAAAGCTGATCTACACTTTACCACAATAAACGTTACTCCAATGTTTAAAAACGATGCAATTGCCATTGGTTTTTTACTGTTATTATTGGCCTTAATTTTCTACACTTCTAATCTCAAAAGATTTGCAGGGTTTTATAAGTATGTGCCTGCCCTATTGCTGTGTTACTTTTTACCTGCAATTCTTAATTCACTTCACATCATAAGCGGTGAATACAGCCAATTGTATTTTGTCTCTTCAAGGTATTTGTTGCCTGCTAGTTTAGTGCTGCTTTGCTTAAGCATTGATTTGAAAGAAATTTTAAAACTTGGACCGAAGGCATTAATTATGTTTTTTGCTGGAACTTTTGGTATAGTAATTGGCGGCCCTATTGCCTTGTTGATTATATCCTCATTGTTTCCAGAATGGCTTGGTGCTGATGCTGGTGAAGTTTGGAGAGGTTTAGCAACAGTTGCTGGAAGCTGGATAGGCGGAGGCGCAAATCAGACTGCCATGAAAGAAATTTTCGAAACACCCAATGCCTTGTTTTCAAAAATGATTGTAGTGGATGTAATTGTTGCCAATGTTTGGATGGCTTGTCTTTTATACGGTGCTGGCATCAATAAAAAAATAAACAAAAGATTAAAAGCTGATGACACAGCAATTGAAGGATTAAAAAACAAAATGCAAAGCTTTGTAAAATCAATTTCGAGAATACCTTCTACCTCAGATTTGATTATAATTGCTGGAATTGGAATTGCAGGAGCAGGTCTTTCACACATTCTTTCTGAATCAGTTACTCCTTATTTTAAAGGCATTAAAGACACTTTAGCTAATTATGGATTGACGTCTTTAGGCAGTGGGTTTTTCTGGTTAATTGTATTTGCAACCTTAATAGGTGTTGTATTATCATTTACCAAACTTAAATCTTATGAAGGTGCAGGAGCATCTAAAATGGGAAGTCTGTTTTTGTATGTTCTTGTCGCAGCTATTGGAACTCATATGGATTTAGCAGCTATTGCGGAAAGTCCTATCCTATTTGCAATTGGAGGAATATGGATGCTTATTCATGCAATAATATTAATTTTAGTAGCATTCATAATTAAAGCTCCCTTCTTTTTTGTTGCCGTTGGATCTCAGGCCAATGTTGGTGGAGCAGCATCTGCACCCGTTGTAGCCAGTGCCTTTCATCCATCTTTAGCGCCAGTAGGAGTATTGTTAGCTGTAATGGGATATGCAGTAGGCACAGGAGCAGCATGGCTCTGTGCGGTACTTATGCAAAATGTAATTTAAAAAGATTCAGTAAAATTATTTGATTAAAATCTTTTCAAATAATTCAATAATATTCTCAAACGCTGTTAAATTAAAACTATATTTGTTTAATATTTAATGTCAATAGTTAAACAAAATATGTTTTTATATAAATTACTATTAAAAATATCAGGCTGGAAGGTTGATGAAAATACTCCAAAACAGTTTAACCATTGCGTAATGATTGCTGCTCCACACACAAGCAACTGGGATTTCTACTATTGCATGTTATCAATGAAAGTTCTTAAAGTGCCCATGAAATTTACCATAAAAAAACAGTGGTTCAAGTTTCCTTTTAATTTAATCATCAAACCCCTTGGTGGAGTACCGATTGACACCACTAAAACTAAAAAAAACATTAAAGGAGGCAAGGTAGACTTAATGGCTAAATTGTTTGACCACTACTCTAACCTAGTACTTATGGTAACACCAGAAGGCACTAGAAGCATAAACCAAAAATGGAAAACAGGGTTTTACCACATTGCTAAGACTGCTAACGTACCAATTTGTTTAGGTTATCTTGATTATAAAAACAAAATAGCTGGTGTTGGAAAAGCAATTTATCCTAGTGGCGATGTAATGAAAGACATGAAAGAAATCATGGACTTTTACATTTCAAAAGGGGCTAAGTTTCCTAGAAAATTTAGTCTCGATTCTCGTTACGTTTAATGGCAAACTTTTTGTAAAAAAATGTCATGCAAAATACATGAGGAAAACTTATGCATGACAAAAACACAAAAAAGTAGGCCACGTTTTCTTGATAAGAATTGTTCATTTTAACGAAAACCAACCAATAAATTAAAATTGCTCCTAAATTAAAAGGAAGTGCTTTTACAAACATCTGAATGTTGTTCAGCTGCAATTTGTTTTGCAAATGCAACCACCCAAATCTACTGTGTTGAAAAATAAAATAAATACCAAAAGCTGTTATCAGACTAACTCTTTGAGCAAAAAATAAAAAAAGTAAACTCAACAACCATTTCCATTTTTGTTTCACAATAGCATACAAAATAAATGGACTTAGAATTAATGTTGACAATAAATACCTGTATTCAAAATCGTCAACAGCATGCACCCCCAAAATATCAAGAATTAAATTAAACTCTATAAAGTGGGTCAAAAACATAAACAACAAAAGAACTAATCCCCACAATAAAGCAAAAACATTATGCTCTATCCCCCACGTTTTAAAATCAGTTTG
>JBELEU010000050.1:0-5554 GCA_042093455.1 Crocinitomicaceae bacterium | reverse complement strand
ATTACAAAAGACTTAAAGCGCCAATAAAACCAAACTAAAGTCGCCTTTAAAAACAAACCGACAGGAAGCCTTCCAAACATTCCAAATTCTTCTTTAAGAGTTGTTTTCTCATCCAAGAAGCGAAGTACAAAACGAGAGGATTTCACCTGAAATAATCTTTCAAAAACAAACCTCCCTTTATTAGACCATAGGGTAAGTATGATCAATAAAAGTTGATCGTAGAACAAAAATCTTTTATTTCTCTTAAAAACACTTTTATTCAATTGACTGTTCTTACATATATCTACAGCATGATTATACATGGTTTTAAAAGCGTAACCTGTACTGGGTTTTACACTTCCAGCTCTTGTCCCAATGTTAACACATTTGTCAATTTCTTTAGCCTTAGGGAGCAATGAACTCATTGGAATCACCCCTTTCTCTACATCAATTGTTTTGTAATTTCCAAAATGACTTTTAATGTATTTGTCTAATTCCAGTTTGGCTTCATTTTCTTCAATTATATGCTTACCAAATCTTGTAAGCTCTACTAAAGCATTTTTAGCATCATAGGGTAGTATATAAATAAACTGAGTTGCTTGTGACTGATCAACTCTAAAATCCATCATTCTGTAAGTGTCATCCTTAAATTCAGCATCTATCAATTGAATTTTAAAACCTACAAAAGATTGAGAAATATTAAACTTTTCATTAGCGCCACTTGACCAACGATTAGGAATACTATTGAATACCCACTCTGAGAAGAACGACCCTTTTGAAGTATTTATGTTAAACCTTTTGTCTTGCTTAGCTAAATGACTAACATTAGCTTGTAAAAAAACAATGTTATTTATATCAATTAATTTTCTTACAAAATCATATAAATCCTTGCTTGAAATATGACAATATTTTAAGGGTAAAATACTTTGAGCTTCAAAATCATTAATCTGTATGTTATTCCACTGATTGGAAATAATAGATTCATAATCTTTGAAAATTTCATCTGCTTCAGTTGTCCAAAAACAAAAAGTTTTATCGTTTTCTTTTTTTAAATCTGAATCAATAATTAATATTGACTTATCTGACAATAAGTTATGTTTTTGCATTTCTAAAATCAAAATGCAAGTGCTAGCACCCCAACCTGAAAATATTATGTCAAAATGATTTTTGATATTTTTTTAAGTCAATATACAATTTTTGAAAAAAAATAATTAGTTATTGGATATATTTGAAAAAAAATAAAATGTCAAGAATAATTCTATTAGCTACAATACTTATTTCAACAAGTATTTTTAATGCCCAAGATAAAACACTTAAAGAACTCAGTCTTGATGATGCTGTTTTAGGATACTACAAAGGGCTTTATCCTAACTCAATGAGAGGTTTAAAATGGACAGAAAACAATTTATTAGCCATTAAAAATTCTGACAATAAAATTGAAGTTTTTAAACCAAGTCAAACAAAGAGAAAAGAAAAATTAAACCCATTTAATATAGACTCTAGTTTTCGGTATTTTAACAATTGGAGTATAGAAAACACAAAAAGTTGGTCATTTATCAGTAATAATCAACTTATAAAAGTTAAAGATGGCAAAAACACAAAGCTTTTATTTCCTAAAAAAGCAGAAAATATTACAGCAAGTCCGAACAAAGAAAACATTGCTTTTACGATTGACAATAACTTATATATTGCCAATAAAAACGATAGCGCTGTTTCTATAACATCTCACAGTACAAATGAAATAGTAGCTGGTCAAGCCATACACAGGTTTGAATTTGGAATCTCTAAGGGTATTTTTTGGAGTCCTGACAATTCTAAGGTAGCATTTTATGAAAAAGATGAATCTGATGTAGCAGATTATCCATTACTGAATATAAACACTACACCTGGAAAATTAAAGTCAATTAAATATCCAATGGCTGGTCAAAAAAGTGAATACGGCAGAGTTGGAATTTATGACCTGTTAACACAAAAAACTCTATATCTTAAAGTAAAAAACAATGCAGATGATTATGTAACAAACCTCACATGGGGGCCAATGAGCAAGATGGTTTACATTGCTGAGCTAAACAGAGATCAAAACCACCTTAAATGGAATAAATATTCTTCTGAAAATGGAGAATTAATTTCCATTTTATTTGAAGAAAAAAACGAAAAATGGGTTGAACCAGAATTTCCTTTGTACTTCATTCCATACCAAAAAAATGAGTTTTTAACCTTGAGTGAAAGAGATGGATTCATGAACATTTACCACTACAACATTGATGGCAAGTTAATAGCTCAGATCACAAAAAATAAATGGGTAACCACATCAATTCTTGGAATAGATGAAAAAACAAAAACTATTTATTACACTGGAACAGGAAATGACCCAAGAGAAATGCATGTTTTTTCCGTAAACATAAATTCATTATTAAATAAAAAAATAACAACTGACGAGGGTGTTCATAAGGCCCAATTAAGTCCAAATAGAAAATACTTAATTGATCAGTTTTCTTCTTCAACTAATCCAGGAACAACCCAAATCGTCAACTTAATAAACAATAAAAAAACTGTAATAAATAAATCTAAAAAACCCTCTAGAAAACTACCAAATTGGATCTACCTCATCCATTGAACTTAAGACAGAAAATGAATGGAAACTATATGGAAGGTTAATTAAACCCAGTGATTTTAATCCTGAAAAAAAATATCCGGTATTGGTTTATGTTTACGGAGGTCCGCATGCTCAATTAGTAACAAATAATTGGCTAAATGGTGCAAGCTTATGGATGCATTGGATGGCTGAACAGGGATATTTAATTTTCACCCTAGACGGAAGAGGTTCAGACCATAGAGGTTTTGAATTTGAAAGTTCTATTCATAGAAAATTAGGAACACTTGAGATTGAAGATCAACTTGTAGGTGTAAATTACTTGAAATCGTTAAAATATGTGGACTCTTCGAGACTAGCTGTACACGGATGGAGCTATGGTGGCTTCATGACCACTTCTTTAATGACACGAAAACCTGGAGTATTTACAACAGGTGTTGGTGGAGGTCCAGTAATTGACTGGAAATGGTACGAAATCATGTATGGAGAAAGATACATGGACAAACCTGAACAAAACCCAACTGGATACAAAGAAGCTAGCCTGCTGAATTATGTTGAAAATTTAAAAGGAAAATTACTTCTAATTCATGGAACAAACGATGATGTAGTTGTAATGCAACATAACTTGGCCTACGTTCAGGAATGTATTTCAAAAGGGGTTCAGTTGGATTTTTTCCCATATCCAATGCACCCTCACAATGTAAGAGGAAAAGATAGAGTTCATTTAATGACAAAAGTTTTAAACTATATTATAAATAATAATCAACCCATTGAAAAGAAATAAATATTAAATTCGATGACAATGAATTTCAATTTAAAACTTCCATCACTTCTTTTAGTACTATTTTTATCACTAACCCCCTCAATAATAAAGTCCCAAACAAGTACTTTAAGGGGAATCATTTATGAGCAAGAAACAGGAGAACCTTCCTTTGGAACTAATGTTAAAATCAAAGGAACTGGCGTTGGCGCATCTACTGACCTTAATGGTTTTTACCAAATTACTAAACTCAAAGCTGGAAAACTCACCATTGAAATTTCAAACATTGAATTTAAAACCATCGAAATAGAATTAGAGCTAAGGCCTGGGAGAATTCTAACGAAAAACTTCTACATGGAAGTTAACGATGAAATATTAGATGAGTTTGAATACAGTGCAGAAGCTGAAGACAGAAAAACTGAAGTTAAAATGTCTGTCATTAAAGCTACTCCTAAAGATTTTGCTCATGTTGTTTCTGTTGGTGGCGAGCCTGATTTTGCACAATATCTACAAACAGCTCCTGGTGTTGTTACGACCGGTGACCAAGGGGGGCAAATGTATATAAGAGGGGGATCACCTATTCAGAATAAAGTTTTATTGGATGGAATGACCATTTATAATCCTTTTCACTCCATTGGTTTCTTCTCTGTTTTTGATACAGAAATTATTAAAAGTGCTGACATTTATACTGGAGGATTTTCTGCAGAATATGGTGGAAGAATTTCCTCAGTTATGGACATAACAACAAAAGATGGGAATAAAAAACACCATGCAGGTAAAATGTCAATCAATCCATTTGGAGCTAAATTAACTTTAGAAGGCCCCATAAAACCTCTAAAAGAAGGAGGTAGCTCTACAATTTCATATGTGTTTTCTGGAAAAACCTCTTACTTAGAACAAACTTCAAAATTACTGTATTCCTATATTGATACGTCTGCAAATTGGGAAGGACTACCTTTCAATTTTACTGATATTTATGGGAAAGTTTCCATCAATAGTGACAATGGAAGTAAAGTAAACTTTTTTGGCTTTAACTACAGAGACCAAGTTAAATATAAAGCTGTTTCAGACTTAAACTGGAATGCCTCTGGAGTAGGAACTAACTTTGTAGTTGTACCAGCTGGTTCCCCTGTTTTGATTATGGGTAAGTTTAATTTAAGTGATTATGAAATTTCATTGACTGAAGATGATCCAGTAACTGGACTAGCACTTCCTCCGAGAAGTAGTAAAATCAACGGTTTTAATATGGGTTTTGATTTCAAGTATTTTCTTAGAGAAAATGAAGTTAAATACGGTATTGAAGTTAACGGATTTACAACAAATTTTGATTTTTTCAACTCTGTAGGACGTAACATTGAACAAAACAATAACACGACAGAATTAGCTGCCTATGTGGACAGCAAAATTATTAAAGGATTATTGATTATTAACCCAAGTTTTAGGGCACAATATTATGCTTCACTCAGAAATTTCTCTCCTGAACCAAGACTTGGATTAAAATACAACTTAACTGAAAAGTTCAGAATCAAAGCAGCTGGTGGAATCTATTCTCAAAATTTCATGTCAGCCAATTCTGATAGAGATGTTGTTAATTTATTTTACGGGTTTCTTTCAGGACCTGACAACTTGCAAAGTGAAATTGTTGATGAAAATGGAAATAGCAGAGATCGCACCCATTCTTTACAAAAAGCAACTCATGCAATATTTGGGTCTGAATTTGACTTCAACAGACATTTAACCTTAAACATTGAGGGCTATTACAAGTGGTTTAATCAGCTAACCAATATAAATAGAAACAAATTGTATGATGACAATAGTGACAACTATCAAATAGCAGATGTTCTCAAAAAAGATTACATCATTGAGACCGGTGACGCATATGGGGTGGATGCTGTTTTAAAATATTCAACAGAAAAAACTTACATATGGTTTGTATACTCACTAGGGAAAGTAACTAGATGGGATGGTATTCAAAGCTATGCACCTGTTTTTGACAGAAGACACAACATTAACTTAGTGGGAACTAAATACCTTGGCAAAGACAAAGAGTGGGAAATAAATGTCAGATGGAATTTTGGATCTGGACTTCCATTTACTCAAACACAAGGATATTACCACGGAGTAGACTTTTCTCAAGGCTTAGGAACCAACTTAAGCACCACAAACGATACTGATCTTGGTATTATTTACGGTGATTTAAATCAAGGGAGACTTTCTTCTTA
>JBELEU010000049.1:0-12113 GCA_042093455.1 Crocinitomicaceae bacterium | reverse complement strand
TTTCTTTATTTTGGGTCATAAGTTGATAATAGTGTTTGTACGTTATTTTCTTCTAGAATTTCATGAATATTTTTACAATTTGTAGAGGCATAATCCTTAATCATTTTATATCCAATCCAAATTCCAATATTTGACGGTGAGTCTGGTCCTAAACTTTTGGTAAATGGTCCATCTATGAAAAAAGAGTTTATTTTAACTTGATCTTTTGAATAAATTAGTTGTTGATCTATCAAATGTTTCCAAATATAATACTCATTTTCTTCACACCAATTTAATTCCGATTGATTATACCTAAAACGTTCAGCGGCATCTTCATTGGGAACTAAAATTTCTAATAAATAGGCGATTTTCCCATAAGAAAGCATTCGTGATACCATATCATCCCCCATTAATTTGAATTGTTCAGTCATCAAAAACCCGAATAGTACATCTGTTGTTATGAACTTTGCATCCATTTTGTTTTTATAGTATTGAGGTATTGAAGGAGGTAAGTTTTTAGTAATGTTATGTTCAGGGCCAAGATACATGTCTAAACCAATCCAAATTCGATTATCAGTATCAATTACAGTGGCGTTAAAATTTGAATAAAAGGTCCCAATATTGATGTCATTATTTTTATTGAAAAGGTAGTTGTATCGTTCTATTCCGTTGAATATTTTCTGCTCATAATTTTTGAAGTTTATAAATGTTGAATCTATGTTATACAAAATATATTGAATGATACTATCTGAAGAAAACTCTTTAATTTTATTGGTAATGGTTTCTATTGAATTAGTATTCTTTAAATCACCGGCATTAAGCATCATTGAATACCATGTTGAATACAATTGAGGATATTTTGATAAAAACTGATGCATTTCTACAGGAGAATTTTCAGTATTTGGATTAAAAATTTTTTCAAGACGAATTGAACTGTGTTTAGATTGATTTAAATTATCAGGGATGGGTTCATCACACGAATTGCTACAATTTGTTAGAAAGTAGATAGTAAAAATTAGTAAAAAGATGTTCTTCATTGTTAAAGCTTTTTTACAAAAGTAAAATTTGTTGGTTAAAAAAATTTTATGTTTGTAATTCTAATTAAAAAATTATGAAAAAGTATATAGTTTATTTGTTTGCATTGGCTTTTGCCTTTAATGTTTCTGCTCAAGATGATGAAACATCAAATTTCAGGTTTGGTATTTTAGGGATGGGTTCTGTTGATTGGTTAGTTCCAGATAATGATAAAAAATTTACTTCTGGAGGTATTGGTGTTGGCTATGGTTGGGGATTACAAACTGAATTCAAGATAAATGCTAAAACCTCTTTACGAACTGGAGTTTCTTTGATGACATCCTCTGGTGCATTAAATTATGCCGATAATAATATTTCTTTTGACTCTGCATGTTATGTTTTAAACGTTGATGAAGAATTTGTTGAATGGGATGAAGCTTTTGATGCTAATAATAATTTATCTGCTGGCAATCAAATGTATTTATTAAAGACAAGATCTATGAAAATGAGTTATGTAAATATTCCTTTAGCTCTAAAAATGAAAACAAACGAAATAGGATACCTCACTTGGTTTGCAGAATTTGGTGCAAATTTTGGGTTTAATACTAAAACAAGAACAAATGATATTTGTGATTATGTTGATTATGACCCTGTAACTAGTGAGTTTTCTTTAACCTCAGCACCAGGGAGTTTATCTCAAGACGTTACAAAGGAAAACTTAAATCTTGATAAAGGAACACAACCTATAAAAACAGGAATACTTATCGGTATTGGTGGAGAATTTAATTTTTCAGGATCTACATCTTTATTTTTTGCAGGTCATTTTAATTATGATATTTCTAATGCAATTACCACTGAAAAAAGAGAAGATTTTTTAAGAACTCGAAACATTTATTCTGGAGATTTTGAGTCAGTAGGTGCAAAATCAACCTTTAGAAATATTCGCCTTACAGTTGGAATTATTTTTTAATTTTTTCTAAAGCGTAAATTTTTATTTTGGACTACAATAGAATTCAAAATCATATAGTTAATTGGTTAAAAGATTATTGTGAATCAGCTTCCCAAAATGGTTTTGTTGTTGGAGTATCTGGAGGTATTGATTCTGCAGTAACCTCAACATTATGTGCGTTAACTGGCTTACCTACGCTAGTTTTAAATATGCCTATTCTTCAACAATCCAATCAATTTGATAGAAGCAATGAACACATTTCATGGTTGCAAAAAAACTTCCCAAATATTGAGGCAGACCAAATTGATTTGACCTCTTCATTTCAATCTTTTGAAGCTACTTTTCCCAATAGTATTCAAGATCATTTAACTATGGCTAATTTAAGATCTAGAATAAGAATGGCAACTCTTTATGCTTTTGCTGGTAATAATAAGTGTTTGGTAGCGGGTACTGGCAACAAGGTCGAAGATTTTGGAGTTGGTTTTTACACAAAGTATGGAGATGGAGGTGTTGATCTTTCACCAATAGCTGATTTAATGAAATCGGAAGTTTTTGGATTGGCTCACCATTTAAAAATAATTACATCCATCTTAAATGCTTCTCCAACTGATGGTTTGTGGGATGATGATAGAACTGATGAAGATCAAATTGGAGCTACTTATGATGAGTTGGAGTGGGCTATGAAATTTACTGGGGATACTAAAAACATTAATGAACGAGAAATCGAAGTTCTGAATATTTACAAGAAAATGCATGCTGCCAATCTTCATAAAATGAATCCAATTCCAGTTTGTAAAATTCCAGAAGAATTAAAATAGATTACCAGTCATCATCACTGCTATCTTCCACAAAGGGCGCTATCTCTATTTTTAAACCATTAATTTCTTTGGCAATTGGTATTTGACAAGCCAAACGACTATTGTCCTGAACATACCATGCTTCGTCTAACATTGCTTGCTCATCTGTAGACCTTTCCAATGAAACAACATCATTTAGTACATAAACTTGACATGAAGCACACATAGCCATTCCTCCGCAAGTTCCTTCAACTGGTAATTCATGGAGTTTTATTAGCTCCATCAAATTTAAATTAATGTCAGTTGGTCCGGTGAGGTTGTGAATCTTTCCTTCTCTATCAGTTAATTCTATATTAATTTCATTCTCCAAATCCAGAAATACCTGTAACAGTAGTATATTTTAAAATATTTTTTTTGTTAGGATGTATTCTCTTAAAAGCAGATTGAGCCATTATAGCAGCTTCATGAAAACCGCATAAAATTAATTTCAATTTGCCTTTATATGTATTTACATCACCAATTGCATAAATACCTGGGATATTGGTTGAATAATCATCAGAATTATCTACTTTGATGGCATTCTTTTCAATTTCTAAACCCCAATTGGCTATTGGTCCCAATTTTGGTGTAAGACCAAAAAGTGGAAGCCAATTATCGCATTTGATTTCAACTGGATCATTACCCGATTTGGATGTGATTTTAACAGAGTTTAAAACACCATTTCCTGATATTCCAGTTACTTCAGAATCCAATAGTAAATTTATTTTACCGTCACTTGCCATATCCATAGCCTTTTGAACAGAGTCATTGTGAGCTCTAAATTGTTGACTTCTGTGAACCAATGTCACATTTTTTGAATAATCGTTTGCAAAATATAAAGCCCAGTCAAGAGCACTATCACCACCCCCTGAAATGACAATGTTTTTATCCTTGAATAATTCAGGGTCTTTAATAATGTAATTGATTCCATTATTTTCAAATTCTTTAAGATTTGGTATAGGTGGTCTTCTTGGCGTAAAAACACCTAACCCACCGGCAATAGCAACAACAGGAGCACGATGTTGGGTTCCTTGTTTTGTAGTGACAATAAATTGGTTTTCATCATCTTTTTTAATGTCAACAGCGGGCTCTCCTAAAGTGAAACCAGGATTAAAAGGTCTTATTTGTTCCATTAGATTTTCAACTAATTCATAACCCAACACACTAGGAAAACCAGGGATGTCATAGATGGGTTTTTTTGGGTAAATTTCTATACATTGACCTCCTGGTTCGGGAAGAGCATCAATAAGATGACATTTTAATTTAAGTAACCCTGCTTCAAAAACAGTAAAAAGTCCTACAGGTCCGGCTCCAATGATTATGATATCGGTATTAATCATATGTTCTTTACTTATTAATAAATACTAATCTAAACCTTCGTTAGATTGAATAACCTTCTGTTTTAATTTTTCTTTGTATTGAGAAAGTTTTTCAGAAACTTCAATATTTGAAGTGCCAATAATTTGAGCTGCTAGAATTCCTGCATTTTGTGCACCGTCTAAAGCAACAGTAGCTACTGGAACACCACCAGGCATCTGTAATATTGATAAAATAGAATCCCAGCCATCTATAGAGTTTCTAGATTTAATTGGAACACCAATTACAGGTAATGTGGTTATAGATGCTACCATTCCTGGTAAATGTGCAGCTCCACCTGCACCTGCTACAATTACTTTTATGCCATTTTTTTTAGCATGTTCGGCATACTCATACATTCTTTCAGGAGTTCTATGTGCGGAAACGATTTTAACTTCAGCCTCTAGTCCAAATTCTTTTAAAATGTTAATAGCATCTTGCATTATGGGTAAATCACTTTTGCTTCCCATTATTATTCCAACTTGTTTCATATTTATGCTGTTACTTTTATTAATTCCTTTATTTCTTTTCCAATTTGTATAGCTTTTTCAATTTCTGAATGAACTATTGTAATGTGCCCCATCTTTCTGTTAAGTCTAGACTTTTTCTTACCGTATAGATGAGTAGAAACACCTGAGATATTAAATATTTTTTCAATGTTCTTATAAATCACATCGCCTTCAACCTTATTTTCACCCACTAAATTTACCATAATTCCAGGAATTTTAATGTCAGTGTTTCCTAGTGGTAAGTTTAGAACACTTCTAATATGTTGGTCAAATTGAGAAGTAAAACAACACTCAATGGTATGGTGTCCTGAATTGTGTGGTCTTGGTGCAACTTCATTAATAAGAATTTCGTCTTTTGATGTCAAGAAAAGCTCTACAGCAAGCAATCCAATGCTATTAAATTTTCTAGCCGTGTTTAATGCAATTTCATAAGCCTTTTCTTCAATTTCTTTTGAAATATTAGCAGGGCACATAATGTATTCAACTAAGTTTGAATCAGAGTTAAATTCCATTTCAACAGCAGGAAAACAAACTTCATCTTTATTTTGATTTCTGGCAACAATGACTGAAATTTCTTTTTTGATGTCAACTTTTTCTTCAATAAGACATTCCGTATCTGGAAGGCTTTCGATATCATTGATATTCTTCAATATTTTTACGCCTTTACCATCGTATCCAAATTTTGCACTTTTCCATACTGCCGGAAGTTTTAATTTATCATCGTTGTAATCATTGATAACGTCTTTAATAAACTTGTAGTTTTTATAACTAGAAGTTGGTAAATTATTTTTGGTGTAAAAATCTTTTTGAATTGACTTGTTTTGAATTGTTTTAAGAGTTGCAGACGAAGGATATACTTTTTTTCCATTATTTTCTAGATATTCTAATGCTTCAGTATTTACATTCTCAATTTCTACAGTCACAACATCAACATTTTCACAAAATTTTATTACATCATCGTAGTTGGTTAAGTCACCAACAATGAATTCATCAGCTAACTTACTTGAAGGTGCATTTTTATTAGGGTCCATTATTTTTGTAAAAACATCATATCTTTTACAATCATACAGTAGCATTTTGCCAAGTTGCCCTCCTCCTAAAATACCAAGTTTAAATTTAGAACTAAAAAATTGCATAAATTCATTTGTTAAAATGTAAATGCAAAGGTAATTGACGAAATTAAAGAAACAATTATTTTTCCGTTAAATGAATTGATTACATTTGAGGCATAAACAAGATGAAAAAGGTTTCTTTAGAAGATAAAAACTTTAAACTTTTTATTGAATCTGCAAAAATTCGAAAGTCAATTGATGCAGTTTCAGTTAAGTTAAATAATGATTATGCTCAAAATAGCCCAGTTTTTGTTTGCATCTTGAATGGGTCTTTCATGTTTGCATCTGATTTAATTCGAACATTTACCCATAATTGTGAGGTTACCTTTTTAAAAGTTGCCTCATACGATGGAACTAAATCAACAGGGTCTGTAAAGGAGCTAATTGGTTTAAATGAATCCATTACTGGAAGAGATGTGATAATTGTTGAAGACATTGTTGATACTGGTGCTACTCTTGAAGTTGTAATCAAAGATCTCAGGTTATTAAACCCTAAATCAATAAAGGTATCCACTCTTTTATACAAACCTTTAGCTTATAAGGGAAGCTTTCCAATTGACTATGCTGCCATTGAAGTTGGAAATGAATTTTTAGTTGGATATGGTTTAGACTACAATGGACTCGGAAGAAATTTAGAAGATATATATATAATAGAAGAATAAATAACTATGATGAATATTGTTTTGTTCGGCCCTCCTGGAGCAGGAAAAGGTACTCAAGCAGAAAGAATAATGAGTCAATTTAACTTGACTCATTTGTCAACAGGTGATATTTTTAGAGAAAATATAAAAAATGAGACTTCTCTTGGGATAGCTGCAAAAAGCTACATAGACAAAGGAGAGTTAGTTCCTGATGAGGTTACCATTAAAATGCTCGAATCTGAAGTGAAAACTCATCCCGAATCAGATGGTTTTATTTTTGATGGTTTTCCTAGAACTGTTCAGCAAGCATCAGCTCTTGATGATTTTCTTAAATCTATAGGTACATCAATTACTAAAATGATTGCATTAGACGTACCTGAAGAAGAATTAATTAAAAGACTTTTATCAAGAGGAAAGTATAGTGGTAGAGCTGATGATTTAGATGAAAATATAATTGCAAATAGAATTCATGTTTATCTAGAAAAAACTGCTGTACTTGCTAGTTATTACGATAAACAAAAAAAATATTTTTCTTTAAATGGTTTAGGAACTATTGATGAAATAACTGATAGAGTCTTTAAAGAATTAGAAAAGTAATAGGTAACGTTTATGTCCTCTTCCAATTTTGTAGATTATGTTAAAATTTGTTGCCGTTCAGGCAAAGGAGGTGCTGGGTCTACTCATTTTCATTGGGACAGAACTACTGCCAAAGGAGGTCCAGATGGTGGTGATGGTGGAAGAGGTGGAAATATTATATTGAAAGGAAACAGCCAGATTTGGACACTTTTAAGTCTAAAATATAGAAAACACATAATTGCTAAACACGGTGAATCTGGAGGTTCTGCTTTAAAACACGGCAAAGACGGGAAAGATGAATTAATTGAAGTTCCATTAGGAACTGTTGCAAAAGATGCAGAAACTGGTGAAATTCTTTTTGAAATTACGGAAGATGGTGAAGAGTTTATCTTAGTTGAAGGAGGAAGAGGAGGTCTAGGAAATGATCATTTTAAATCTTCAACTAATCAATCCCCAAGATATGCTCAACCTGGGGAAGATGGAAAAGATGAGTGGAAGATATTAGAGCTCAAAGTATTGGCTGATATTGGATTGGTTGGTTTCCCAAATGCCGGTAAGTCAACATTGTTGTCGGTGGTAAGTGCTGCTAAGCCTGAAATAGCCAATTATCCGTTTACAACTCTTGTACCAAACCTAGGTATAGTTGAATATAGGGATCATAAATCTTTTATAATGGCAGATATTCCTGGTATAATTGAAGGTGCACATTTAGGTAAGGGTTTAGGTCATCGTTTTTTAAGACATATTGAAAGGAATGCCGTTTTATTGTTTATGATTCCAGCTGATACCGATCATATAGCTAAGGAGTATCATATTCTTCTTAATGAACTCAAGCAGTATAATGAAGAATTATTAGATAAGCAGAGGATATTAGCTATTACTAAATGTGATTTACTTGATGATGAATTATTACAAGAATTGTCTCAAGAATTCCCCGAAAACATTAAGGTAATTTGTATTTCATCAGTAGCTCAAAAAGGAATAGTTGAACTTAAAGATGAGCTTTGGAAAAAAATAAATGAATGATTTCATCGATATAATTGAATCTTTAGATCATAGATTTACACTTTTTATTAATTCTTTAAATAATTCTTTTTTGGATGACGTAATGTGGCTTATTAGCTCAACTTCATTTGGAATTCCTTTTTATATTTTATTCGTCTTTTTGTTAATTAGAATTTATAACCCTAGACAAATAATTTTTTCGTTACTAGCTCTAATAATAGTTGTTTCATTTTGTGATCTTAGTGCTAAATACCTTTTTAAAGAAGTTTTCGAAAGGTACAGGCCTTCCCATAATTTAATTTTGAAAGATCAAATTCATTTGGTTAATAATTATACTGGCGGTAAATATGGATTTGTCTCAAGTCACGCAGCAAATATGGCAGGTTTATCATCAATGGTTTACTTTTTTTTAAAACAAAGATTTGTCAAAATAGGATATTTGTTAGTGCCTTTTGTTTTGTTGGTATCTTACAGCCGTGTTTATTTAGGGGTTCATTATGTTTCCGATGTTTTTGTTGGAATGTTATTAGGGTTTTTAATTTCATACTCTCTGTATAAATTCATTAAAAAAATTAAAATTCTAGAAATATGACTGCATTTTATGTCTTTATTGGAGGTGGCTTAGGAGCTGTATTGAGATTTTTAATTGGAAAGGCAAGTACTTTAATTTTTGATCACAACTTTCCAATTGGAACTTTAATTGCTAATTTATTTTCATGCATAATTCTTGGTATTTGTATGTATGGAATTGCGGACGGAAAGTGGATGGGATTTAATTTAAAACCATTGCTAATTGTAGGTTTTTGCGGAGGTTTAAGTACTTTTTCAACTTTTAGTTTTGAAACAATAGAATTGATAAAGTCTCAGAATTTCATGTTAGCAGTGTGTAATGTAATTTTAAGTATTGTAATGTGTATTACAGTTCTTTATTTTTTTTCAAAATTAAAATTTAATTAAAATTTAATTAAAATTTAATGACATTCAATAAAAACTTCTGCAAAGTCAGCTTCGTTTTCAACGGCCTCTTCATAGCAGTTGAATTTGGTCATTAACTTCTCCAGTGAACATTCACAAAATTCTTCAGAGAGTCTAGATTTACACTCTGTTAAATAGCTTTTCTTACTACTTTCATTCCATGAACAACAAGAGCTTAAGAAAGCAATAAGTATTAAACTGGTGATTTTAAAATAATTTTTCATCTAGATTTATTTTCTTTAGTTAATTCAGTAAGTTTTTTTGAAAAAGATCTAAGTGATGCATGTCCAAGTTTTTCTGGATTTCTTCTAAAATAAATAAATAATGAATCTCTAAGATCAGAATTCATGTTAATTTTTTCATTATTTAAAGGTTTTGAATAAAATGGGCATTGTTTTAGAATCAATTTTAAATCATTATTATTGAGTTCTTCAGTTTCTGAATCATCTCCATTTGGAAGAGACGAGTGAGTTTTTTCTAGGTCAACTTTTATAGAATAAAGAAGACTATCAATTAGATTAGGTTTTTGAGAGTAATGAGTAATGGTGTTAATGAATTTCTGTTGAGATACGTTGTATCTTTTTAAAATGGAGAGGTTAATTTCATTAATGCTATCGTGAGGGAATAAAGAGTAGTTCTTGTTGTTTGTTTTGTGTGCATCGAGTAACCAAGTTTCTTTTAAGATTTCTTTAAAAGTATCAAATTGTATAGTGTTTTGAGTGTTGTAGTCTTGGTTAATGTCACTTACGCAACTAATTAGATTTATAATTAAAAATAAAAGGATGAATTTTTTCATCGATTAAATGTTAATGCCATACCTGTAGTGTTGTTCTTGAATTGCTTGTTGGTATACACCAAGTTCCCATTAACAAATGTGCTTTTAATAGTGGAGCTAAATTTATCTCCTTCAAAAGGGGACCATCCACACTTATAATTTAAATCTTTTACCTCTACTTCATGACTATTATTAGGGTCAATTAAAACTAAATCTGCAAAATAACCTTCCCTAAGAAAACCTCTATTCTCTAGGTTAAAACAGTCTGCTACTGCATGACTCGTTTTTTCAACCATTTTTTCTATGGTTAGTTCATTTCTTGAAACAAGTTCCATTAGTGCTAAAAGTGCATGTTGAACTAATGGACCTCCAGAGGGAGCATTGACGTAGTTTTGTGTCTTTTCAGCAAGAGTGTGAGGTGCATGATCTGTAGCAATAACATCAATAGTATTGTCATTAAGAGCTTCAATAATAGCTAGCCTGTCAGTTTCTTTTTTAACCGCTGGATTCCATTTAATAAAACTTCCTTTTTTTGTGTAATGGGTATCATTGAACCACATATGGTGGATACAACATTCTGCAGTGATAAGTTTATTTTTTAATGGCAAATCACTTTTAAATAGTGCTAATTCTTTTGCTGTAGAAATATGAAGAATATGTAATCTTGTTTTGTGCTTTTTTGCCAATTCAATAGCCTTTGATGAGGATAAGTAACAGGCTTCTTCACTTCTAATTATTGGGTGTAATTCAAAAGGTATGTCGTTCCCATATTTTGCAGTGTATTTAGCTAAGTTAGATTTAACAGTTGCTTCATCTTCACAATGTGTTGCTATTAAAATAGGACTGTTTTTGAAAATCTGACTTAAAGTTTCGCTGTTGTCAACTAACATGTTACCAGTTGAAGAACCCATGAAAATTTTGATTCCACATGTATTGTTTGGATCAGTTTTAAGTACCTCTTTTAAATTGTCGTTTGTGGCGCCCATATAGAAAGAGTAATTGGCTAATGAGTCTCTATTGGCGATGTTAAATTTATTAGCTAACTCTTCTTGAGTTGTAGTATTTGGAATGGTATTTGGCATCTCCATAAACGAAGTAATTCCTCCAGAAACTGCTGCTCTTGATTCGGTATAGATTGTAGCTTTTTGTGTCAATCCAGGCTCTCTAAAATGTACTTGATCATCAATCATTCCTGGAATTAAAACCAGTCCAGACGCATCAATTTCCTTATCGAAGCTTCCACTTAAGGATCCTCTTTTTATACCAGAAATAAATTTATTTTCAATCGAAAGATCTCCAATGAATTTCTCACCTTCATTAACAATAGTTGCATTTCTTATTACAGTAGATATACTCATTTAAAAGATTTTGTCTTTAATTTTATAACTCCCCAAAAGGCTTCCTTGAAGATTCCCATATTCATTTTTGATTCTCCAAGAATTCGATCTCTAAAAGTAATAGGTATTTCCTTTATTTTGAAACCTAATTTAATAGCTGAATATTTCATTTCAATTTGGAACGCATACCCAATAAACCAAATTTCATCTAATTTTATAGCTTCTAAGACTTCTCTTTTGTAGCATTTAAAACCAGCAGTTGTATCCTTGATTCCAATCATAAGAATCATTCTTACATAAATGGATGCGTAATAGGAGATTATCCATCTTGATTTAGGCCAATTCTCAACTTTTCCACCTTTAACATATCTTGATCCTACACTAACATCACAATCGTCTCTCTTGCATCTTTCTAGTAATCTTGGTAAATCTTTAGGGTCATGAGAAAAGTCAGCATCCATTTCAAATATAAAGTCATAACTTTGTTTAATCGCCCATTTAAACCCATGTATATAGGCAGTGCCAAGACCAGATTTTTCTGACCGTTCTTCAATAAACAAACGATCATTTGTTTCAATTATTCCCTTAACTTTTTCAGCCGTTCCATCTGGTGATTGGTCGTCAACAACCAGTATGTGAAAATCTTCTTTCAAAGCCAGGATAGCATTGATAATATTTTCAATATTTTCAATTTCATTGTAAGTAGGTATAATAACAAGGCTCTTCATATCCAGCAATTAAAACGAAGATAATAGTTTACCTTTTTATTTTTTAAAAAAAAATGATTTAAAACATATGATTTTTAAACTTTAACTTTATTTAACTTTGAATGCAGATGAAGTCATTAGTTATACTTTTCTTGATTTTAATAAACAATCTATTTTATTCTCAAAATGACAATGTTATTTTACTAGGGGAGTGGACAAAAGCTGGGTTACCATCTTGTTCAAGTGATGGTGAAAATGTATTTAACGAAGTATGGGGGGTTGAAATTGATGGCTTTAATTTTGCTGTTATTGGATCTACAATGGGAAGATCGGAAGAGCACA
>JBELEU010000048.1:0-12205 GCA_042093455.1 Crocinitomicaceae bacterium | reverse complement strand
TTCGTCCATCCATCATATCTGAGGGGCCAATTATATCAATGCCTGCATCAGCTTGCGCAACTGCCATTTTAGCTAGAATTGGCAAGGTTTCATCGTTGATTATTTCTCCATTTCTTACTAGTCCATCATGTCCATCAGAAGAATAAGGGTCCATAGCAACATCACTCATTAATGTGATTTCTGGAAATTTTGATTTTATCTCTCGAATAGCTTTTAAATAAAAGTTATTTTCTGAATAGCTGTAAGTTGCTACTTTATCCTTCAAATGATCCTCTACAGCTGGAAAAATAACAAAGCTATTAATACCAATTTTTATACAAGATTCAATTTCAATTAGTAATAAATCAAGTGACCATCGATAACAATTTGGCATCGATTCAATACTGATTTTCACATTGAAACCATCAACAATAAATAAAGGGTAAATTAATTGATTAACAGATACATTAGTTTCTGCAATCATCTCTCTAATGTTTATTGATTTTCTATTTCTTCTGGGTCGCTGATCCATTAATGATTATTTTATGTATTTGAAGTCTTCACCAGATTTAAGATCCTTTAACGTTTTATATATCAATTCTATAACTGCATTTACGTCATCTTTTGCTGTCATTTCAACAGTTGTATGCATGTATCTTAAAGGAAGTGATATTAAGGCTGATGCTACCCCTTTGTTTGAATAAGCAAAAGCATCAGTATCTGTTCCTGTACTTCTTGATGCTGCCAAACGCTGAAAAGGGATTTTATTTTTTTCAGCAGTGTTAATTATGCTTTTAAGAAGGTTGTTTTGAACAGCAGGACCATAAGTAAGAACTGGACCTTTACCAGCAGATAAATCTCCCTCAACTATTTTCTTGATCATAGGTGTATTAGTGTCATGACAAACATCAGTAACAATTGCTACGTTCGGTTCAATAGTTTCAGCAATCATTTGAGCTCCTCTAAGACCAATTTCTTCTTGAACAGCATTAGTAATGTACAACCCGAAAGGAAGTTTATCTTTGTTTTCTTTAAGTAGTCTAGCTACTTCAGCAATCATAAACCCACCCATTCTATTGTCTAATGCTCTTCCGACATAGTATTTTTTATTAAGAACCATAAACTCATCCTCATAAGTGACAACACACCCTACATAAATTCCTAATTTTTCAACTTCAGCTTTTGATGAGCATCCACAATCTAAAAATATATTATCAGTTTTGGGAGGTTGTTCTTTTGCTCCACCTAGTCTTGTGTGAATAGCAGGCCATCCAAAAACAGCTTTAACAATGCCTTTATCTGTATGAATGTTAACCCTTTTGGAAGGAGCAATCTGATGATCACTTCCTCCGTTTCTTCTCAAATAAATAAAACCTTGTTCAGTAATGTAGTGAACAAACCATGATATTTCATCAGCATGAGCTTCAATCACAACTTTATAATCTGCTTCTGGATTGATAACTCCAACAGCACTTCCATAGGTGTCTACAAAATAATCATCAACATACGGTTTTATATAATCTAACCAAACTTCTTGTCCAGCGGTTTCAAATCCAGTTGGAGAAGCAGTGTTTAGGTATTTTTCTAAAAATTTTTCAGATTTTTTAGTTATGTGATTGAGTTTTTTTGGCATGTTTAAATTAGTTTTTTTGTTGATGATTTTATAAGAAAATATAGATTAGCTAGCGTGTATCATTGGTCTGATTTGAATAATTTTTTTTCTTTTTTGCCAATTCGACAATTTATTCCAAAATCAAAATCAATTGATGAGTTTTTATATCCGTTGGTGTTAATGATTTTCATCCCCTTTTCGTATAGTGCGTCAAACCCAAAGGAGAATCTTTCATGAAATTGATAATCTAGACCAACTCCATAAACCAATCCGTAGTCAAAGTTTTCAAATTCGCTAAGTCCAATCATTCCTCTAGTGTCTGATGATGATAGTTCTGTGCCATCTGGTTGGTAAGAATAAATTTCATCTTTGATTTTAATTCCAAAATAAGGTCCAATATTTAAATCTAATTTTAATTTTTTTCCAAAACCTAAGTGAATAAAAGCGGGAACATCGAAATAATCTAAAACCTGAGTGACATTTTCTAAATTCATGATAGATCCACCTGACGGGTTTGCATTGTTAGAAAGCTCATAGTTTTCAATTGACCATCCTTTATTTTCAATGTCTAAATCAGCCTTAAATGCAAAAAAACTATTGAAGTGATAAATTAGAGTTAATCCATAAATACTACCTGTATAATTAATATCTTGAAAATTATCATCACTAGATATTGGATTGTTGATGTTGATTCCCCCATTAATTCCAATATCCCATTTGTACCAATGTTTATTAGATTTTTTCTCATTTTCTGTTTCTTTTATTTCATCAGCTTGACCAAATAAAAGTAGAGGAAACATAAACATGATCAAGGATGCTTTTTTCATTGAATAGGAATTTAAATGGATTCAAAGTTAAAAATTAAATAGGCAATTAAAGCTAAAATAATCAATAACATAAATAGCTTTTTATTTTTGTACAGTGGTATTTTAGACCTTTTGGTTACTTCATCGTATTGCAACATTAAACTGTTGAAACTTTTATGACGTTGAATGTCACTTTTTGTAACCTTTAGTTTTGCCTTTTGGTTTTTATTTATTCTATATTTTTTCATTCACAATTTTGAATTGTTTCTTTAATGCATCAACAGCTCTGTACAATCTTATTTTTGCATTTCCACTACTAATGCCAAGTTGTTTTCCTATGTCAATAAATGATAATTTCTCAAAAAATCGGAGTTCAATAAGTTCACTTTGACTATCATTTAATTTCTCAATAGAAATAAGTAGTTTTTCAATATTTTCATCTAAATTATTTTCATTAATATCTTCCAATAGTGAAATAGCATCTTTTTCTTGTATCTCAACTTCTTGAATTTTATTATTTTCTCTAAAAAACTTATTGGTTTCGTTAGAAGCTATTTTGTAAAGCCAAGAAGAAAATGGATAACCCATGTCTTTATACTTCTTTATGTTTAACATGGCCTTTAAAAATACTTTTGAGGAAATTTCCCCTGCTATGTCTTGATCATTGACTTTTTTTAAAATAAAAATGAATATTTGGTCAAAATATTTTTCATATAAGTATCCAAAAAACTTGGGGTCTTTTTGGGCCTTTTGAACAAAGGCAAAATCTTTAGATTTTATATTTTTATTCAATTAATATTTTAATTCTGTTTATACCTGTAATCCAAATATAACTAAAAGGAACAAAATTATTAGTTAACACTTTTAAAACAAATTCATACTTATGATTAGTTTTGCTGTATGAGTAAAGTTGTAAAGCCTTATAAAGCTTCTGAAAAATCAAAAAAGGAACAGGTAGCAGAAATGTTTGATAACATTTCAGGAAAATATGATTTCTTAAACCATTTTCTAAGTTTTGGTATAGATCATTATTGGCGAAGAAAAACCATTTCAATTTTAAAAAATGAATCTCCTCAATTAATATTAGATGTTGCTACAGGAACAGGTGATTTAGCTTTTAGTGCTCATAAAAGATTGAAGCCTAAAAAAATTATTGGACTTGATATTTCTAAGGGAATGCTTGAAGTTGGTAGGGTTAAAATTAAAAGAAAAAACCTAGAAGATTCCTTAGATTTTATATATGGAGATTCAGAAAACATTCCTTTTGAAGATAATTATTTTGATGCAGTAATGGTTAGTTTTGGTGTTAGAAACTTCGAAGATCTGAATGCGGGATTGAAAGAAATACATAGAGTTCTAAAGCCTTCAGGCCGACTATTAGTTTTAGAATTTTCAAAACCAAAAAAATTCCCTGTAAAGCAATCTTATTATTTGTATTCTAATTTTATTTTGCCATTTTTTGGAAAACTTATTTCAAAAGATAAATCTGCATATACTTATTTACCTGAATCCGTTGCTGCATTTCCTGAAGGAGAAGATTTTTTGGATCAATTAACGAAAGTATCTTTCAAGGATTCCTTCTACAAGCAACTCTCTGGAGGAATTGCATCTATCTATTCTGCAAAAAAATAAATATTTATATATTGTATTTATTATATTTGAATTCAAATGAGTAGTAAAAAACTTCTGACCCTTCTCTTTGTTTTAATTTCTACATTAAAACTATCTGCTCAAGATCATCTTTTAGGGTTTGATGATAAGAAATTTCATTTCGGTTTTGCACTTAGTTATAATCAATCTGATTTTTATATTCAGAAATCTGTAGGTTTTAATTTTAATGATGATTCATTGCAATCTCTAGTAGTTAATCCAAATCCTGGGTTTTCGTTGGGTGTTGTTTCATCTATAAATTTCAATCCAAATTTTAAGTTACGTTTTGCTATCCCTACACTATCTTTTCAGGAAAGAGATATGGTTTATACCTACATGGATGTTAACAATGACACATCTTTTGTGTGGTCTAAAAAAATCGAACCCACCTACTTGGATTTTCCAATGTTATTAAAGTTTAGAACGGATAGAATTGACAATTGGGCAATGTATGGTATTACTGGGTTAAGGTTTGGACTTGATATGTCTTCTCAAAAGGATGTTAATAATACTTCCTCAAATCTTGCAGATCAAATTATTAAACTTAAAAAACCTGATTTTGGTATGGAAATAGGTGGAGGGTTTGATTTCTTTTTAGAGTATTTCAAATTCGGAATAGAGCTAAAACTTGGAGTTGGCATGATGAATGTTCATTTAGATGAAGGAACTCAATTTGATTCACCTATTGGTTCTTTGCGTTCAAAAGTTTGGACTCTTTCTCTAACATTTGAAGGGTAAAGTGCTATTTTGTTATCTGAATTAGTTCATATAAAGGTTTCACCAGAAGACTTAAGCAATATTTCATTGCATAAAAAGCTAATAAAAGAAAAGTCAAAAAAGTCTTTCAAGTCATTTTTTTTAAGAAAAAGATCAATTGATGCTAGGCAAAAAAATATTTATTTTCAGTTACAGTATGAAGTTTTTGAATCAGTACATATTGAACCGATTTATAGCCCTGAGTTTAAAAATGTTTCCAAGTCTGAAAATTGTATTCATATAATAGGAGCAGGCCCAGCAGGACTTTTTGCAGCATTGAAGTGCATACAATTAGGAATTAAGCCAATTATTTATGAAAGAGGAAAGAGCGTTAGAGATAGAAGAAGAGATTTAGCCGCAATTAATAAAAATGGTATCGTAAATACAGAATCGAACTATTGTTTTGGAGAAGGTGGTGCAGGTACTTATTCTGACGGTAAGCTTTATACAAGATCAAAGAAAAAGGGTAGTATTCCAGAAATTTTAAATTTATTAGTTCATCATGGTGCTGAAAAAGACATTTTAATTGATGCACATCCTCATATAGGTACTAATAAACTTCCTGATTTAATAGTTAATATTAGAGAAACCATTATTGATAATGGTGGTGAAATATTCTTTGAGTCAAAACTAACAGATTTGATAGTTGAAAATTCTGTCTTAAAGTCATTAATAATTAATGATGAAAATAAGATTGATGTTGATAACTTGATTTTATCAACCGGTCATTCTGCTAGAGATATCTTTAATCTTCTTTTCAAAAAAAAAATTACGATTGATTTTAAAGATTTTGCTGTTGGTGTCAGAATAGAACACCCCCAAATTGAAATTGATCGGCTAATGTACAAGAGAAATTTCAGAGGTGATTTCTTACCTCCTGCAAATTATTCATTGGTTTATAATAATGGCCAAAGAAGTGTTTATTCTTTTTGTATGTGTCCTGGAGGAATTATTGCTCCATGCGCAACTGAAGAAAAAGAAATAGTAACCAATGGATGGTCTCCAAGTAAAAGAAATAACCCTTATGCAAATTCTGGGATTGTTGTAGAAGTTAAATGGTCTGACCTTAAAGATTTCCATAAATATGGACCTTTAGCTGGTGTTGAGTTTCAGAAATCTATTGAAACAAAAGCATGGAATATTGCAAAAAACGGTCAAACTCTGCCAGCTCAGCTTTTAGAGAGTTTTTTAAGAAATAAAAGAAATTCAATTTTCCCTCCATCTTCATACTTTCCTGGATATGTTGATTCCGATCTAACAGAAGTTTTTCCATCATTTATTACAGATACTCTAAAAGAAGGATTTGTGAATTTTGATAAAAAATTAAAGGGTTTTATTTCACCAAAAGCTGTATTGCACGCTCCTGAAACAAGAACTTCATCTCCAGTCAGGATTCCTAGAACTAAGGAACTTCATCACCCTGATTATTCTTCATTATATCCATGTGGTGAAGGAGCTGGATATGCTGGAGGGATTATGTCAGCTGCTATTGATGGGATGAAATGTGTAGAAGCTATTTTTAGTAAGCTTAATAATTAGTTTTCCTATTGATTTCATTTAAAATAATTGAAGTTGCAATACTTACATTTAATGATTCTGCATTTCCTTTTTTTGGAATAGAAATACTTTTGTTGATTTGTTTTAAAGTATCAATAGTTATTCCATTTGCTTCATTTCCAAGAACAATGATTGATTTTTTATCAAATGGGTAAGAATATAAATTTTCTCCATCAAGAGTAGCTCCTATAATATCATCAAAGGTGAATTTCTTACAAAGCTCACTTAAAGTAATGGTGTGTGATTTTACTCTAAAAACAGAACCCATTGATGCCATAACTGTTTTGTTATTAAAGACATCAACACAATTTGGCGAACAATAAACATTTTCATAACCAAACCAATCCAATGACCTCAATATAGTACCCATATTACCAGGGTCATTAATATCCTCAAGATAAATAGTGATTTTTTCAGAATAATTTGGAATATCATATGTTGGTATCTTTACAATTCCAATAACATTACTTTGATTTTTTAGATTTGACAATCGATCCGCATCTTTACTTGAAATTAATTCAGCTGTTGGAAACTCACTTGTGAAGTTTTCAGTAGAAAACAACCTCTCAATTTCAAATTCTGATTGAATTAATTCGTTGCATATTTTTTTCCCTTCGACAATAAATAGACCTAATTCATTTCTTTTTGATTTCCTTTTTAATGAACTAAATTTCTTTAAATCGTTTCTACTGATTGTCATAATGTTATTTTTGCCTTTAAATACTAATTTACAAGTGTTAGTCAATATATTTAAATATCAGTCTCAATTAATTCCTTTTTTATTAATAATAATTACATTTTCCTGTAATACAGTTAAATATGTTGCTGATAATGAATTTCTACTGGAGAAGAATGAAATTCAAATTACTGACAAAGATGGTGGTGTTAATTCTGATATATTTTTAAAAAATGGTAGTTTTATTGAGGTAGTTAAACAACAGCCTAATAGAAAAATTCTTTCAAAATTTCGTGTTCATTTATGGTTGTATAATTTATCTAATGAAGATAGAATTCAAAAATCTATAGTGAAGGAAGATCAGAAAATTTCACAATTAAATGAGGAAATAAAACATAAAAACAACCTGAAGTTAGCTAAAGATAGTTCTGCTAAACTTAAACCTTACAAAGTCAGGTCTTTAACATTTGGCGAAAGAATAAGAGAAGCTGGTGAACCTCCTGTTATTATTTCAAATCAATTGAGAAATAAATCATCCAATCAAATCAGTATATTTCTAATTAACAATGGTTATTTTGATAATACAGTTAATGATAGTTTAAAGATCATTGATGATCGTCAAGCAGAAGTTGTATACTCAATTCAAACAGGTAAACCTTCTTTTTTAAGAAATATTAATTATGTGATTAATGACTCTGTTATTGGTTTTTATTTAGACAGTATTAAATCGAATTCATTTCTAAAAAAAGGAGATTTATTTAGTACTGATAATATGGATTTGGAAAGAGATAGAATTACCCATTTTTTGAAAAATAATGGTTTCTTTTTCTTTAATAAAGAATTCATTTATTTTTCAGTTGATACAATTGGACTAGATCATGAGATTGATGTTGAAATGGGTATTCAGAATTATAAGCACAAAAGCAAAAATTCTGATTTAGTTGTTGAGAGACCTCATAAACAGTTTTTAGTAAATAACATCAATGTAAATATCAACTCTGATGATAAATACGTTAAAGATTTTCTCTCAGATACAGTAGAATCAAATTCAATCAATGTAATCAATAATCAGCCAATAAAGTATCAAAAGAGAATACTTAGAAATGCGATAACGATAAAAAGAAATACTTATTACAGCAAAAAATTAGCTGAAGATTCTTACAGAAGGTTATCGACATTAGGTTTGTTTAGTTCAGTTGGAATAACTTTTGATACGATTTCAAATAAAAGTTTAGTTGATGCAAACGTTGATTTAATAACTGCAAAAACCCAGAACGTCACCTTTTCTGTTGATGGAACTAACAACGAAGGGCAATTTGGAATTGAAGGCAGCATGAATTATTTGCATGCAAATTTATTTCATGGCGGTGAAAGGTTTAAACTTTCATTGAAAGGTGGCCTGGAGAGCCAACTACTTGTTACTAGTAATGAAGAAAGTAGTTTGTTTAACACCATTGAATTTGGTCCACAATTACATGTTTTAATTCCAAAATATTTTTTAATAAATAAAATTCAAAAATTAAAAAAACATGTTAATGGTAGAGCTGAAATTACAGCGGCTGTTAATTTTCAAAAAAGACCAGATTTTACAAGATGGAATCAAGAACTTTCTTTTGGTTGGTTATTTCATGAAAAAAAAGCTAGAACATGGCACATAAACCCAATTGCTCTGAGTGCTGTAAACATTGACAAAACGCCAGAATTTTCATTACAGATTGATACTTTAAATGATAAATTAATTGCTGCAAGTTTTCAGGACCATATTATTGCGGGCGGTGTGTATTCTTATGAATTCAATAGTCAGAAAAAATCAAATTTTAAAAATGAATTTTATTTTAAATCAACCCTTGAATGTGGTGGAGGTATGCTATACCAGTTTCATAAATTAATAAATAAACCTTTGAATCCTACTAATAATAGCTATGATGTTTTGGGTATTCGATATGCTCACTTTCAAAAGCTTTTCTTGGATATGAGATATTACATGCCAATTTCTGAAAAAAGTAAATTGGTTTATAGAATAGCTGGTGGTGTAGGTGTTCCAAGAACTAACCTGAGAGAAGCTCTTCCATTTGAGAAAAGCTTTTATTCAGGAGGTGCAAATGGGATGAGAGCTTGGAAAGCCAGGTCTTTGGGCCCTGGAAGCTATTATGATTCATTGCAAAGGTTTGATAAAATAGGAGACATTCAAATTGAAGGTAACTTAGAGCTAAGGTTTCCTCTGTCTTCTTGGATTGAGTGAGCATTGTTTGTTGATATGGGTAATGTTTGGCTACTTAGAGAAGATTCAATAAGAACTAAAGGTCAATTCACAAAAGAAAACTTTTTGAATGAAATTGCAGTTGGTTCTGGAATAGGGTTGAGACTGAATTTAGATTTCTTTATAATTAGAGTAGATGTTGCAATGCCTATTAAAAACCCTGCAGTTTCAATTGCTAACAATAGATGGGTTTTTGGTAAAAGTGCTGATGATCGCCAAAAATATTATCCAGTCCAATTTAATTTAGGTATAGGTTATCCATTTTAATTGGCTTTTATTATTATATATTTTTTAGATTTGCGCAATAGTAAATCTCAATAAACACAAAATTAAAAATGGCTACAACACTTGATATTTTAGGATCTGAAGCAAATCATTATTTAGATCATAAGTGTAATACAATTACAAAAGAATCAATTCATTTACCTAACCCAGATTTTGTTTCTGAACAATTTGGGTTATCAAATAGAAATAATCAAGTAATAAAGAGTTTAAGCTCTATTTATAACAACGGACGTTTAGGAGGAACTGGTTACGTTTCTATACTTCCTGTCGATCAAGGTATAGAGCATTCAGCTGGAGCTTCATTTGCTCCTAACCCAATTTATTTTGATCCTGAAAACATTGTTAAGCTTGCCATTGAAGGGGGCTGTAATGCAGTTGCTTCTACTTTTGGAGGGTTAGCTGTTGTAAGCAGAAAATATGCTCACAAAATTCCTTTTATTGTTAAGTTAAACCACAATGAAATGCTTACTTACCCAAATACATTTGAGCAAATAATGTATGGTAGTGTTGATGAAGCTTGGAACATGGGTGCAGCAGCAGTTGGTGCTACAATTTACTTTGGTTCTGAAGATTCAAATAGACAAATTATTGAAGTAGCTCAAGCTTTTGAAAGAGCTCACGAATTAGGAATGGCAACTATATTATGGTGCTATTTAAGAAATAGTGGATTTAAGAAAGATGGTACAGATTACCATGTAGCAACAGATATAACTGCTCAGGCTAATCACCTTGGTGTTACTATACAGGCAGATATTATCAAGCAAAAACTTCCTGAAAATAATGGGGGATATACCAACATTGATTTTGGTAAAACTCATCCTAAAGTTTACAGTGAATTAACAACAGACCATCCGATTGATTTATGTCGTTATCAAGTAGCAAACTGTTATATGGGAAAAATAGGGTTAATCAATTCTGGTGGTGCTTCAACTGGAAGTGGAAGTTCTGATTTAAAACAGGCTGTTGAAACGGCTGTTATAAACAAGAGGGCAGGAGGCCATGGGTTAATTTCTGGAAGAAAAGCTTTTCAAAAACCTATGAATGATGGAGTTGATTTATTAAATTCAATTCAAGATGTTTATTTAGACGATAGTATAACTATTGCATAATTTGCTAATTTTATAATAAATATTTCACAAATGAGCGCAATTGAAGATCAAAATCCTTGGTTTAAAAGAAAAGATAAAGGCATTGTAACACCAACTAACCAAAAGAAAGAAAGTCCTGATGGTTTTTGGTACAAAACACCATCAGGTGATGTCATAGAAATGACAGCGTTGAAGGAAAATAAGTATGTTACTCCAAAAGAAAGTTATCATGTAAGAATTGGTTCTAAGGAATATTTTGAAATAATTTTTGATGGAAATAACATTGAATATATTGCTGATAGTCTTAAGCCAGTTGATAAATTAAAATTTGAGGACAAAAAGAAATATTCAGACAGAATTGTTGCTACTCAAAAAAAGACTGGTCTTAACGATTCTATGCGTGCAGCTTACGGTGAAACTTCTGGTCACCCTTTAGTAGTTGCTTGTATGGATTTTTCTTTTATTGGAGGTTCAATGGGTAATGTGATGGGTGAAGTTATTGCTAGATCTGTTGAAATGGCAATTGAGAAAAAGTGTCCATTTATGTTGATATCTAAATCTGGAGGGGCCAGAATGATGGAAGCTGGTATTTCCTTGATGCAAATGGCTAAAGCATCTGCTAAGTTAACACAGCTTTCTGCAGCTAATTTACCTTACATTTCATATTTAACTGATCCAACTACAGGTGGTGTTACAGCATCATTTGCTATGTTGGGTGATTTAAACATTTCTGAACCTGGAGCTTTAATTGGTTTTGCAGGTCCTAGAGTAATTAAAGAAACTATTGGTAGAGACCTTCCTGAAGGATTTCAAACTAGTGAGTTTTTATTAGAAAAAGGGTTCTTAGATTTTATAGTTGACAGAAGAAACTTAAAAGCTAAATTAGATCAAGTCATTAAAATGTTTAACAATTGATGCTAAAGCGCTTAGTATTTATTGTATCCATACCATTTTCTTTAACATTCCACTCTCAAGAGAATAATTTTTCTAACCTTGAAAAGATAAATTTAGATACTTCTATTCTACATAGAAATTTCTATAAAACTCAAGAAAATGCAATGAAAATTTTGGGTGGTTGGTCAGCCCTTAATATTACATTGAGTCCTTTTTTAAAAACAACATCAAACGAAAGTTGGCCCCATTTTCATCAAATGAATTTTAATTGGAATTTAGTGAATGCTGGCATTGCTGGATTAGGGTATATAGGTCTTAAAAAAAGAAAAGAAAAGTATTGGTCTTTAAGCTCTATAGAAAAAGAACGAACCAAATTAAAAAAATCACTCGCTGTAAACATGGGCTTAGATGTATGCTACATAATAGCAGGATGTTTATTAAAGAATAGGGTAGAGAAGTTATCAACTCATGATCAAGCTAGAAATATAGGATTTGGAAATTCTCTAATGCTACAAGGTGGGTTTTTGTTGGTTTTTGATGCAGTGTTTGTCTTGAAAATAAAAAATTAAACTCTTAATTTCTTAGTTATTTCCTAACTTTGAAAAACAAAGTAATTTTAAGTTATGAAGCATTCAGAAACAA
>JBELEU010000047.1:0-12354 GCA_042093455.1 Crocinitomicaceae bacterium | reverse complement strand
GTTATTAATACAACACCAATTTCTTGACTTTCATGGCAAATAATAAGTGCATCAAGTAACTCATCGACAGTTTTTGGTCTAAAAGCATTTCTAACTTCTGGGCGATTAAAGGCAATACGAGCAACTCCATTGTTAGTTTTGAAGGTTATGTCTTCATATTCTTTAGCGATGTTCCACTTTATCATATTAATTAGTTTTTATAGCCTTAAAGTAATCCATTAGTATATCTTCATTGTTGATATTACCTGTTTTTATTTCAAGAATTTCTGTTTTATCATTAGAAAATAAATGCTTTAGTTTATTAGATGCATCATCAATATTATCTGTACTAATAAAATTAATTTTATGGGCTTTTGCTAAATTTTCTAGTTTAACATCATGTTGGGTCTCGAAAAATTCTTTAGCGTAGGGTGTCTCTTTTGGCCCTGGTATTATTTTAAATATTCCTCCACCTTCATTATTTACGATAATAATTTTTAAATTTTTTGGAGGAGATTGATTCCAAAGTGCATTTGTGTCGTAAATAAAACTTAAATCACCTGTAATCAAAACAGTAGGTCCATTGTTGATTATTGCAGCACCAAATGCAGTTGATGTTGATCCATCTATGCCACTTACTCCTCTATTTCCATTGTATTTAATTTCAGATTGATTTTGAAATAGTTGTATGTACCTAACACTTGAACTATTGCCCATTTGAAGGTTACATTTTTTAGGTAAATGAGATTGAATTATATGATGTGCTTTCAAGTCTGACCATTGACAATTTTTTAAAAATTTGATGTGATTTTCCCCAGCAACCTTATGCTCATTAAACCATTTATTTCCATAGTTCTCATTAGATGAAGCTATTAGTAATGGATTGATTTGTTCTAGAAATGAGATAGGTGAGATTGGTATTAGTTGGGTAAGTGAAGAAAAAATATCTTGAGCTCTTTCTGTTTTTTCAACGTGCCAATGATGTATTGGATTGTATTTTCTTAAAAGAGTTTTTAGTTTTTTTGAAATTATAGAGTTGCCTATTGTCAAAACTATTTCAGGAATAAAATTTGGATCAGATCCAATTCTTTCTAGTACTCTATCTATACAACTTATGAATTTTTCACTGTAAAGGTTTGATGTGGTTTCTGTAAGAACAGTAACGCTACTGTCTTCATTTAGTTTATTGATGAGTTTATTTAATTTTTTACTGGGTTTTACTGAACCACAGATCACCATTTTTTTTGAGCTATTGTTCCAATCAGATGCTAGTTTATCTAAATCATCACGTCCAATACTCTCAAAAGATTTTGTTAGTACTACTTTTCGTGCTTTTCTGATGTTTTGTGGTGAGGTGTTATATAATGGCTCCCTGAAAGGAAAGTTAATATGTACGGGTTTCATCTTAGAAAATACGGTATGAATGGCTTCATTTGTCATGATCCCGGTCTGCCATAAACCATCTGGGTGGTCCAGCATTGGAAAGTTGAAGCTTTCTGCAACAAAATTTTGAAATACATTTTTTTGATTCATTGATTGTCCTTCACCATGGTTAATCCATTCAGGAGGTCTATCTGCCGTTATGGCAATAATGGGTACTTTTTGATAAAATGCTTCAGCCAAAGCTGGAGCGTAATTCAATACTGCACTTCCTGAGGTTGAACATATCACAACCGGTTCTTCTTTCTGCTGTGCTATTCCAAGCGCTACAAAACCAGCAGAACGTTCGTCAACTACAACATGTTTTGTAAAGTAATTTTCTGAATTAAAACCTAATACCAATGGTGCGTTTCTCGAACCTGGAGAAAAGACTACGTGTTTAATTTCGTGATCTTTTAATAAATTTATTAAAACTTGAACTCTTAAAAATGATGAGGTCATCTGGCTAATTTCTATAAATTTTTGATGACAGACAATAGCGTTTGAGATTTAATTTCAGTTTCATCAAATTCTTTTTCAATTTGGCTTTTGCTAGTTATACCGCCTCCCACATATAAATTTATGGATTCTTTATGGCCTTTTGCACACCTTAAATTTATGTATAGTTCAATTCCATTGTTACTTATTTCCCCTAAAAACCCACAGTATAATTCTCTTTTGTGTTGCTCAATTTCTTTGATTTTTTTTATTGAGATACTTCTTGGTGTCCCAGCAATTGCTGGGGTAGGGTGCAGGTCATTGATTAAATCATTTATGTCACTTTTTAGAGAAAAACTGAAAATAGTATTTATGTGGGCTAAATTTCCTGCTTTTTTTGTTTTTGGTCCAGATTCAGAAAGTAATTTCCCATGTTTATTGATGCAGTCAGTAATGTGATCAGATACAAATGCTTGTTCTTCAATTTCTTTTTTATTCCATGTGATTTCCGATTTCCATTTTTGACTTCCTGCTAGAGATTCGGTCAAAAATGTGTTTGATTCTTTTTTAGAAATTAGTAGTTCTGGGCTTACACCAATCCACAATCCTTTTTCAGGATGATTAAATATATAGACTAATCCATGATTGTAGTTTTTACAAAAAGCTTCAAAAAGCTTAAAATAATTTTTAATGGTATGTTTTTGATTGATGACTCTACTAATAATAATTTTATTTACAATTCCATCATCAATTAAGCTTAATGCTTGTTTAACATTGCTTTTATAAATATCAATTTCTGTTGATTTCTGTTTGTTACAATTGTTATTTATTATTTCGATTGAGTCATTTAGAAAGTAATGTTTGCCAATTATTTTGAAGATCTCACCGCTGAATGTGCTAAAAACAAAACATTTTTTAGCTGAGTTTGAAAGTTTAGTTTCTTCAATCCATTTTCCTTCTATAATGTTTGTTTTTTCCTCAAATGGTTTTCTGTAAATAACAAAACTGTCATTCTCGTTAAATGTCATTTCAGTTTTTTCTTCTTTTAATTATCATAATAGTTAGTCTAGATATTGAAATTAGTTTTTGGTTGTCGTCTCTAATTTCAATGCTCCATATGTGTGTTGATTTCCCTTTGTGAATTATTTCACCCTTCCCATGTACATAACCATCATAGGCACTTCCTACATGATTTGCATTTATTTCTAAACCTAGTGCTATCTCATTGTTCTTGTCAACCAACAAATAAGATCCTATGCTTCCAATTGATTCAGCTAAAGCAATACTTGCGCCACCATGAAGAATTCCCATGGGTTGGGACGTGTTTTGATTGACCGGCATTTTTGCTATGATATAATTTTCTGCTACTTCAGTGAATTTTATTTCTAAATGTGATAATAGCGTATCTTTTGCTATAATATTTAAATGTTCTGGTTGTATGTCTTTAGGGATCATTGTTTATTTATGATAAATTTCTGCGTTATAATTTTATTTTCAAAATTATATTTTAGGTAATAAATGCCTGTCGATAGTTCTTGTAAATTTATTTCAATGTTTTCAACTCCTTGGTTAATTGTTTGAGATTTTATGAGTTTTCCAAGGCTGTTGAAAATTTCAATTTTAGTACTTTGAATGAGGGATTCCTTGAACTTAATTTTGAACAACCCCTGATTTGGATTTGGTATTATTGTTAAATTATCATTGGTTATTTCTTCTATGTTTAGATTGTTTTCAGAAATATTAATTGAAAAAGAATCTTGATCTGAGCAATTTCCGCTAATATTATAACCAGTCAGCTGCACATTATACGTTCCTGCATTATTGTCGGAGTGGGTTGGGTTTGGTGAGCTACTAGAATTCCCATCTCCAAATTGCCATGAATAATTTGAAGCGTTTGAGCCGTTACTATTGAATTGAATGTTATCTCCAACTAATGCATTTGTTAAATTGGAATTGGCAAAAACTATTGGAGAACTTTCAACAGTTACAATAACATTTGCTTGAGCTGAACAACCGTAGGAGTTTGTTCCTGTAACTGAATAAGTAGTTGTTGTGTTAGGAGAGACAGTAATTGAACTGTTGTTGCCCTGATTATTACTCCAATTGTAAGAACCGTTGTTTCCTGCACCAGATGCTTGAAGTGTGATATTATTTCCTGAACAAATCGTTGAATTTGGAGTAACTGAAATAGTTGGATTATTTTCAACGGTTACAACAACACTGGCATCGTCCGAACATCCGTTAGAATCTGTTCCAGTTACAATATAGGTTGTTGTTGAATTTGGAGAAACAACTTTTGGATTGCCATTTCCTAAATTGTTGTCCCATGAATAAGTTCCGTTATTTCCGGCTCCTGAAGCTAATAATGTTGTGTTGTCACCGGAGCAAATGGTTACATCTGGGGAAACAGAAGTCATAAAGCCTAGTTCAGCAGTAATACTATGAGCTAGAACGTAGCCCCAGGCATTTGATGCAGAATATTCATACCAGCTTCCAGATGCCCATTGTTCCCAAGCTGTATTATTGGAATTGGCATTGTTTGTATTGGTTACGATTGCTATTTTATCTTGAGGGGAAAAATTATTCATTTTAATTCCTGCAAAAAAAGCATTACCACTTATTGCAATCGGATTAGGAAATGTTGCTGTGATAATTCCTGAATTATTTGGATCACTACTGAGTTGATTTTCTAAGCTAGCAAGGGTGTATGAAACAGTGCCTAAAATAGTGCCAGGGCTACCATTTGCATTGCTCCAAATATTGAAATCTACTGTTGCATTATTACTTGAACTATTTACATCGTATAAATAAATACCAATATTTTTGACATTGGAGTAATTCCCAGTTATTGAAAAAGATTCAACTTTGGAAATGTCACCATAAGAATTCCAACCAGACATGTATCCTGTTCCGTACGGATAAACTGTTAACGATTGACCCGTTTGAATATTACTTAATACATCACAACCGTTGCTGCTTGAGCCTCCTGAACTAACAGTAATATTAACTGAAGAATTACAATTGCTTGATCCATTACTAGCGGATAGAGATACAGTATAGGTTCCAACACTGTTAAATGTAATTGCTCCAGGATTTTGTACTGAAGATACTGATGGAGACGCCCCTCCCAATCCATTAGAATCAAAATTCCAGTTCCAAGAACTTGGATTCCCTGTTGAACCATCCGAAAAAACAACAGAATTACCCACTGTAATTGATGTAGATGACGTGTTAATTATACAATTTAATGGATTTGCACTAGAGCATGGTTGATACGAGCCGTCCAGTGTATTTACATTGGATTGAGAAGGGTCTAACCAACTAGAAAGCTGTGCATTTGAATTTGAGCCATTTGCTGTCCAGTTGGATGAAAATTTTCCAAATAAATCAGGTTGTGTAGGAGAAGTACAAAAAGAACTTCCACCAGAAAGTTGTCCTACAACTCTTCCATTTTGATCGAAAATTGGTCCGCCTGATGAACCTCCTTCTGTTACTCCATGTCCATTTGTTGTGGAAGACCAGGTTACAAGCCAATGATGGTTGAATGCGCCACCGTTATACGTTACACTAGAGAGGCTACTAGAAAAAGTAGATATTTTCTTTGCGCTTCCATCAGGATGATGAATAGAAACACCACTTCCCGCAGCAGAGTTAGATTTACTCCACCCAGCATAATAAGCATTGTATGAAGTTGGAATTGAAGAATTTAGTTCAACTAAATAAAAATCAGACCCAGCCACTTGATTACTTGAAGGTGGATTGTTAAGAGTCCCACTTCCTGATGATGATTTAACTGCTCCATTGATCATAGTTTGATTTCCTTTTGATGGGTCATTGCCATTTGCAGCTCCAGGTTGACAACTAGATTTTTGATAATTCCAGTACCAAGTCCATCCTGAAAGGTTTTGACCTGCATTAGGCTCTCCACAGTGCCATGCACTAAGAATGTAAGGTGTACAGTCCTGATTTGTATTGTTCAAAAGAGAAGCAGAACATACATACATAAACTGGTTTTCTACAAAAGTATAATGAACAACAGCATCAATTTGTTCTTGCCAGCCATTATTTTCAGGAGAACAAGTAACATCTATTTGACAATTATCTGCTTTGGGAATTAGAATTGAAGTACTTCCTCTTGGATCTAAAAAAGGTTGTAAATAGTCTTCAAATCCTCTAAAAATGAAACCTACTTGTTTTATTTGAATGTTTAAATTTTCAGTTACTCCAGCTGGTTGGAAATATTCAATATAGGTTTCATCTCCTTCAATTATCTGAGTATGAGTTATTTTATTATTTATATTTCTATCAGAAGTAAATTTTCCAATAACATGATTTTTATTTTTATTATACAGAAAAACTTCTCCTCCAGTTGGTATAAAGAATTCTTTGTAATGAAGTGTTAAACCAATCGCCCCTTTAGATTTTATTTTCAGTCTCCAAACTTTAGATCCATCTGAATTTGTAGTCCACAAACCATCGTTTTTGCTAGAAATTTGTGTCGGTTTTAATATTCCTACACAATACGGTCCTTTTCCAGAATTTGAGGCATTATTAATCTCAATTACTGTTGGAGCATTTATCAAATTAGGTAAAGGCTCTGATTTTATTAAATTGAAAAACGAATAAGGTTGTCCTCCATTAGAAATTTGGCAGTGAATACTAATTGATAAAATTATGAGTATAAAAGCTGATAATTGTTTATTGAATTTAAAAGACATTTTAATTGTTTATGATATTGAGTAATTCACATGAAAATTACAAAAAATTAACGATTGAATCTTTTAAAATACCCTTTTGTTTTAGTTATGTGATATCTTTATATTGTTAAAAAGGATCTCATGATTAAGCGAATATTATTAGTTGAAGATGAAGAAAACTTGCATGAAGCCATCAAACTCAATTTAGAATTTGATAATTACTCAGTTACATCAGTATTCAATGGGAAAGATGTGATGCATAAGTTTAGGCAGGGGAGGTTTGATTTAATAATTTTAGATGTGATGCTTCCCGAAGTGAATGGTTTCGATATTGCACAAACCATACGTTTGGAAAATCAAATTACACCTATTTTATTCTTAACAGCTAAAAGCACTCCTGATGATAAAATTACAGGTTTAAAATTAGGAGACGATTACTTGACAAAACCATTTAATTTAGAAGAACTCATGTTAAGAATTTCTAATTTGATAAGTAGAGTAAATGTCGATATTAACAATAAAATTAAAACCTATAAGTTAGGTGGTTTAAGTGTTAACTTTAGTTCATTTGAAGTTCATGATGAGGAAGGGTTAGTGGATACTTTGACTCTTAGGCAAATAAAACTTTTAAAATTATTTATTGAAAAAGCTAATGTTGTTGTAAGTAGACAAGAAATTTTAGAGAAAATTTGGGGTTACGATGTTTATCCATCAACAAGGACAATCGATAATTTTATTTTGGTTTATAGGAAGGTTTTTGAAAAAAACCTGCCTCCTAGCACCTATTTTAAATCGATAAGAGGCGTTGGTTACAAGTTCACTCCATGACCTAACACATCATACAATATTTACTATTCGAGTCGTGTTCAAACTTAAATTCATTGTTACTCATAGATCCTATCAAGTCAATTAATTTAGATTCGAAAATTTCAGTTATTTCAGATGATATTAGATTGTTTTTGTTTTGAGAAAACATCAATTTATTAGACTTTGGGTTTTTGATTGATATTACTCCAGAACTAATAGACTGAGTTTGCTGAAACTCCTTCATGAATAAATAGGCGTAAAACACCAGTTGTAAGGCTTTTTCTTTTTCAAATAGCATATTGTAGTTTTCTATTTTGACATCTTTAGCTTGAAAATATCCTGTTTTATAGTCTATAATCCTTAAACCACTTGAAGTTTGATCTATCCTATCTGCTTTTCCCTTTAATTTAGCATTAACTTTTTTACCATTAAATGCAATTAAAAGATCATGAGACAGCGGTTTTTCAGTATGGAGAATTTTAAATTCACCAATTGTATTTACTTCATTCAATTCATTTTTAATCAATCTCATAATGCATTGTTCAAATTGCCTATAAATCAACCCATTTTGACCTTTTAAAAATCTTTGATCTAAAAAAAATAGTTCAAATTTATTTTTCATTAATGCTTTATATTTTTTTAGCATTGTATTAAGTGAATCCTTATTGACAACTAAGCCTTTATAGAACAAATCTTCTAGAACTAAATGAATAATATCTCCCCATTTACTAGGTGAAATTCTATTTTCAATTGTTTTTTCTTCAGCAATAAGTAGTAAATATTTATTGTAAAAGTTTAATGAACATTTTGAAAAACAATTTATTGATGAAGGTGAAATTCCCGATGAAATCCAACGTTCTATTAAACCATTATTAAGTGTTTTATTTTCTTTTTTTATGAGTTGGTTACTATCAGACCAAGGTTTTGTTATGAAGTTTTTAAATGTGATATTTTTAAAAGGCTTTAAATCTAAGTTGACTTGATCTATAAATCTACTTCTTTCGGAAGAGTTTAAACCACTAGTTTTAGGTTGTATGTGAATGAAATGTGCATTTTTAACATGTTGGAGACTTCTGTAAAAATAGTAACTGTAAAGTGCGTCTTTTTCATAGGTTCCAGGCAGACCATAATGTTTTTTTAAGTCGTTGGGTAAAAAGGATTGATTTGTATCGACTTTTGGAAGAAAATTTTCATTACATGAAAGATAAATTGCATTTTCAAAGTCCAATATTCTGCTTTCAAGAAATCCCATTACCTGCACCCCGTTAAAAGGGTCACCTGAAGAAGGAAGTGTAAATTTTTTACATTCTTGAAGTAATAATTTAATTCCAACTTGGTTGGATACTTCATGGTTTTCCGTTAGAATGAGTAAATGATCAATTAGCTCATTGAATTGTTTTAAAACATATAACTCTAAATCATTTTTTTTGAATAAATATTCAATCTTTTCAAGATAAAGTTTTAAGTGCTTTAGAAGGGTTATTCCATTTTTACTTTTTAATAAAGTTTCGATTTCAAAAAATGGATTGATTCCGTCAAGATTTTCATTAATCCATTTTTGGTTCAAAAACAACTTATTGTCATCAATAGTATCTTTCCATTTATTTGATGAGATAAAGGAAACTCCAATTTTCTTTTTTAATGTTTTTAAACTGATTATTTTACTAATAAATTCAAAATGAATTGAATCTTTTAAAAAGTATTTTTCTTTATTCTTAAAGCTTATTGAATCTAATAGCTGTGTTATTAGTATGTATACTTCAGATTTGTTAATCGGTAAACCCATTGTGAAATTTATGGGGTGATTACTTTTAACATGTTGTTGAAGTGGTCCAGCCATATTTTCATCCATTAAGTAAATAACAGTTCTGTTTTTTATTGGGATTTTATTTAAAATTGAATTAACAAAAGAAGTTTGTTCTTGATTTGATTTGGCTTCGTAAAAGTTGAAATTTTTAGTTGATTTAGTAATGGTTTCAGAAATGCTTGAAGTTTGGTTGAAGTAGTATTTACGATAAAAATAACCTGCTTCATGATTTTTATTATCTGTATAAAATTTGTCTCCATCAAAAAATACTCTTGCTTTTTTTTCTTCAACCAAGTATCTTATTATTTCCTGCTCAGCTAAGGATAGAGCATTTAATCCAACAAAATAAATATCATTTAACTTTTTGAAATTTAAATCACAATTACAAGCAATTGATTTGTAAATCATGCCATTGGTTGCTCTGTTTTGATTGCTTAATTCTCTTTTGAAATTTAGGTATAACTCTCCAAGGTTTTTAAAGTAATTAATGAACTTTTCTTGGTTTTGAGTAAGTTCTTTAGAATTTAAAGACCATGTGTCTATTTCTGTAATTGATTTTAAATCAAAAATTAAATGTTTGGTGTCTAATAAATATCTATCAATGGTATTAAAGTCATTCAATATTTGATGACCATAGTTTAAAAACTGATCAAGTTTGTCGGGGTTTTTGTAAGTCTTTTTATACACTTCATATAAATACAATTGTGACTCAATTCCTTTGATCAATCTTTTTTCTGATTTCTCACATATAAAATCATCGATTGTTACTAACCTTGGGGAAATAAAGTTTCCAGAAATATTATTTTTTAGTAGTTCAGCAAAGTGTTTTTTTGCTCTTTGGGAGGGTAATACAATTGTAAGTTTATGAAAGTCAATGGCCTTATGGTCAGTTGATATTTCTTTAATTACTCTATTTATAAATATTTCTTCCAGTTTTAATTATTGTATCATTTCCCAGGTGTGATCACCCAATAGTTTAACAGATGATATAAAGTTATATGGATTTCCTTTAAATCCCCAATCTTTTGGGCCAATCATTGATAATAAGTATTCACCAGTTTCATTTTCATACAGATGATAGTTATGAGAAACTAAAGGTTCAAATTTAATTTCAGCATTGTAAATCATTTGAGAAATTTCAACCCTTTGTTTGATTTTGTTAGCTTGATCTGCTAACAATTTCATTTGTTCTTTAATTTGCTGTAATTGAATATTAGTTTGTTCTTCCATTACTGAAAGAGCTTTATTTTTTATTGCTCCTTTTTTTGTAGGAATTACAGGAAAACTTCCTCTGTGATGACCGTATGATAGTGTGCTAGGTTCTTCACTTATCTTGTCCTTATCAATAGGATTAATAAAATCTTTTTTATTTACTTTTTTCATTGTAATGTTAAATATTCAGTTGATTATTTTAATGCGGATTTGAAAACTTAGGATTGTTTATGAAAGTAGTGTCAGATAGTGTTAAAAGAAAAGCTTTTAGTTCTTCCCTTTCTTGAGGGTTAAGTTGAACACCTCCTTGTTGTGAAAACTCTATTAATGGATCTAGATTGGGTGAGTTAGGGTGTATTCCAACACTGTAAAAGTGAATAACCTGGTCTAACGTTTGGAATCTTCCATCATGCATGTAAGGTGCACTGAACTCAATATTTCTTATTGAAGGCACTTTAAACTTGTAATAATCATTGTATAAACCAGTAGCTAATCCCCTACCAGTATCAACTGGGTTTTGATCCAACCCGTTATTTTTGTAAGAAAAATCTGTGCCAAGTATTCCTCCATGGCAGTGAAAACAATCACCTCCAGTTAAACTGTTAAAGGAGTTAAAACCTGCATTTTCCATCGGAGTAAAACTAACAGAAGGATCATTAAGAACTCTGTCGTATTTTGAATCACTAGAAATCATGGTTCTCAAAAATTGAGCTATTGCCTTAGCTGCATGAGTTGAGTCTGGAGATTGTGTTTCAAAGGCTTCATAAAAAAGTTGCCTGTATTCATTGTCATACTTTATTTCTTCAAAAAAGTGACTCCAAGTTTCATTCATTTCGGTTGAATCCATTACTGGCATTAAAATTTGATCTTCAAGACTTATAACCCTTCCATCCCAAAAAAAATCATTAGCCCAAGCTAAATTTTGTAATACCATTGAATTTCTTTTGCTTATATGTCCATTAATGCCAACACTGAATCTACTTGGATCTGAAAACGCACTTTGGGGTGAATGACATGAACCACATGACATTGTGTTATCTCCGCTCAATTTATTTTCCCAAAATAAATGTCTTCCAAGCTCTACACCTTCAATTGTTAATGGGTTGTCCATTGGAGATTCGAAAGGAGGAAAGTTTGCTGGAAGGTCAATTTTGTAGGGTGTGTTTGTAAAAGAGAAGTTTATATTTTCTTTTTTTCTACACCCAGATAATAAGATTAAACTGGATACTAATATTAGTATATAAAACCTTATTGAAATCATCACAGGTGTTCTGAAATAAGGTTGATGGAGTTATTAGCAATTTTTGTAGCTAATGGTATATCATCCATTGTGTGAGTGAAATTATCAACAGATAAATCAATGTCATCAATAATAGTGTCCCAATTTATATCCAAGTTGAAATAGGTTGAATTTTCAGAAATACTAATTGATAGGTTGTTGGTTAATCTAGTAAAATCATCTCCTCCTATATGAAATACAAAGTTTTCACCTGGATCAAAAATGTTATTTCCATCCACATCAACTTGACCTTCAATAACAACAAATAAATAGCTCCAATTTGCTGGGCTTAATCCCATTTGCCAATGCATGCTGGGGGTTTGATAAGAGAGTGGATCGTTAATTTCTTTTTCCCCTGGATCAGTATGATTGGTAATAGAATCTACACCAATCCTTAATTTCATTGAGTTCAATTCTAAGTTGGTTAAGCTAACAAATGGATATATTGTATCTGAAGGGTTGATCAATAAGTAATCAGTTGTAGATTGATTGATGACTCCATTTAGATTATAGAATGAAGGATTCCCTGCATAAAATACTGCTCTTGAAAATTTAATCTTATTCCCATAATCATCAATGTAAACTGAATCTAAATGGAAAGGGTTTGCATTAAAAAGATGATAAGTTTTCACATTAAAATCATAAACATTAGCAGTATCATACTCACACAATCCGTTATCGTAATTAGCCTTAATATCATAGTTTGATGCCAATGG
>JBELEU010000046.1:0-12701 GCA_042093455.1 Crocinitomicaceae bacterium | reverse complement strand
TCACCAAACCTTCCAAACATGACAAGTGTATATTTGTATCCATCGTTGTGCTTTTTTGAAGGAACAAGTGTAAGCGTTGGCAGAGGGACTGGTTACCCTTTCCAAGTATATGGAGCCCCATATTTAAAAAACGATACTTTTAGATTTACCCCCAAATCTTCTTTTGGTGCTAAGTATCCAAAGCACATCAATGCCCATTGTTTTGGTAAAGATTTAAGAGATTTTGATACGACATTATTCTTTAAAGCACCTCAGCTAAATTTTCATTGGTTATTAGATGCCTTTCATTCTTCAAAACAAGAGCCATATTTCTTTCTAAAAAATGGATTTTTTAATTTATTAACGGGAGATTTTATAGTTCGAGAAATGATAGAGCAAGGTCGATCAGTACGAGAGATAAAGTTGTCATATCAAGATGAATTGCAACAGTTTAAAAGAATTAGAAAAAAGTATCTTTTATACAAGGACTTTGAATAGAATTAATAGTAAAAAAACATAAATAACAAAATGGTTGTAGGAATTATTGGTGCAGGTTCAATGGGTGCAGGTATTGCACAGGTAGCTGCTCAAGCTGATTGTGATGTCCTTTTGTTTGATTCGTCAAGCGATGTTACTCAAAAAGCTTTATTGAAACTTAAAAAGGTGTTGAATCGTCTTGTTGAGAAAGGTAAGATAACTTTAGAAAAATCAAATTTGATAATTTCTAAGATTAAGCTTATTAATTCAATGGATCAATTTAAGAATGCTGATTTAGTCATTGAGGCAATTGTTGAAGATTTGGTTGTTAAAAAAACTGTATTTAAAAATTTAGAAGCTGTGGTAAGTAAGGAGTGTATTATTGCATCAAATACATCTTCTTTATCCATTACTAATCTAGCCTCCTCATGTGAACTAGCCAATAGATTTTTAGGAATTCACTTTTTCAATCCTGCGCCTCTTATGCCTTTGGTTGAAATTATACCTGCTTTACAGACAGATAAGTTCATTCTTGAAAAAGTCAATCAAATCATTAAAGGGTGGGGGAAAACCAATGTTGTAACAAAAGATACACCCGGTTTTATAGTCAATAGAATAGCTAGACCTTTTTACGGAGAAGCTTTAAGATTGTATGACGAAGGCATTGCCAGTTTTAGTTCAATTGATGCTGCAATGAAACAGATTGGTGGCTTTAGAATGGGGCCTTTTGAGTTAATGGATTTTATAGGCAATGATGTTAATTATGCAGTAACAGAATCTGTGTTTAAATCCTTCTTTTCTGACCCAAGGTATAAGCCTTCTTTTACTCAAAAGCAATATGCTGAAGCTGGATGGTTGGGAAGGAAGTCTGGTAAAGGATATTATGACTACGTTGATGGTAAAGTAGCTACGGAACAAACAGATCTTACCAAAAAAGAATTGAAAAAGCTTTTTAACAGAATTTTAGTTATGCTTATTAATGAAGCTGCTGATGCACTTTATCTAAATATTGCATCAAAAGAAGACATAGAATTAGCCATGCAGAAAGGGGTTAATTACCCTAAAGGTCTGTTGGCTTGGGCGGATGAAATAGGTGTAGAAAATTGTGTTAAAGACTTGGATGCCTTATATGAATCTTATCATGAAGATAGATATAGAGCTTCTGTCTTATTAAGAAATATGGTTGAAACAAATAGTACTTTCTTTTAGTAGCTATTTCTTATCAGAGTTTGCTTTTTCTTTAGAGCAACAAGATGGTTTGTTTGTTTTATTATCAGAAGAAGTTTTTGTACAACATTCAGTTCCTTTTTTCTTCTTTTTTTTCTTCTTCTCTTTTTTTTCATCACCTTCTTGAACTTCAACGGATTTGTTAGGTGGAATCACAATACTTGTTGCAGTGACACCCAGGCCAAAAGCTGCAATAAGTGAAAAAGCTAATAATAATTTTTTCATTGTATGAATTTAACGTCTGTAAATATAAATAATTTTGTTTAACTAAAATTTACAATCTGTTTAAACTTTACTACGAATTAGGTATAAAAAAGTTTCATGAGGTGATTTTCAAGGACTTAAATCAGCTAAAACAGTCTCGCAACCTGTAATTATATCACCTATTTTAACATTTATTTTTGCACTTTTTGGAATGAAAACATCGATTCTTGATCCAAATTTTATGAATCCAGCTTCTTTACTTTGATTGACTATCGTATTTTCTTGAGCGTAATTACAAATTCTTCTTGCTACTGCTCCAGCAATTTGTCTGTAAAGAATTTTAGTATTGTTATCGGTATCAATTACAATAGTTGTTCGTTCGTTTTCAGTGCTTGATTTAGGGTGCCAAGCAACTAAGTATTTTCCAGGATGATACTTTGAATAAGTAACTTTTCCGTTGACTGGATACCATTGTTTGTGAACATTAAGTGGAGACATGAATATACTTAGTTGAATACAATTCTCTTTTAGAACTTCATTTTCAAAAACCTCTTCCATGACTACTAATTTACCGTCACTTGGAGCTATTACATGGTTGTCATTTATCACTGCATTTCTTATTGGATTTCTAAAGAAATTTAAAATAAAAACGAAGAATCCAATAGAGAGTAAGATGAGTAAGGTCAATACAATACTATTTACATTGAGATAAAATAGTAATAAATTAAGACTAGTAATAAATACTAGTACTATTAGTAACGTTGGGTAACCTTCTCTATGAATTTTCATCTAAATAATGTTTATTATTATATAAAGAACGGGAATAGTTACCATAAATGCATCCATTCTGTCTAAAATGCCACCATGTCCGGGGATAATGTTTCCAGAATCTTTTACTTCAGCTTTTCGTTTATAATAAGATTCTATAAAATCTCCCAACGTTGCTGTGAATGGAAGGGATAGGCTCAATACAATTATTGTTTTAATGTCAAGAGTAAAAAAGTCACTAAAAAAATCATAGGCTATCCATCCAGCAATAGTGCAAAAAATTAACCCTCCTATAAAGCCCTCCCACGATTTTTTTGGAGATACACTTGGAAGAATTTTGTTTTTACCCAATTTAATACCTGTTAGAAAGGCAAAGGTGTCAAATGTCCATGTTAAAATAAAAAGTAATAATATAATCGAAGGATCAAATGATTCTAAGCTGTATGTATTTCCGTTTGAGTAAGGTAAGAGTTGAATTAATGTAAAAGGTAAAATGACATACACAAAAGCCATTATTTTACTTTTCCCTTTTCTTAATTTCCACATTTCATAAAGTGCAACGATTTCAAGTAAAAAGAAAAGTAAACCAAATGATATAGGCGATAAACTTGTACATGCCCATAAAATTGTTACATAAATTCCACCAAAAATTGCTCTTTTAATGATTTCGTTCATTTTTTTTATATAAGCAATTTAGAGATGCTAATACTTGCTAGGCAGATTTTTTAGAAGAATCATCAATTTTTGATTTATCTGATTCTTTTGATTCTACCTTTTTCTCATCTTTTTCTTTGACTTCATTTACTTCTTTGTCAAAAGGTCTTTTGCCAAAAAGCTCTTCCAAATCTTCTTTAAAAATCACTTCTGTTTCAAGAAGTTTATTAGCCAATTTGTGAAGTTTGTCTTCGTGTTTTTTAAGAATTGCTTTTGCTCTATCGTATTGATTGTCAGTGATGATTTTAATTTCCTGATCAATTATTTTAGCTGTCTCTTCAGAGTAAGGTTTTGTAAATCCGTAACCTTGATTACCTGAATCGTAATATGAAACATTACCAATTTTTTCATCCAATCCATATATTGTAACCATCGCCATTGCTTGTTTAGTTACTTTTTCTAAGTCACTTAATGCTCCAGTAGAAATTTTATTGAAAATGATTGATTCAGCTGCTCTACCGCCAAGGGCAGCACACATTTCATCTAAAATTTGGTCTGTAGTGTTAATGGATCTTTCTTCAGGTAGGTACCATGCAGCGCCTAGGCTTCTTCCCCTAGGGACAATCGTTACTTTAACCAATGGATTAGCATGTTCTAGCATCCAGCTTACAGTGGCGTGACCAGCTTCATGATATGCAATTGTTTTCTTTTCTTGAGGAGTTATTATTTTATTTTTCTTTTCCAATCCACCAATAATCCTATCAACAGCATCTAAAAAGTCTTGCTTTTGAACACTTTTCTTTTTCTTTCTGGCAGCAATTAGTGCAGCTTCGTTACAAATGTTTGCAATGTCTGCTCCGCTAAATCCAGGTGTTTGACGTGCTAAGAAATCTCTATCAATTTTCTTATCTAGTTTTAAAGGCTTTAGATGAACTTCGAAAATTTCTTTTCGTTCATTCAGATCAGGCATGTCAACATAAATTTGTCGGTCAAATCTTCCAGCTCTCATAAGAGCTCTATCAAGAACGTCTGCTCGGTTAGTAGCCGCCAAAATGATAACACCTGAATTGGTGCCAAAACCATCCATTTCTGTTAAAAGTTGATTAAGTGTATTTTCTCTTTCATCGTTAGATCCCATGTTAGGATTTTTCCCTCTTGCTCTTCCGATTGCATCAATTTCATCAATAAAAATAATACAAGGAGACTTTTCCTTTGCTTGTTTGAAAAGGTCTCTGACTCTAGATGCACCAACTCCTACAAACATTTCAACAAAATCAGACCCTGATAATGAGAAAAAAGGAACTTGTGCTTCACCTGCAACAGCTTTAGCTATTAAGGTTTTTCCTGTTCCTGGAGGGCCTACAAGCAGTGCTCCTTTAGGGATTTTTGCTCCTAGTGTTGTATACTTTACTGGGTTTTTAAGAAAATCAACTATTTCATTTACTTCTTCCTTTGCTTCTTGAAGACCTGCAACATTATCAAATGTAACATTGGTAGATTTTCCTTGTCCAAACATTTGAGCTTTGGATTTACCAATATTAAACAGTTGACCACTACCGCCTCCGCCTCCGCCAGCAACTCTTTTCATGATGAATGACCATACAGCTATCATTATTCCAAAGAAAATAACCCAGCCTAAAATCTCACGACCAAAGTCATCTTCTTCTATGTAGTCATATGAAATATTTGATTCTTCAATGAAAGAGGCAAATTGTTCGTTGTTAGGAATGTTAAAATAATAGTGAGGACCTTTGTTAGGACCACCAAAAACGCTTTTCTGAGGTATTCCCTTGTTGTTATGAGGAGTTTGACTCAATTGTTCTGGATAAATGTAAACTCTAGCTTCTTTTTTGTTGACAACAATTACCTCTTTAACCTGCTTATTTTCAATGAACTGTTTGAAATCTGAATAGTTGGTTTTTATAACTCCAGAATTTGAAGGATTAAATAAATTGATTGAGATTAAAACAACAGCAACTATTCCATATATCCAATAAAAATTAAACTTAGGTAATTTTGTTTTCTTGTTGTTTTTCTTTCCTTTTTGTTCCATGTTTTTTTTTTAAGATTCAATTACTTCAGAAGGAGCATCTGCCCATAAGCCTTCTAAGTTGTAGTGTTCTCGTGCATCATTATGAAATATATGTGCTACAACATTGACATAGTCCAGAAGAACCCATTCAGAATTCCCTTTTCCTTCTTGGTGCCAAGGTTTTTCATTATGATCACTTATGCATCTTTTGTAGATAGCTCTATTTATTCCATCAATATGTGTTGCTGAGTCACCTTGACAGATAATAAAAAAATCAGAAACAGATCCATTAACTTCTCTAAGGTCTAAACAAATAATGTTTTTAGCCTTTCCGTCTAACACCCCTTCAATAATGGAATTTTTTAAATCCAAACTTTCTGATTTTTTGTTGTTAATATTGATTTTCTTTAAATTATCTGACAAAAGTAGTTATTTATATAGTAAAAAGTTTTTTTGTTGCAACCTTTGTCAAAAAATAAATGAGTTCAAATTTGATTGGTAATAGTATAATAAGACTCAATAGTGTTGATTCAACCAACAACTATGCTGCCAAGCTGATTAATCAGCCAAATATTCCATTCGGGACTGTAATAATGTCACGTTTTCAGACATCCGGTAAGGGACAACGATCTTCTAATTGGATTTCATCTAAAAATGAGAATTTATTGTTTAGTGTTATTTTAGATACTTCATTTTTAAACCCAGCTTATATTTTTAAGTTAAGTAAGGTGGTCTCGATAACATTAAAAATAGCGCTATCTGAAATAGTTTCTAATGATATCTCAATAAAATGGCCAAACGACATTTTTGCTGATTCTTGTAAAATAGCCGGGATACTAATTGAAAATCAGTGGGCTGCTAGTAATTTAAAATCTTCAATTATTGGCATTGGGTTAAACGTGAATCAAATTGAATTTGATTCCTCCTTTTCTGCAACAAGTTTACGTCTTTTGACCAAAAGTGAACATGTTTTAGAAGATGTTCTTAAAACAATTATCAAACAGCTTAATATTTACTTTGAAATGCTGAAGAAAGAGAGTTTTTCTTTAATTGATGAAATGTACTTAAATTACCTTTTAAGATTTAACGATTGGTCAAAATATAAATCTTTGAGTGGTGAAGTTTTTGAAGGCAAAATTACTGGAGTTTCAAATAATGGATTATTATCAGTTGAAAATCGAAGTGGGCAGTTAAATAATTATGATTTAAAAGAGATTAGTTTTGTTTTGTAGATGAGCTAATTTTATGTGCCATATAGTTGAATAGTTGATTCAATGGTTTACCAATTATTAATTTCAATGCTGAACTTACGTTGGCATTACACGTTATTTGCGCAGTACACTCTTCTTTAGAATCATTTTCTGTAATCTCTATAAATAAATCAAATTTAAATGGTGATTTGTCACCGCTATTTATTTTAATATTTCCTGCCTCATTTTTTTCTGCCATTTTCATGTCAAGTGAGTAAGCGTTCTGTATTTTCATAAAACAGGAATCTGAATCTGCTCTCCAATCTGAAATTTTATCTTTAGGAAAAAGAAGATGATAATTATTCATATCTGAAATGAACTCCATGCATTTCTTTTTGGAGCAATCTACGTTTACAATATCACTTTTAATTTTTAGCATTTTATTAAATTATTTCCATTGAGAGGGGTTGTTTCTCCATTTTTTTAAATCTGCAATGTCACTTGACGATATATAGTCTTTTTCTAAAGCAATTTCAATAAGTTGATTATAGTCTGTAAGTGTTTTATAAGCACACTCAGCTGACTTAAAATTTTCTACAGCATTGTCAAAACCATAAGTGAAAATTGCCCCCAATGAAATTACTTTGTTCCCGTTAATTCTTAAATCTTCAACAGCTTTTAGACTACTCATTCCAGATGAAATTAAATCTTCAATAACAAATACTGTTTGTTCTTTTTTAAGGTCTCCTTCAATTGTATTGTTTAGTCCGTGTGCTTTAGCTGAGGAGCGTATGTAACAAAACGGTAGATCAAGTTCTTGAGCAACTAATGCTCCAATTGCAATTCCACCTGTTGCTACACCAGCAATTACATCAGGTTGAACTTTTGAATTTTTGATCATTTCAACAAATGCATCTCTTATAAAATTTCTTGCTTCAGGATGTCCTAAAATTTTTCTATTGTCGCAATAGATAGGAGACTTCCATCCCGCTGCCCATGTAAACGGATTGTCTGGCTGAAGTTTTACAGCATTGATTTTCAAAAGAAATTCTGCTACTTTAGCCGATGTAGTAAATTGATTTGACATGATGCAAATGTATAAAGTTTTTATTTCTGAAAAAGAGGTTTCCTTTTTATCTACTAAACATTTTTTACAAAATGATTTTAATGTATTTAATGTAAATGATATTGTTGGTGATAGACTTCTTTTCTTAGAAGAGAAACTTTGTTTGTTTGATTCGTTAAAGATGGTCTGTGAAAATCCATCATTGGATATGATGACTTTTTTTAAAAAGCATATTTTAATTGAGGCTGGGGGAGGCCTTGTTAAAAACAATGGTAATTTTTTATGGATTTACAGAAACAATATATGGGACCTTCCAAAAGGAAAGCAGGAACTAAATGAAGAGATCTTTGTGACGGCTTTAAGAGAGGTTAAAGAAGAGTGTGGCATTGACAATGATTTATCCATTGAAAACTTTTTAACTACAACTTTTCATACCTATTCAAATAACAATGAGCTTTTTTTTAAAAAGACAGACTGGTTTTTGATGAACTATGATGGTTCATCTTTAGAGTTAAAACCACAATTAGAAGAAGGAATTACAAACGTCAAATGGTTAAATAAGAATCAATCAATTGATTGTGCAAAAAAATCATTTAAAAGCATACGTATTGTTTGGGAAGCTTTTTTAGCTAATCTTTAGTTTTTACCTCCAATTTTAAATGGTTCAGGAATTTTATTTTTCTTTTCAATGTTAAAAAATGTTTCATCAATTGTTGCACTTTTATATCCTTTGGATAATGGACTTGGTGCATATGCGGGGAATTGACAAATTGTACCGTCTGGATTTATAAGGACATAAGAAGGTAGATGGTCAATAGAGTAATTGTTTAATATTTCTGTTTTGTAATCAAAATGACAAATATCCCAATTGAATTGTTGATTCTCTTTTAAGTAATCGTTAAAGTTTGATTTGTCTTTATCTAGATTTATTGAACCGAAATTGATAAAAGAATATTTTTCTCTTAACTGGTTAATTATTTCCATATCATGAAGGCTTTCAGGACTCCAAGTAGCAAAGAAATTAATATATGTGTATTTTCCCCTAGTAGATTTAAGTTTAAAAATGGAGTCGTTTTGGTTTTTTAATGTAAACAATGGTGCGTATGTGTTTGGAAGTAATTTTTGAATAGTAATAATCATATTATTTGCTATTTGTTTGTGTTTTTCCCATTCACTATTGTTTGCGATTTCTTTTAGAATTGATAGTACATTATTTTGATTATACCTTGTGGAGTAAAAGGCGTTTCCAAGGCCTTTGATGATGGCAAGTTCTGCTAATTTTTTTTCTTGAAAATAAATGGAGTTTTCTAAAGCAATGCTTAACTCCTTAAGACTGTTAAGGTTGTTTATTGAGAAATTAATTTTATCAACAATATCTTGATTAACCAATCTAAATGGCTGATCGTAAAATTGATTAAAAAACTCCATGTAGGCATCATTATCGTAGTTGATTGTGTGCTGACTAAGGTAGGTTTTGTAAAGATAGTATCTGTATTTTTCTCCTTTGTTTTGATGAGCCATTTGCTCCATTAAGGCTACTTCATATCTAACATAATTGTGAAGGTATTTTACTTTATAATTTTTATACCTATTGCTTATTTTTATTTTGAAAATGTTCAAGCTGTCTTGAAATTCAGCTTCATGTTTAGCCATCCGAATTAGCTTCGAAGTGTCTCCAAATAAAAAATAATCAAGTTGTAAATTAAAATCTAGTAAAAGTGAGTTTAATTCAGTTATTGGGAGCTGTTCAAAAATTAATTGAACAAAGTGTTTCTTTAGAGTCGACTGAGAAGTTGTGGTATCTTCTGGAAAAAAAATAATATAGTCCTTTGTGTTTTTATCTACATAAAGAAATCCTGAGGACATACCGATTGATAACTCAGTTAAACACGAGTTTGATATTTCCCCTCTGAGATTGAAGTGTCCAGTTGAATCAATTTTGCAATTGTCAATTATGGAATATTGATTGCTTAAATAGTCAGTTTTCTTAGCCCATTTAATTGTTTGATTTATATAGTTTGGAGCTCTTCCTTTTATCTCAATGGCATGTGAGGTTTGAGAACAACAAAAAATAAGCGTAAAAATGACTGCTGAAAATCGATACATAGATTAGTTAATTTTCACTTGTTGGGGCAAAAACTGATCCACAATTCCATTGTTTTTAATTATTTCTCTAATTATTGACGAGGAAATCATACTTATTGATGAATCGGGAAGCAAGAAAACAGATTCAATATTTGGAGACAATATTTTGTTTGTTTCTGCTATTTGTTTTTCATATTCAAAATCGATGGATGATCTTAAACCTCTAAAAATATATTTTGCATTTACATTGTTAGCAAATTCAACAGTAAGACCATCGTAAGTTTTTACTGTAATATTATTGTGGTTTTTAAATGTTGACTCTATCCATTCAACTCGTTTCTCTAAACTAAATAAATAATTTTTTGTAGAATTTGTCCCAATAGCAACTACAAGATGATCTACCATTTTTGCTGCTTTAAGTATAATATGCTCGTGACCTTTTGTTATTGGGTCAAATGAGCCAGGAAATATGCCAATACTATTCATTTTCTTGATTTTCCATAAAAAAAGAAAAATTAACACTGCTGTAATTTCTTTTATCTATAAAGTTAATGGATTTATCGAAGTTTAATTCTCTTCCATGTTCAATAATTAGAAGACCTCCTTTATTGAGTAATTTTTTTGAGAAAACTATTTCAGGAATTGCTTTAGATTCTTTGATAATATAAGGAGGGTCTGCAAAAATAATATCAAACTTAATGTTGCATTTTTCTAAAAATTTAAATGCATCATTTTTGATTGGTTTAATATTCATTTCTAAAGAATTAATTTGTTCTTTAATGAATTTTATTGATTTATATTGATTGTCAACGCTCAAAACATGATGGGCTCCTCTAGAGATAAACTCATACGAAATACTTCCTGTACCAGCAAATAAATCTAAAACAGTAGTATCTTCAATAATGTATCTACTTTGCAGTATGTTGAAAAGGCTTTCCTTAGCTACGTCTGTTGTTGGCCTTGCTGACAAACCTTTCGGAAATTTAATTATTCTTCCCTTGTATTTACCTCCAATAATTCTCAATCTAGAATAGATGTATATGAGTTATCTTCCATTTTTTTTATTGTGCAGTTTTGAAGAGTACTCATTAGTTTATTTCTTAAATAATCATTTTTTAAACCGTATTGGTAAATAGTGAATTTTTTGTTAGATAATTCTGTCTCTTTGATAGTGAGTAAGGTGTAGTACAGTAAATCTTCATTATTGACTATTTCAAAACGATTGATGATCTTAAATTTTTTGTCACAATATGCAGAAATATAAACAGCTGATTTAGTGATAAATAGTACCATAGAATTTTCATCTTGAAAATTTACATTGATGATTGCTTCTGCAATATGTTTTATTTTTGAACCGGGTGATTTAGCATGAATAAGCGCATTGTCTGAGCTGTTTATTAGCCAACACAATTCACTTTCTAGTTGATTAATATTGTTTTTGACTATTGACTTGTTTTCAACTTGGGTTGTCAAAAACTCTATTTTTTCAGAATTAGATATATTTTTAGCAATTGCTAAAGGAATTAAGTTGAAATCGGGAGTGTCAACAAAAACAATACAATTTGGATTCAGCTCAAATGGCTTGTCTATTGTTGATGAAATTTCTTTTTTTTCAGTTTTGTCCCAAAAATGAAACTGATTGTTAATGTAAAGTATTGATTCAGTTTTTGTCAACTTATTTCCAGTTTCCACTTGTTTTGACTTGAGATAGTGAGCCAGTTTTTAAAGTGTCTCTTTCATTAAGTGGGTCGTAAGGATTTGGGTCGATGGCCATAAATACTGGAGAACCTATCTTTGAAAATGTGTGAAAAGATTTGCTTTCGCCTTCGTTGTTGCTTAAGTCTTTAAACTCTCCCATTGTGTTTTCAATTTTAATCGTAGAGGTGTCGCCATTTCTTGAAGTGAAATAGGCTAAAAATTCATTGATTAAAAGAACAGGAGCTGAGAATTCATCTTCTCTATTAACAATGTTTCCAGGAATGCTATAATTTGAGAATTCTTTAGGATTGTATAAAGCTGGAGATAGATTGTAATAAAGTTGATCATAAAGATCTGACAAAGCAGCTCTAGATTTAGAAGGAATGATTTCTTTGATTACGGTGTTGATTATGATAGTATTTCCATTTCTAGAAACTTCAATTTCTAAAGTGTCTTTAATTTTTGAATCTGCTATTATGTTGTAAAACTTATCAGCATGATTCAATTTTATTTTGTTAGCAGAGATTATAATATCACGGTCTAATAAATTAGAAATTGGAGGTACAGAATCCAAAACAATTAAGCCATCAATGTTTTTGCTATAATACTCACTGAAGTCACCATTAAAGTCAACTAAATTTGACGAAACAAAATGATTGCTAGTGTTGTTTTTAAGCAATACAAAATCAAAATTAATTTCATCTGAAGTTTCTAATATATCTGAACTCATTGAAAATATTCTGTTATCCGATTTCGGAACAACAGAAAGGTTTTCTAAGTTGAAATCATAAACTCTTTTGCTGACTGAATCAATTGATTCAGGAAAAAGTTTATCTTGAACATTAATCCATGAAGTATCTTTAGTAAGTAATCCGCAAGCTAATGCCTCTTTTTCATCATATGACTCGATTAAAATGTAATCTTGTATTGGGTCATAACCAAGAAACTCTGCATGTTCAGGAGTTATTTTTGTATCAGGAACGGTCCCTTTTGTACTTATAGAGTAAACGCTGTCTTCAATTAAAAATCTTTCAAGTTCGCTAAAGCTGTTGCTATACCATCCAAATTTCTTTTTGTATTCTACTTGAATGGATTCAATATCTCTTAAACCTTGCTTTATGTGTGTATTAATCTCTTTCTTTAACTCAATTTGAACAATGGTGTTATTCACAGAGTCATAAGTTTGCTTTCCTAAAAAAACACAACCAATTAATAGAATTCCAAGAATAATAACATGGAACTTTTTGCTGATTATATCAGATAGGTACAAGAAAGTTGTAATACCCATTATACATATAATAATTGCTCCTAGAATAAATGC
>JBELEU010000045.1:0-12961 GCA_042093455.1 Crocinitomicaceae bacterium | reverse complement strand
GGTTTACTATATTCATCTTTTATTTATTTCTATTTTATTCGTTCAGTTAATACAAAAAAAGGACTATTACGCTAGCGCAATAGTCCCCTCAAATACGTTGCAAATCAATTATCTTCTGATTTTTAGCTTCTTAATGATAGCTCTATATCTTTCGATATCTTTATTCATTAAGTAATCTAATTGATTTCTTCTTTTACCTACTAATAAAACCAAAGATCTTTGTGTGTTAAAATCTTTTTTATTGGCTTTTAGGTGATTGGTTAAATGCGTTATTCTATGCGTAAATAATGCAATTTGACCTTCTGCAGAACCGGTATCGGACTCCCCCTTACCGTGTTTCTTAAAAATTTCTTGTTTCTTTTTTGAATCTAAATACATGTTCAACACTATTTGAGTTATTGTTATGCTTAATTGGCTGCAAATATAATTTATTTATTTAATCTACACCATTAAAAATAAAAAAGCCTGCATAAAGCAGGCTTTTAAAATTATTAATGCTAAAATTTATTGCTTCTCAAAAGTCATAGTATTGGTTACAACGTAAGAATTAACATCACCATCGGCATCGGTTGTTTCTTCATTTGTATTATCAATAACTATTAATGTTCTATTCCCTAATTTATCAATATTCCAAGAATCATAATCATCGTCAAAAGCAATTCTGGTTTTTCTTCTATTGTTGTTTAACCACCACCACTCACCAGTAGTTACTTCAACATCGTTGTAAGAATCTGTAGTAGTATTTGTGTACGTACCATCATTGTTTATTGAAACTGTAAAAGCAAAGGATGATGTATCAGTATCATTGTTTGAATAAACGTTAATAACAGATGTTCCATCAAAAGTTGATGTAAAAGTACTTGTAGTTGTTGTTCCTGAAACAATAGATGTTGAAGTTGAAACTCTATCAAAAGAAATTAACTTCCACTCACCTGTGATTCTACCATTTCTAGTTTTAAGAGAAATTAAAGGGTCGTTCGCACTTTTTTTTGTACAAGAGTTAAAAAATGGGACAAACAAAACTATCAAAACTGCATAGATGATTTTTTTCATAATAAATATTTAATAGGGTTTTTAATGTAAAAGTTGGTTAAAATTAATTTTTGGGCGAAACTCTAAAAAAAACTATTACACAATTAGTTTATTTACAAATATTGAAAAAACCTATGAGAATTAGCTCAACTAATTTTTGTTGAAACGCCACCCAATTCTGATACAACCTAGACCAGAGAACAACAAACTAGTTGTTGAAGATGAAGCTATTACGGTAGTAACGTCTGAAGCCGTTGTCGAACTTTCATCTAGCTGCTGAAAAGAACCTGTTTTGCGCTGTGTTTTCAGCAACATTAACCCAACTTCTGTACCAACATAAAGGTTTGGTGTAATATTGTAATCTAAACCAGAAAAAATCTTTAAACCAACATTTTGTAAAGGTACCTTAGAACTGTAATTCTGATCTGCAATAAAACTGATTGAATCTGTTCTTGAACCATATACATCTTCCCTACCCACACCAAAAACACCTTCTAAACCATTGTAAACAGTAATTCTGTTGTAATTATTTAAATGTTCGTAGCCAAAAGAAAAACTAATGAATTGATTTATATTTTCAATAGAACCGACACCTCCATTTGGACCAGTAGTTGAAAAAACTTCTCTATATGTCTTTGAATTGTCAATCAAAAAGTTTGATCTTAAAACATGATTTTCAGTTAGGACCAATCTAAGCTTCAATGCAGGTTTGTATGAATCTGTATTCCAATTTGGGTACACCTGAGACTCAATAACAAACGAATTAGAGGCTGTAGAATCCTGTCCAATAATAGTAGAAAAAGTGAAGAGGAAAGCAAATAATAAATTGCTTTTAATAAACTGAATATGATTAAATTTCATTTGAATTTTTTATTTAATTAATAATATTTAAAGTGTTGATTATCAATTGTTTTTGTTTTTCAACATTGGGACAAATTTAAAATCTCCGTAAGTTGTTTCTTTAAAAACATCGTCTTTATAACGTACAATTAATTTCATTTGTTGTACATCCCCTTCTCCAACTGGAATAACCATTCTTCCACCAGTTTTCAATTGCATTTTTAAATCTACAGGAATGAAAGGAGCACCACAAGTTACAATAATTGAATCGTAAGGTGCAAAAACCTTTTTGCCCTTAAAACCATCTCCAAAAAACAAATTAGCCCTATATCCATTATTAGAAAGAAAATGAGAAGCCTTTTCAAATAAAGGCCTTTGCCTTTCAATGGAGTATACTTTAGCACCCATAAAACATAAAACAGCTGTTTGGTAACCTGAACCAGTTCCAATCTCCAATACTTTATGACCCTTTTTTAGATTTAGCATTTCGGTTTGAAAAGCAACAGTATAGGGTTGACTTATTGTTTGATCTTGACCAATAGGAAAAGCTACATCTTCATAAGCAAATTGATTTCTAAAAACCTCATCAAAAAATAAATGCCTAGGTATTATAGCAATGGCATCTAACACTCTTTGATCACTTATGCCTTTTTCTTTTAGCTCATCAACTAGCTTATTTCTCAAACCTTGAAAACGTAAATCTTTCATATACTTCACAAAAAAAACACCTTCTTTTAAATAATAAATCATTTTTCAGCAAATGTTGCCAACACTCCGCTTGTTAATAATTCAATTCAACAAGGTGAAAATATGAGGGAAAGAAGTATTTAATTTGAATTGTGTAATTAAAAACATTATTTACAATGCTTAAAATAGGTGTAGTTGGCGCAGGTCATTTAGGTAAAATTCATATCAACATATTAAAAGATGTTGATTTTGTTGAACTTATAGGTTTTTTTGACATAGATAAAAATGTTTCTTCAAACGTTGAAAACGAAACCAATACAAAAGCCTTTAACAGCCTTAATGACTTAATTGACCAATGTGACATTTTAGACATCGTTACTCCCACCATTAATCACTTTGAAACTGCTCAAACTGCTTTAAAAAAGTCAAAACATGTATTTATAGAAAAACCTGTCACGCACACTTTAAATGAAGTCAGAGAATTAATTAAGCTTTCGGAGGAAGCTGCAGTTAAAGCCCAAGTAGGACATGTTGAACGTTTTAACCCTGCATTTTCAAATGCTAAGCAATACATTAACAAACCAAAGTTTATCGAAACCCATCGATTAGCTACTTTCAATCCAAGAGGAACTGATGTTTCAGTTGTTTTAGACTTGATGATTCATGATTTGGATATTCTACTAAATGTAGTAAATCAGCCTATCCAAAATATACACGCAAGTGGAGTGTCTATTATTAGTGAGTCTGCTGATATTGCAAACGCAAGAATTGAATTTATGGACGGGTGTGTTGCAAATATTACTGCAAGCAGAATGTCTCTTAAGAGCATGAGAAAATCCAGGTTTTTTCAAAATGATGCCTATATTTCAATAGATTTTCTCAAAAAGAAATATGAATTTATCAGCATGGAAGATGCTCAAGAAAACGATTCATTTCTTCCAATTATAGATTTAGGAGACAAAGGGAAGAAACAAATAAAAATTCAAAAAGAAGCTCCTACTGAAATAAATGCTATTGAAGAGGAGTTAAAATCATTTGTTAATTGCATTGCAAACGATCTGGAACCTGAAGTAAGTCTGCACTCAGCACAACAATGTCTAAAACTAGCTTTAGAAATTGAAGAAAAAATTTCAAAGACCATCTAAACCTAACAATACAATATTTAGTATTAATTTAGCGTTGAAATTACAATGGCAATAAGAATATTATTTATACTATTTATTGGATTCATTTCAAGTTGTCGATTAATTGATCAGCCTGAAAAAATACCTTCTTTTATTCACATTGAGGACATAGCATTTTCAATATCTAACAGCTTAGAAGGTTCTCAAAGTGAAAAAATAACAGATGCCTGGATTTATGTTGATGGTAACCTTGAAGGGGTTTATGAATTACCTGCAACTCTACCACTACACTATGAAGGCAGTCATAACGTAACAATCTACCCAGGAATTAAAAAAAATGGAATTTCAGCTGACAGAGAAAAATATCCTTTCTATACTTCTTTCACTGAGACCATCGATCTAATACCCGATAGTATAATTGAAATATTTCCTGAATCTACTTACGAAAACGATTTATACATTTGGATCGAAGACTTTGAAGATCCTCAGGCAAGATTTAGTCCATTTATTAATAGTGATGCTGATATCACCATAATAAGTTCTCCATCAAATGAAATTTTTGAAGGTAAATCCGGTGCAATTGACATGGATGCAAGCAACTATTATTGTGAACTTCGAACTGACGTATTAGACTTTAACAATTTCCCGAAAAATCTCAATATACCTGCTTACATTGAAATGAATTACAGTTGTAATTTCCCTTTTGCCGTTGGGGTATTGCACAAAGACGGCAGCCTCTCTGCCTATGAGAGACAACCTATTATCACACTCTATCCAACATCAACTGACACTCTTGATACTTGGAATAAAACTTACTTATTCATATCAGATGCTACAAATTTCTTTACTAGTGCAGATGAATTTGACCTATACATAGCGGTAAGCAATAGCCAAGGAAATGATGATATAAAAATTAGACTTGACAACATCAAAGTAATCTATAGACAATGAAAAATAAAAAACTATGGATTGCCTATTTATTTTCAGATTGGATTTCTGCAACTTTTGCCTGGTCTCTATTTAATTTTTTTAGAAAACGAATTATTGAAAACCAACCTTTTGAAATTGATGAAAAATTCAAACTATCAATTGTAATCATTCCTATTATATGGCTTATCTTATATTTTGCATTTGGAGCTTACAAAAACATTTATAGAAGACACAGAATTAAAGAGGTATCTCAAACTCTATTGTTATCGTTAATTGGGACTTTTTTCATTTTTTTCGCTTTCCTTCTAGATGATCAAAACCCTTCTTATCAAGATCATTACATAAGAATTATAGGACTATTTAGTATTCATGCTGTAATTACACTTATTCCTAGATTTGTAATTACTTCAAGAATAGTACATAAAATCCATTCAAGAAAAATAGGTTTTCCAACTATTATAATTGGTAGCAACATAAAAGCTCTAGAAATATTTCAGGAATTAAAAAACATGAAAAAATCAGCAGGAAATCAAATGATAGGCTACGTAACTATTAACGGATCAGCTGATAAAATGACAGAAACAAAACTTCCAAAACTTGGAGACTATAGTGTTCTAGAAAAAATCATTAAAAAATCAAAAATTGAAGAAGTTATCATTGCAACTGAACCAAAAGAACATGATAAAATAAATAAAATAATTAACGATTTAGCTGATTTAAATGTCAAAATAAAAGTTATTGCAGACATGTATAATATTTTGACAGGGTCTGTTAAAATGAATTCCATTTTTGGAGCATTACTTATTGAAATTAATCCTGAAATAATGCCAGCATGGCAAAAATCCCTAAAGAGATTTATGGATGTTAGCATTTCAATAGTAGCAATTGCTATACTGTTACCCGTTTTTATTTTACTATCATTATTTGTAAAACTAAGTTCTAAAGGACCCATAATTTACAAGCAACAACGAATTGGCTTAAACGGAAAACCTTTTTTTATATTAAAATTTAGGTCCATGTTTAAAGATTCAGAAATTAAAGGCCCTCAACTTTCCAGTCAGCATGACAAAAGAATTACCCCAATTGGAAAATTAATGAGGAAGTCAAGGCTAGACGAAATTCCACAATTTTTTAATGTAATAAAAAGCGAAATGTCGTTGGTTGGACCTAGACCTGAACGACAACACTACATAAATTTAATTTTAGAGCAAGCCCCACATTACAAACACATAAAGAAAGTTAAGCCAGGAATAACAAGTTGGGGACAAGTTAAATACGGATATGCTGAAAATGTTGATGAAATGATTTCAAGGTTAAAGTTTGACTTATTATACGTTGAGAACATGTCGCTTCTTCTTGATTTTAAAATTTTATTTTACACAATAATCATCATGTTGAAAGGTTCTGGCAAGTAATTAAAAATCAAATTTTATATTTGCTAAAAACAAAACATAATTCATGCAAAATATTTCAGTAATAGGTGCAGGAACAATGGGAAATGGTATTGCTCATGTTTTTGCACAAAACGGATACAAAGTAAACTTAATTGATGTTTCTTCTGTGGCTTTAGAAAAAGCAATCTCTACAATTTCAAAAAACTTAGATAGAATGCTAAGCAAAGAAAAGATTACTGAAGAAGTAAAAAACAATACTTTAAACAATCTAACTACCTACACCCAACTTAAAGAAGGAGTGGCAAATGCTGAATTAGTTGTTGAGGCTGCAACTGAAAACATGAACATTAAATCAGCTATATTCAAAGAGATGGACCAACACTCACCAGAAAATTGCATATTAGCTACAAATACTTCTTCCATTTCTATCACTAAAATTGCTGCTGACACCAACCGACCTGACAAAGTTATTGGAATGCATTTCATGAATCCAGTACCAGTAATGAAACTAGTTGAGGTAATTAAAGGCTATTCAACTTCAAACACAGTTCTTGAAACCATAATGGAACTTTCAAAAAATATTGGAAAGATACCTGTTGAAGTAAACGATTACCCAGGATTTGTTGCCAATAAAATATTGATGCCAATGATTAATGAAGCTATTATTACACTTCATGAAGGAGTAGCAGGCGTACATGAAATTGATACGGTTATGAAATTAGGTATGGCACATCCAATGGGGCCTCTTCAATTGGCTGACTTTATCGGACTGGACGTATGCTTGGCCATACTAGAAGTGCTAAAAGACGGTTTTGGCAACCCAAAATATGCACCATGTCCACTTCTAGTCAATATGGTGACTGCTGGGAAAAAAGGAGTTAAATCCGGTGAAGGATTTTACAATTGGAGTCATGGCACAAAAGAACTAATTGTAGCTGATAACTTCAAAGTTTAATTTAATACCCAATCTAAGTTTTCTTCAAGTAATTCAGAGTTTTTGCTTTGGAAAGACCTTGCAAAAGACCTGATAGTTTGCAAAGATGACTTTGAGGGGTTAAAATTTGTTGCTAAAGAATTTTTTTTAGTAGTTTTTGTTACCATAGGCTTATTTGTTTACCTGTAAACGCTATAACAAAAAAAATATTGTTTGAATTACTCTACCAAAACAATGTTTTTTTCCTTCATCATTTTTCTCAAATTAATGAGTGCATATCTCATTCTTCCTAGTGCTGTATTGATCGAAACATCACTCTTATCCGCAATATCTTGAAAACTCATTCCTGAAAAATACCTCATTTGAACAACGTCCATTTGATCTTTAGGTAGTTGGCTGACTAAACTTCGGACATCGGCTAATATTTGGGTTTGAATAATCTCGTCTTCAATGGATGCCTCCTCTAACTTTAACACATCAAAAATGTTAAAATCTTCGTTAGAAGAATTTTTACCAACAGATGGCATTTTAGCATCTTTCCTAAAGTGGTCAATAACTTGATTGTGAGCAATCCTTAAAACCCATGAAAGAAATTTACCTTGGTGATTATACGACTTTCTCTTTAGGTGAGTAACCACCTTTATAAAAACATCTTGAAAAATATCATTGGCTAAATCATGGTCTTGAACCAATTGAATGATGTATGAAAACACCCTTGATTGATATTTACTTAGAAGCAAGTCAAATGACTTACTATCCCCTTTTACAAAATTTACTATCAGTTGATTATCACCTATATCAGAATTGCACATAACTCTATATTATTAATTATAATTGTTTAAAAAATTAATTAGAGTAGATGTATCCTATAGGCAGTTGTTTATGATTAATTATGTCAAATATAGTAAACATTAGTCACATCAGAAAACAATTATTTTACTTTTGCGTTTCACATGATTAAAACTAGCTTGAAAAAAACAACTGATACTCATATATTAATCAAAGGCGCGAGAGTACACAACTTAAAAAACATCTCTGTAGCTATCCCAAGAAATAAGCTTACTGTAATAACAGGTGTATCAGGTTCAGGCAAATCTTCATTGGCATTTGACACTCTTTATGCTGAAGGTCATCGAAGATATATAGAAAGCCTTAGTGCTTATGCTAGGTTATTTTTAGGAAGAATGGAAAAACCTGATGTTGATGACATTAAAGGCATATCACCAGCTATTGCAATTGAACAAAAAGTAAATTCATCTAACACAAGAAGTACTGTTGGAACAACTACTGAAATCTACGACTATTTAAAGCTACTTTTTGCAAGAATTGGAAAAACTATTTCACCTATTAGTAATACCATTGTTACTAAAGACTACCCCGAAGATGTCATTAATTGGATTTTCAATCAACCTGAAAAATCTAAAATTGCAATTTCTTCTCCTATTCCAGAACCTAAAGGAAGAACACTAAAAGAACAGATCAATATTTACATACAGCAAGGGTTCTCAAGAGCATTTCAAAACAACAAAATAGTCCCACTTACCGATTCACTTTTACTCGACTCTCCCCTTTTTCTTGTAGTTGATAGGGTTTCAAATAAAAAAACCGAGGAAAATAAATCTAGAATTTATGACTCTTTAGAAATCGCTTTCCACGAAGGGAAAGGAAGTTGTGATGTTATTGTTTTTTCTGAAGAAATTGTTTCAAGAAACTTTAACAATCAGTTCATCAAAGACAATATTCAGTTTGAAGAACCTTCATTGGATTTCTTTTCTTTCAACAACCCCTATGGGGCTTGCAAAAAATGTGAAGGATTTGGCAAAGTGTTAGGAATAAATCATGATTTAGTAATACCCAACCCCAACTTATCTGTTCTAGAAAATGGAATAGTTTGCTGGCGAGGGGAGAAAATGAGTGCTTGGAAAGATGATTTATTAAACATGGCTCATAATTTTGACTTTCCAGTTCATAAACCAATACGTGAGCTAAGTGAACAAAACTATGAATTACTTTGGACAGGAAATGAATTTTTTAAAGGTTTAGATGAGTTCTTCGAATACCTTGAAAAAAATTCTTACAAAATTCAATATAGAGTAATGCTTTCTAGATACAGAGGCAAAACCAAATGTAACTCGTGCAATGGTTCAAGACTAAGAGCTGATGCGTCTTATGTTAAAATTAAAGGGCTATCCATTACTGATATAATTAAAATGGATATTAAAGAGGCCTCAAAAGTATTTTTAACATTAGAGTTTGATCAAAATGAGAAAAAAATAGCAGACAGACTAATCAATGAAATTAAAACCCGATTGGACTATTTAACTGACGTTGGGCTTGGGTACCTAACCCTTGATAGACCATCGAATTCTCTTTCAGGTGGGGAATCACAGAGAATAAACTTAGCCACATCAATTGGATCATCACTTATTGGCTCAATGTACATCTTAGATGAACCCTCAATTGGACTTCATCCAAAAGATAGCCAACAGTTAATATCAGTATTAAAAAAATTGAGAGATTTAGGTAATTCTGTAATAGTAGTAGAGCACGATGAAGACATGATGAAAGCTGCTGATGAAATAATTGATATTGGTCCAGATGCTGGAAGAAATGGAGGAGAGATTGTTTTTCAAGGGAATCATAACGATTTAATAGAAAGTGAAGAAAGTTTAACTGCTCAATATTTGACAGGCAAAAAAACAATAACAATCCCTAATGTAATTAGGAAATCTAACAATAACATACATATTAAAGGTGCCTACCTTCACAATCTTAAAAACATTAACGTAACTATTCCTCTAAACACAATCACTGTTGTAACTGGTGTAAGCGGAAGTGGCAAATCGACATTGATTACAGAAATATTGTATCCATTCCTAAAAAAGCTAATAAGTTCAGACGTAGATAAAGCCCTTCACTGCGAAGAAATATTTGGTGACTTACAACTTATTGAAAGTGTTGAGTTCATTGATCAAAACCCTATTGGAAAAAGCTCTCGTTCTAACCCTGTAACTTATGTTAAGGCATACGATGAAATTAGGCAATTATACGCCAACGAACAACAAGCTAAATTAAATGGATTTAAGGCAGGAAACTTTAGTTTCAACGTAGATGGGGGAAGATGTGAAAAGTGCCTTGGAGAAGGTAAAATAACCATTTCTATGCAATTTATGGCAGATGTGAATTTGCTATGTGATGAATGCAATGGAAAAAGGTTTAAGGACAACATATTAGAAGTTAAATATAAAGGAAAAAGCATTTCTGATGTTCTTGAAATGACTATTGAAGAAAGTTTAAATTTTTTCAATGAAAAAGACAGGTTGAATGAGAAAATATTCACTAAACTTTTAGCTTTAAAAGACGTTGGATTGGAGTATGTACAATTGGGTCAATCATCTAACACCCTTAGTGGTGGTGAAGCTCAACGTATCAAATTAGCTTCATTTTTATGCCAACGGAAATCAACACAAAAAAAACTATTCATTTTTGACGAACCCACAACTGGCTTACACTTTCATGACGTTCAAAAACTTATTAAAGCATTAAATGACTTGGTAGAGATGGGACACCATGTGATTATCATTGAACACAATTTAGACATCATTAAATCTGCAGACTGGATTATAGATTTAGGTAAAGAAGGAGGCAATAAAGGGGGTGACCTTTTATTTCAAGGAACATTAAGAGATTTCGTTTCAAATGATGTAGCATCTCATACTAAAGAATATTTAAAACGTATTTACAGCTAATAGTTTTTTTCCAGTTCTTTTAAAAATTGATTTTCGTATAATTTAGCGTATTTACCATTTAAAGAGATCAATTCCTTGTGACTACCTGACTCTACAATATTTCCTTCATCCATAACCATTATAACATCAGCATTTTTAATAGTTGATAGCCTGTGAGCTATTATGATTGAAGTTCTATTTTTTGTAAGTTCAAATGTTGCATTCTGTATTAATTCTTCAGATTCAGAATCAATAGAAGAGGTAGCTTCATCTAATATTAAAACTTCAGGATCATAAACGTAAGCTCTTAAAAAAGAAATCAATTGTCTTTGCCCTGTTGAAAGAACCCCTCCCCTTTCTTTTACGATAAAATCATAACCTCCATTTAATGAAATAATAAAATCATGAACCCCTACCAATTTAGCAGATTTGATGATTTTTTCTTTGGAAATATTTTTATTACCAAGTGTGATATTTTCTATAATACTGGCGTTATATAAAAAAACATCTTGTAAAACAATTGCTATTTTGGATCTTAGTGAAGACAAATCAATTGATCTAATGTCTTTTCCATCGAGGATTATTTCACCAGATTGAAATTCGTAAAATCTTGAAATTAAATTTATTAATGATGTTTTTCCTGCACCCGTGGGACCAACAACCGCTATCGTTTGACCAGAATTAACCTTAAATGAAATTCCTTTTAATACTTGATGAACTTCATCATATGAAAAATGGACATTTTTAAATTCAATATCACCCTTAATATTGGTGAGTAACATTTGATCATTTTGCTTAATAAAATCTGTATTATCAAGTAAATCAAAAACCCTTCCTGCTCCAACCATACCCATTTGTAAAGTATTGAACCTATCCGCCAACATCCTAATAGGCCTAAACAACATATGAACATATAATATGAAGGACATCATATCAGTTATCACCTTAGAATAATCTGTTCCACCGTAAGAAATAGTTCGAACAGAGTACAATACAAGCAAAGCAATTGATAGAGCACTTAACGTTTCAACAACTGGAAAAAAAAAATAATAGGCCATAATTCCTTTAAAATGGGCTTTTTTATGCTTGTTATTTATAGTTTTAAACTTATCTGCCTCAATTTCTTCTCTGCTAAATATTTGAACAACATTCATTCCAGTAATGTGCTCCTGAACAAATGTATTTAAAGATGAAACTTGTTTTCTGACCTCTTGAAATGATTTTTTAATTGCCCTTTTAAAAACATTTGTCGAAAAGACAAGCAATGGAATAGGAATTAAAACTATTAAGGTCAATTCCCAGTTTATGTAAAACATAAATGACAAAACCCCAAAAAGCTTTAGTAAGTCACCAACAATAACAAGAATTCCTTGAGAAAATATTTCAGCAACCGTTTCCATGTCGCTAACAGATCTTGTCACTAACATACCTATTGGGTGTTGATCAAAATACCTCAACCTTAGTCTGTTGATATGTTCAAATAATTTATCTCTTAAATCTTTCACCACCCTTTGTCCTAAATCACTTGACAAGTAAGATAGAGCGATCAACATAAGTGATTCTATGAACAGAATACCAACAACAAGAAGTGTACCGTTTAGCAATGCAGAAGCATCTCCCACAAAAACATACTCCCCTACTAACTTCCCAATAATATAAGGTCTTAAAGGAGATAACACCGCTAAAAAAACAGTAAGAAATAAACCAGTGTATAATAAATTACGATGGGGTTTTGAAGTAGCTAAAACCCTCTTAAACAATTGACCATCCCATGCTTTTTTTGAAGTCTTACTCATGGCCAGTTTGGATATTTAACTTTATTCAAAAACAAGCCTTTTGCTGGTGCAGAACTTCCTGCACTAGATCTGTCTTGATCTTTAATTATTGACTTAAAATCATTGAGTGATAGCCTCCCCTTTCCAACATCTAACATGGTACCAACAATTGCTCGCACCATATTTCTTAAAAAACGATTTGCTGAAATTTGAAAAATCAACTGTTTTTCCTTTTTCGTCCAAAAACATTCAAAAATCTCACATAAATTGTTGTTGACATCTGTATTCACCTTGCTGAAAGATGTGAAATCTTTGTGTTTTAAAAGCTCATCTGCACACTTATTCATCAAATCAACGTCTAAATTTTCTTTAATTAAATATGAAAACTTATCGTCAAATGGATTCTTCTGAGTTGATATAATATATAAATAAGTTCTTTTTAGAGCTGAAAACCTCGCATGAAAATCTGGATTCACAGACCATCCATTAATAACAGAAACATCTCTTGGAAGAATGG